>NZ_JAECVX010000006.1:0-212079 GCF_016055105.1 Thermoactinomyces sp. CICC 10523
CAGCCGCCGAAGGTGGGGCAGATGATTGGGGTGAAGTCGTAACAAGGTATCCCTACCGGAAGGTGGGGATGGATCACCTCCTTTCTAAGGAGCTCTTCACAGAGCAAATGAACCGATACTTCTCGGGTCATGCCTTACTCACTCTTTAGTTTTCAGGGAATACCGTTTATGGATTATCCAAACTGGATAATCTTTTTTGTATATAATAAAACTTACCAGTATCGAAAAAAGAGGTGCAAAGTGATGAAAGAAGAGTCCTCGAAAGTCAGACGGGCACGCCGTCCGATTCCGAATCGAGAGGAACTGCAAAAGAGGTTGACTGCTCTCCAGTATGAAGTGACACAAAAGGAAGGAACAGAACCTCCCTTTCGCAATGAATATTGGGATCATGATGAAGAAGGGATTTATGTGGATATTGTTTCCGGTGAACCTTTGTTCAGTTCTCTGGACAAGTTTGATGCCGGATGTGGCTGGCCCAGTTTTACCAAACCGCTTCATCCTGAGCAAATCGTCGAAAAGCTGGATGACCGGTTTGGCATGATTCGTACGGAGGTTCGCAGCAGGGAAGCAGATTCCCATTTGGGACATGTGTTTAATGACGGCCCTGCTCCGACACATTTGCGCTATTGCATCAATTCAGCCGCGCTCCGCTTCATTCCCAAAAAAGATCTGGAAAAAGAGGGTTATGGCGAATACCTGCATCTGTTTGAAAAGTAAAGAACCCGGTGCCCGGAAAATTTTAGCGCCTGTTCCACCAGTATCACAAATCGCGTAGAGCCACCTGTGCAGTAGTACTTTACAAACATGCGCTGCCTGTGACTGACCAAGCTTATACACCAAGTGCTTTTCACAATTCAATCAAAAAGAAACGGGATGCTCAATTGGGCATCCCGTTCTGTCGTTTGATATGATCTTTAGTTGAAAAAGAACAACTTTGATCATCTAGAAGAGTAATGTATAGATTGTTCAATCATTGTTTTACATCTGACTTGAAAGAATGAGGTCACCTAAAATGATGGAACGAATTTTTGTAAAATTGATTCAGCAATACGGTGCATTGAAAATAACTCCATTAAAAGGGGGGTATACGAACTCGACAGTTCTAATGGACGGTACAGATCCATTATTAGTTGCCAAGATTGCACGAAGGGATAACCAGGATGCTTTAAACGAAATTAGTTGTCTCAGCCTGCTTAATGGATCCGATATCACTCCTGCTTTATATGAAACATTTGATCTGTTCGATTTCAGAATAATGGTTATGGATTACCGAGAAGGAATCAACGGTCAGTTCATTTTAGACGATCACAAGTGGAATGATGCTGTTGAATTATACAAGTTGCTTGGTATAACTCTTGCTTCTCATATTCATGCTATTACCTGTCTTAATGGGAATGGAATTATTCGAAAGAGTTCCTTGAATTCTCTGAGAGAAACAGCGTTCGACTTGGACTTCGTACCTTTATCATTAAAAACGTCATCAGCCGGGATTTTGTCAGTCATTGAGGAAAGGGAAAGTGAGTGGGTATTAACCCACGGGGATTATGGGCCGCATAATATATTGATATCACCTGGAAAGAAGCTGTCTGTACTGGATTGGGAGTGGGCGGAGTGGGCGCATCCGTTAAATGATTTGGCGTGGGTATATTGGTTTACGAATTTCCATTATCCGGACAAGGCTGATTTTCTCCTTGAATCTTTTATTAATGGATATGCTTCACACAGAAATATTTCTTATGAGCCTAATCTCATAAAGGCTTATTGTATTGCTAAAGTTTGGAATGTGTTGTTGCGTGTGGAAAATGCTGCAAAGGATGTGCAAGACGAGTGGATTCGTCGTTTAGATTGGACTCTAAATAAGGAATTTTGTATATAAACTCTATGAGAAAAAACGATAACAAAAATATGCCTTTAAAAGAATAGACAGATTTTTATGGGAGAATACCACAGGTGTTTTTCCGCAGGTAAAATGCAGAAAAAAAACGGGGATGGCCCATTGAGCATCCCTGTTTATCTTATTTTTTAGTTTTGTTTGCTGCATGCACGCTATTTCTACCGCCTTCTTTGTGCGTTTGAGTGCTTTCTGGAAGGGGTAAAGGGAGCATCACTTCCGTAATTTGATATAAACCCTTCCGGGTCTGAAAGGAACAGACGGATGCCGTCGCCAAATAAGATACTGCGACTCAAATATGAAATCCGGTCCCCTGGGATATGAGCTTATTTATCTAATTAGCTTAAATGAAAGGCTATATGTGTCTGATCCATCTCTCTATACATTAATTGAATGGGAGTTTTGTTTATATTAAATACTAATGTCTCATCAATATATTCAGTTCTGAACTGGATGTAATCTTCAGTGACGGAAACAGGGTGTATTGGATATTGAAAAGGTGCTCCATGCATTTTAGTCACACTTAGATGTAATTGTCCTCCTTCATAGGTAATTGTTATTTTTCTTTCAGAGTTTTCTATCTGATAGATTCCAATTATGTGCTTAACAACACTTTCATTTAGATCAATTGATGTCGTTACTTCAGGAAATGAGATCGGTACACCAAAAAATAAACGAACTAGGTTTTTTCCGATCCATGTTACCGGAGTAATATTTAGGTTGCTCAAGATAATAACTGTAAGATTATCGTTTACGAATCGAAGAATATTTCCGCAGAAACCATTGATATCCCCATAATGACTAATACAAGTATGATATTTGTTACCGATCTCCAGCTGTTGAACAGCCCATCCGTAACCATAGTTTTCCAGATGAGGAGTAAACATAGATTGGAGTGACTCATATGATACGAGTTTATTTGTATATAAAGCCTGATCCCAGCGATATAAGTCCTCGACTGTAGAATACAACCCATATCCCCCGACAGGAATGGACATGTCCATGTGTTCTGTATGAATTATCTCTTTCCAGACAGAATATCCTGAAGCAAGATTATGGACTATCGTACGACCATCATCTACACCCGTGTCATTCATTTTAAGCGGGCCAAAAATGTAACGATTTAGAAAACTGGCATAGGATTGCTTAGAAAGTCGTTCAATCATCTTAGTAAGTAAAATGTAGGACGATGTACAATAAGAAAACCGTTCTCCGGGTATAAACTCCAGAGGAAGATTCTTGAATAAATCGATGGTTTGATCCAAAGTAGAAGGCAATCGCATAATCCTGGTCCAGTAATCCGGGAATTTAACAAAATTAGGAATGCCGGAAGTGTGTGTAAGCAAGTGATGGATCGTGATTTGATCACCTTTGGGAAAGTCGGGAATATAATTACGAATGGGTTCTAACACCGATAGTAGTCCCTGTTCTTGCAGCTGAAGAACAGCCATGGCTGTAAAACCTTTAGTGATGGAGCCAATTCGATATTTAGTTTGAGGTGTATTCGGTACAGTATGTTCTATATTACTCCAACCATAACCACGGCTTAGTAAAATTTCTCCTTTATAACCTACTAATACAGATCCATTAAAATAACGATTTTCTTCTAACTTACTCATATAGTTTTCTAATTGGGAAATAATCGCTTTCAAATAGCATCCACTCCTGATTCGAAATGTTTTGGGAAAACTGTTTTTTGGAAGCGTCTTTGCGCTATTCAGATCAGATTTCGCTCTTTTACCCCTGAAAGGCACTGAGCCGTTTTATCAGCAGTTCCAGCCTTTTCCGGAGTTCTTGAACCTTCCGTTATCAAACTTGTACTCACCTTCATCCAACATCGAATATTCTATGTAACAATAACATTTGATGATAAACATTTGTTCTCCTGCTACAAACACAAAAAAGCCATTGAGTCTGTAAAGTACTGCTTCATAGACTCAATGGCTTTTTGCTTGACGGGCAAGGGCAGGGTTCTTTTGTCAGAAGAGGAGCTCTTCCAGCTCATCCAATTTCGTTTCAAATGTTTTTAGCGCTTGCTTGATCGGCTCTGCCGTCGTCATGTCAACGCCGGCTTTTTTCAGCACTTCGATCGGATAATCGGAGCTGCCCGCCTTCAGGAAAGAGAGATAGCGGTCCACAGCCGGTTTGCCTTCGCTCAAGATCTGGCTGGACAGAGCCGCCGCTGCACTGAAGCCGGTTGCGTATTGATAAACATAATAATTGTAATAGAAATGGGGGATGCGCGCCCATTCCAGTCCGATTTCCTTGTCACTGACGATTTCGTCTCCGTAGTACTTCCGGTTTAACTCATAATAAAGAGTTGTCAGCAAGTCAGGGGTCAGCGCTTCACCGTCTTGGGCTTTTTGATGGATCAAGTGTTCAAACTCGGCAAACATCGTCTGGCGGAATACCGTCCCGCGGAAAGAATCCAGATAATGATTGAGAAGATATAACCGTTTTTGTTTGTCATTTGTGGTCTTGAGCAGATGGTCGTTCAAAAGTGCTTCATTGCAAGTGGAAGCAACTTCCGCTACAAAAATCGTATAATCGCCGTAAACAAAAGGCTGGTGCTTCCGGGTGTAGTAACTGTGGACGGAATGACCGAATTCATGTGCCAGCGTAAACAGATTGTCCATGTTGTCCTGCCAGTTCATCAAAATATAAGGCGAGGTTCCGTATGCGCCGGAAGAATAGGCTCCGCTGCGTTTGCCCTTATTTTCATAAACATCGACCCACCGGTTTTCGTATGCTTCCTTCAGGATGGAAATATATTCATCCCCCAACACATTTAAGCCTTCGAGGAGAATCTGCTGTGCTTCCGGATAGGTCACTTTCCATTTCACATCTTTTACCAGCGGTGTATAAATATCGTACATGTGAAGTTCCGGAAGCCCGAGAGCGCGCTTGCGGATCGAAACATAGCGGTGCAGAAGGTGAAGATGGTCATTCACCGTTTCCACCAGTTGATCATATACTTTTTCCGGAATGTGGTTGGATGACAGGGCAGCCTGTCTCGCCGATTGGTAACGGCGCGCCTTGGCGAAGAAATTATTTTTCTTCACCGCCCCGCTCAGCGTGCTGGCAAAGGTGTTTTTATATTTATTGTAAGTGGCGTAAAGCCCCATAAAAGCATCTTTGCGCACCCGGCGGTCGCTGCTCTCCATAAACTGGATGAACCGCCCGTGAGTAATCTCCACTTCGTCTCCTTCTTCATCAATGATGGTCGGAAAGCGAAGATCGGCATTGTTCAGCATGCCGAATGTATTGGCTGAGGAACGCATCACATCGCTGGCCTGCGCAAGAAGCGCTTCTTCCGGTTCGGACAGGACATGAGGCCTTTTTTGGTTGATTTGATCCAATGCGTGTTTGTATAGTTGCAATTCCTTGTTTTCCTGAATAAAGGATTGTAATTTTTGCTCACTGATGCTAAGAATTTCCGGAACCATGAAAGACATTTCGCTTGCCGCATCGGAATACAGCCGTTTTGCCCGGTCATTCAGTGCCTGGAAATAGGAGTTGGTGGTGTCCTGATCATAACGCATGTGCGCGTATGTATAAAGCTTTCCCAAGCGGTAGAGCACATGGTCCTGAAATTTGAGGGCGGCCAAGAGCGTTTCGGATGAAGTGCCAAGTTTTCCTTTGTATTGGGATATTTTGGGCAACAGTTCTTTTACTTGGTCGAATTCATCGTTCCAACTTTGGTCGCTGTCGAAAATATCTTCAAGCCGCCAGGTGTATTCCACCGGGATTTCGGATCGTTGGGGTAATTGCTTGCTATTTTGCTTTGTCATCGTCATCCTCCTTCTGGATCGTGAAGGTCACATGTTTATTATACTATTTGTTATCGTAATCAGAAATGATGTGTCCCGTTTTTTCGGGGAAGTCGCGGCGCGGTCCGGTTTCTGAGCGATCAGCATCGCTGGGATCGCTGCATTTTTCGATCGGCCCTTTGGTTTTCCGCACGTCGGGAGCAAGGATTTGCAATTGCCAGCGATTTGATGATTGTGGTATAATCGCTTTGGCTATACTTATTGTAGATACATCTGTTGGTAAAAGAGTGGGCGCTGACCCACTCTTTGCATTTTGCCGAAGATGTTCTGTCATTAGCCGTTTTTAAGGAGGGTTGGCTTTGAGTCGGCAGGTAACAGAAGCAGTGGAAAAACTGGCAAAGCCGATTTTGGAAGCAGAAGGATTGGAACTGGTCGACGTAGAGTACAAGAAAGAAGGGAACAATTGGTTTTTGCGCATTTTCATTGATCGTGAGGAGCGTCCGGTAGACCTGGATGATTGCAGTCGCGTCAGCGAAAAATTGAGCGATTCTCTGGACGAGGCTGATCCGATTCCGGGTGCCTACATCCTGGAAGTCTCTTCTCCGGGTGCGGAAAGACCCCTGAAAAAAGGAAAAGATTTTCATAAAGCCGTGGGAAAAAATGTGCATATTACGACGTATGAACCGATTGATGGGCAAAAGGTATTTGATGGTGTGTTGAGCCAATACGATGGGGTGCAACTTACCATTCAAGAAAAGAAAAAAAGTTTTCAAATACCGGTTGAAAAAGTGGCAAAAGCCCGCTTGAGCGTCGTGTTCTAAAGCGAAGGGAGGAATGGGACCGATGAATGCCGAGTTCATCGAGGCCCTGGAGCAGTTAGAAAAAGAAAAAGGGATCAGCAAAGATATTTTGATTGAAGCGATTGAAGCTGCATTGATTTCCGGATACAAACGGAATTTCCATTCAGCGCAGAACGTGCGTGTTGACATTAACCGGCAGTCCGGAGAAGTCCGGGTGTTTGCCCGTAAAACAGTGGTGGAAGAGGTTTTGGATTCCCGTCTGGAAATTTCGCAGGATGCGGCAAGGGAGATCGATCCGAACTACCAATTGGGGGATATTGTCGAAATCGAAGTAACGCCCGCCGATTTTGGCCGCATCGCCGCCCAAACGGCGAAACAAGTGGTGACCCAGCGAATTCGCGAAGCAGAGCGGACGGCGATTTACAAAGACTTTGTGGACCGTGAGGAAGACATTATCACGGGGATCGTCCAGCGGGCGGACAGCCGCTATTACTACGTGGATCTGGGACGGGTGGAAGCGCTTCTTCCCCATGCGGAAACGATTCCCGGTGAAAGGTTCAAACACGGTGACCGTGTGAAAGCTTTTATCACCAAAGTAGAGAAATCGACGAAAGGTCCGCAAATCTTTCTTTCCCGCACTCATCCGGGATTGTTGAAACGCCTGTTTGAATTGGAAGTTCCGGAAATTTATGAAGGTATCGTCGAAATCAAGGCGATTGCCCGTGAAGCCGGTTATCGCTCCAAAGTGGCTGTCGCTTCGCACAATCCGGATGTGGATCCGGTCGGAGCTTGTGTGGGGCACCGCGGGGCTCGCGTACAAACGGTTGTCAGCGAGTTGCGGGGTGAAAAAATCGACATTGTGCGTTGGTCTGATCAGATTGATGAGTGGATTGCCAATGCGCTGAGCCCGTCCAAGGTTGTTTCCGTCACCGTTTATGAAGAGGAAAAAATGGCGCGGGTCGTTGTGCCGGATCATCAGCTTTCGCTTGCGATCGGCAAAGAAGGGCAAAACGCCCGCCTGGCCGCCAAATTGACAAATTGGAAAATCGATATTAAAAGTGAATCAGAAGCGGAGAACGATCTGATCGGGGAAGAAGATCCGATTGCAGAAGAAGATCGGACCGCAGAAGAAGAGGCGCATTTGGCTGGCGCAGAGGAAAAAGAAGAAATCCGTGAAATCGAAGATCTTATCAATGAATAAACTGGTGGGGAGGTTGCTCTAAAAAATGAAGCAACGTAAAGTTCCCATGCGCAAGTGCGTTGCATCGCAGGAGATGTTTCCTAAAAAAAGCCTTGTTCGCATTGTGCGCACACCGGAAAATGAGATCGTAATTGATCCGACCGGAAAAAAATCAGGACGCGGTGCTTACTTGTGCGCAAAAATGGAGTATATCGATTTGGCACAGAAAAAGAAAGCATTGGACAGAGCCCTCAAAGTGCAAGTACCATCCGAACTTTATGACCAGCTTCGCGATTATGTAAAAACGCTTGACCCCGGATCAGATGGATAAGATCCTGCAGTTGCTCGGGCTTGCCACGAGGGCGAAAAAGGTAGTGTCCGGAGAAGAATTGGTTTTGCAGGAAGTACGTTCTGGAAGAGCTAAGCTCGTTTTTCTGGCTACGGATGCGGCTAAAAATGCCGAGAAGAAGGTTACAGATAAATGTTCATCCTATGATGTTCCGCTCATTCGTTACGGAACGCGGCAAGAATTGGGGAAAGCGATTGGAAAAGACGAACGAGTGGTTGTAGCCGTGACGGATGCGGGTTTTGCCCGTTCGTTTGCCAAGCTGGTAAGTACTTGACGGGGGTGAATCGATTGGCCAAAATGCGAGTTTACGAGTATGCCAAAAAAATGAAAATTTCCAGTAAAGAGATGCTCAATCTGTTGGAACAGGTTGGCATGAAGGTGAACAACCATATGAGCGTACTGGATGAAGGAATGATCCAGAAAGTGGAACAACACATGAATAAAGAAGGGGGAGCCCCTTCGGAAGCAAAAGAGAAGGCTCAGGGAGAGAAGAAAGTGAAACAACAAGCGAAAAATCAAAACCAGTCAGGTTCAAGAAGCCAAAGGCCGTCGGGAAATAAGAGAAATTCGCGTCCAAACCGGCCGAACCAGAGACAAAATCAGCCGAAATCGCCAGGGCGTCAGCCGCGGATTTCCGCCGCCGAGGAAGTCCAAAAGTCCGCCGGCTTCATGGCAAAGGATAAAGTGGAGCAGCCGAAGCGCGCGAAAAAAGAAGATCCGAAAAAAGGCCGTTTCAGCAAATTAAAAGACGATCCGCCCAAAGACTTTGCCATCGGGCGCGGGAAAGGGCGCAACCGTAAAAAAGGGGACCGCAAGGGAGAAAACCGGGAAAAACAAGCTCCGGTTCTGCCCAAGGAAATCACCGTTTCCGGCCCGCTCACAGTGGCTGACTTTGCCAAACTGTTGCGCCGGGAAGCATCCGCGGTGATCAAGAAGCTGATTTCCCACGGCGTCATGGCAACCATCAACCAGGAAATCGATGTAGAGACGATGAGCGTGATCGCGGAAGAGTTTGATGTCACCGTCATTTACAAAGAAGAAGTGGATGAATCCAATTTTGAAGAGCAAGAAGAAGTGGATGCACCTGAGGATTTGGTGGAACGTCCGCCGGTTGTCACCATCATGGGCCACGTCGATCACGGTAAAACCACGTTGCTCGATCAGATCCGCAACAGTAACGTCACCGCGGGGGAAGCAGGCGGAATTACCCAGCATATCGGCGCTTATCAGGTAGAAGTAAACGGCAAGAAAATTACCTTCCTGGATACTCCGGGGCACGCCGCCTTTACGACCATGCGGGCACGTGGTGCACAAGTGACAGATATCACCATCTTGGTCGTCGCTGCCGATGATGGCGTGATGCCGCAGACAATCGAAGCGGTCAACCATGCCAAAGCGGCAAATGTGCCGATTATCGTCGCGGTGAACAAAATGGATAAACCGGGTGTCAATCCTGACCGGGTTAAGCAGCAGCTGATGGAGCACGGCCTGGTTCCCGAAGAATGGGGCGGGGATACCATCTTCGTTCCTGTTTCCGCTTTGACGGGAAACGGAATTGAAGATCTCCTCGAGATGGTCTTGCTCGTGGCTGAAGTACAAGAGCTGAAAGCAAATCCGAATAAACGTGCTCGCGGCGTCGTCATCGAAGCAGAGCTTGATAAGGGGCGCGGAGCGGTTGCGACGGTTCTCGTACAAAACGGTACACTGAAGGTGGGAGACGGAATTGTCGCCGGCAATTATTTCGGCAAAATCCGGGCGATGATCAACGATCGCGGTCGCCGCATTAAAACCGCACCGCCGTCCACTCCGGTCGAGATTTTGGGTTTGCCTGATGTTCCAAGCCCGGGAGACCAGTTCATGGTGTTTGAAGATGAGAAAAAAGGGCGGGCCATCGCCGAGAAACGGATGCAGAAGCGAATCGAGGAAGAGCGTGGCGCCAGCAGCCGTGTCAGCCTGGATGACCTCTTCAAACAGATCAAAGAGGGCGAAGTGAAAGATCTCAATATTATCATCAAGGCAGACGTTCAGGGTTCGGCAGAAGCGCTGAAAAGTTCACTGGAAAAAATCGATGTGGAAGGCGTGAACGTAAAAATCATTCACTCCGGTGTCGGAGCGATCAGCGAATCGGATATCATCCTGGCGTCGGCATCCAATGCGATTGTGATCGGGTTTAACGTCCGTCCCGAACCCAATGCCCGTTCCATGGCCGAACAGGAAAAAGTGGATATTCGCTTGCACCGGGTCATTTATAATGTAATTGAAGAAATCGAAGCGGCCATGAAAGGAATGCTCGATCCGGAGTTTGAAGAAAAAGTGGTCGGTTCGGCCGAAGTTCGGCAAATTTTCAAAGTGTCCAAAGTGGGAACCATCGCCGGCTGTTATGTCATCGAAGGCAAGATCGTTCGCGATGGAAATGCCCGCATCATCCGCGATGGGGTTGTTATTCACGATGGCAAACTGGATACGCTCAAACGCTTTAAAGATGATGTAAAAGAGGTTGCACAGGGGTATGAATGTGGTTTAACCCTGCAAAACTATAATGACATCAAAGAAGGCGACCTTATCGAAGTATATGTGATTGAAGAAGTGGAACGGAAGTAATGAGCGTCATCGGCCTACTGGAGATCAAAGGGCGGGTGATTGCTTCCGCTTCCCTCAAAGATAAACGCCGTGTCATCAAGAGTGTGCAAGCCAAGGTTCGCAACAAATTCAATCTATCGGTGGCGGAAACGGGAAAACAAGATGATCGCCAGTTGACGGAAATCGCTGTCGTCGGTGTGGGCAGCAGCAGGAAAGTGGTTGAACAGGAACTGCAGCAGGCGCTTCGCCTCATCGAGAATTTCGATGAGCTAGAGATTTACGATGCTGTCGTCACATATGTGTAACTCAAGAGTGTTAGGAGGTTTTGAAGGTGGCACGCATTCGGGTAAGCCGTGTCGGCGAACAGGTAAAGAAAGAGCTGAGCCAAATCATTCAGCAAGAGATCAAAGATCCGCGCATCGGCTTTGTCACCATCACCAGGGTGGAAATGACGGGCGACTTGCAAATTGCCAAAGTGTATATCAGCGTATTGGGAAGCGCTCAAGAAAAAGGAGAAACGCTGTCCGCACTGGAAAAAGCCAAAGGTTATATCCGTTCGGAAATCGGGCGCCGCATCCGGTTGCGCCACGTTCCCGAGCTGCTGTTTGTGATGGATGAGTCGCTGGAGCACAGCGAACACATTTCCCGCTTGCTTTACGAAGTGAAAACAGAGGGGACTAAAGAATAATGGTGTGGTTTGAGTCTCTTCAACATTTCATCAGCGAAGCGGATCAAGTGCTGATTGTATCTCATGTCAATCCGGATGGAGATGCAGTCAGCTCCACCCTTGCCGCAGGATACCTGTTGAAAAGATGGGGCAAACAGGTGACAATGGTGAATGAATCCCCCGTTCCCAAGAAATTTTTCATCCTGGAGGGAACAAAAGAGATCGTTTCCACTGATCAGATTAGCGGGCGCTTTCGTCATGTGATCGCGCTCGATTGTGCTGATCGGGAACGGATGGGCAACATCCGGCAGTTGCTCGCAGAAGATGCCTTCATCATCAATATTGATCATCATGCGACCAATGAACGCTTTGGAGATGTCAACATCGTCGTGCCCGATGCGGCGGCGACGGTTGAGATTCTGTTCGATTGGGTTGAACAGGCGGGGGTTTCCCTGGATCAACGGCTGGCCAGTTATCTTTATACCGGTTTATTGACTGATACCGGCGGATTTCGCTATTCCAACACCACCCCCAAAGTCCTGAGAATTGCCGCACAGCTGGTGGATACGGGCATCGAGTCCCACAAAATCGCCGATGCCGTTCTTGAAACGGTGACCATCGAACAGCTTCAATTGCTGCAAAAAGCGCTCTCCAGCCTGCGCCGATCCGATGACGGGCTTGTGGCTTGGATGAGTTTGAGCAGGAAGGATACGGACGCTTTTTTGCAGTCACATGAAGATCTGGATGGCATTGTGAATTACGCCCGAAACATCTTGGGGGTTGATGTCGGAATCCTGTTCCGGGAAACGGAGGACGGGACGGTAAAAGTGAGTTTGCGGTCCCGGGAGTTCGTCGATGTCGGAAAGGTGGCCAAAGCGTTTGGCGGCGGTGGACATGCCCGGGCAGCCGGATGCACCTTTCACGGTTCGCTCAAGGAAGCGGAAGAAAAAATGCTTCCCCGCCTTCGCCTGGAACTGGAGTGTGAAAAAAGATGACATACCACGGGATTTTGCCGGTATTTAAGCCAAAAGGGCTCACTTCCCACGACGTTGTGGCCAAAGTGAGGCGTTTGGCAGGACAAAAAAAAGTGGGACATACAGGCACGCTTGATCCGGAAGTGGAGGGCGTGCTGCCTGTTTGTTTGGGACAAGCGACCCGCATAGCCGAGTATATTCAGGCCATGCCGAAGCGGTACCGCGGTTCGTTTATGGTGGGAATCTCTACCGATACGGAAGACCAGACGGGTGAAATCACGGCAAAGGCAGATTCCGTGGAAAAATTGGATCATCCTTGTGTTGAAGCGATTTTCAGCCGCTTTACAGGAGAGATTGAGCAGGTTCCGCCGATGTATTCTGCGGTAAAGATCAAAGGAAAGAAACTGTATGAACTGGCTCGTGAGGGAAAAGAGATTGAGCGTCCTTCGCGGAAAGTCTTCATTTATGAACTGCATCTGCTGGGGATCGAAGATACACCTTATCCCAAGATTTCGTTTGATGTCCTGTGTTCCAAAGGGACTTATGTCCGTACGCTTTGCGTCGATCTCGGACGAGCGCTCGGTTACCCTGCTCACATGACCGGGCTTGTCCGCACGCAAAGCGGTCCGTTTCACTTGGAAGATTGCTGGATGTTGGAAGAACTCGCCCAGGCGGCAGAGCAGCAAAAGCTGGGAGAATATCTCGTTTCCCCCGGCGATGCGCTCAGCTTATGGCCATCGCTGGTTGTTGGTGATGAAGATGTCAAACGCGTCCTGGACGGTTGGGAACTTCGGTTTTCAGGCTTGCCTGCATCGGGAAGCCTGGTGCGGGTTTACTCGGAATCCGGACGATTTTGTGCTTTGTATCGAGTGATGCCCGGCGGATTGGCGAAACCGGAAAAAGTGTTTCGGGAAGTGGAATGTTGATGGAAACGATATTTTTAACTTATCCGATTGAGAAACAAGATCCAAAAGCGCAAAAAATTGTGCTTGCGATCGGTTATTTTGACGGTGTGCATCTCGGGCATCAGGCTGTGATCAAGGAAGCGGTCATGCTGGCTAAAGAACTGGATGCGGTGCCGGCGGTCATGACGTTTCATCCCCATCCGCGAGAGGTGTTGGGGCAGGCGGGCGTGAATCGCTACCTGACTCCGCTTCCGGCCAAGCTGGATCAGTTTGCGAAGTTGGGAGTACAGCGAACGTATGTTATAAAATTCGACCTTGATTTTGCCTCGCTCAAGAAGGAAGATTTTGTGGAGAAAGTATTGCATCCGCTGGGGGTCAAAGGGATTGTCACCGGCTTTAATTTTACGTTTGGCCGATGTGCCGCCGGAAAGGCGTCCGACCTCCCGCTTCTCGCCCGGGGCCGGTTTGTGACGCGCATTGTTGAGCCGATCTTGTCAGGAGAAATCGCCGCATCCAGCACCCGCTTGCGTCAGGCGCTGGATGCGGGAGATGTAGAAGTTGCCTGCCGAATTCTGGGCCGTCCCTATGAGCTGAAAGGGAAAGTGGTGACCGGGGACCAGAGAGGACGGAAGATCGGTTTTCCCACTGCCAACCTCGATTTGCTTGATCCTTATCTTGTGCCCAAACGGGGCGTATACATCGTCAGTGCTTCAGTCGGCGGTGAAAAATCATATGGGATTATGAATATCGGGGTTCGTCCCACCTTTGCGGACCCGGTTCCCCGCGAGAGCCTGGAAGTTCATCTTCTGGGGAAAAATGTGCAGTTATATGGACAGATTTTATCAGTGGAATTCCTCTCATTTATCCGGGAAGAGAAGAAGTTTCCCTCTGTGGACGAATTAATTAAGCAAATTCAGTCCGATCGGGAATACGCGGAGAACTGGCTGAAAGAATTTGTAGAATAATGGTTATTGTACTCCGTGCTTTCCTGTGATATACTTATCCGGTGTCAGCAGGCGCTGTCTGCTGGGTTTAACCCTGGCTCGGTGGATCGATGCCTCGGCGATACTCTGGGTCACGGGGGTTTTAGCAAAAGGAGGATACACAATGGCATTGACAAACGAACGCAAAAAAGAAATCATTGACCAATTTAAAAAGCATGAAGGAGATACCGGATCTCCGGAAGTGCAAATTGCGATTTTGACCCATCGCATCAATGAGCTGAACGCTCACCTGAAAGACCACAAAAAAGATCATCATTCCCGCCGTGGTCTTTTGAAAATGGTAGGGCAACGCCGTAATTTGCTCAACTACCTGAAGAACAAAGACATTACCCGTTATCGCGAGCTGATCGAAAAACTCGGATTGCGTCGATAGCCAAAAAGTGGGGCATTTGCCCCGCTTTTTAACTTATTGTCTTTTAAAATGACCGGAGAAGGATCATAATGTACATATGAAGAATTATGGATTGTTTATGTACGTTTTCGAGAGGAGGAAAATACTGTAACATGGAACCGGCAATATTTGAAACGATGCTCGCAGGTCGTAAACTGATCTTAGAAGTTGGAAAATTTGCTGGTCAGGCAAATGGTTCCGTCATGGTTCGCTATGGGGAGACGGCGGTTTTGGCCACAGCCGTAGCTTCCAAGGAGCCGCGGGACACGGATTTTTTCCCGCTCACGGTCAATTATGAAGAGCGGTTGTATGCAGTAGGAAAAATCCCGGGCGGTTTTATCAAACGCGAAGGACGGCCCAGTGAAAAAGCGATTCTTGCTTCAAGGCTGATCGACCGTCCGATCCGTCCGCTTTTTGATGAAGGGTTTCGCCATGAAGTCCAAGTGGTGACAACCGTGATGTCGGTCGATCAGGATTGTTCCTCTGAGATTGCTGCTCTGATCGGGGCCTCGGCAGCACTTTCCATTTCCGACATTCCTTTTAAAGGGCCGATCGGCGGTGTCGTGGTCGGCAGGGTCGACGGGAAGTTCGTCATCAATCCGACAGTGGAGCAGATGGAAAAATCGGAAATGCACCTGGTCGTGGCCGGCACCAAAGACGGAATCAACATGGTGGAAGCCGGATCTGATGAAATCCCCGAATCGGTGATCTTGGAAGGGATTCTTTTCGGCCATGAGGTAATCAAAGAGCTGGTTGCCTTCCAGGAACAGATTGTGAGCCAAGTGGGTCTTCCAAAAATGGAGACACAGCTGTATCAGGTGGATGAAACCATCAACCAGCGGGTACGCGAACTGGCAACTTCGGCGATCATTGACGCGGTTCAGGTGACGGAAAAGCAGGCGCGCCAAGATGCGATTGACCAAGTGAAAGAACAGGTGGCACAGCAATTGGCGCAAGAGATGGCCGAGGAGGAATATGCGGAAAAAGAAAGCGAGATTTTCCACGTATTCGATCAGATCGTAAAAGAACAAGTACGCCGTCTTATCTTGGAAGAAGAAAAGCGGCCGGATGGACGGAAATACGACGAGATCCGCCCTCTGTCCAGCGAAATCGATATTCTGCCCCGCACGCACGGTTCCGGGTTGTTCAAACGGGGACAGACGCAGGTTCTCAGCGTTTGTACCTTGGGTGCGCTCGGTGATGTGCAGATTTTGGACGGGCTTGATCTGGAAGAGTCCAAGCGGTTTATGCATCATTATAATTTCCCTCCTTTCAGCGTGGGCGAAGCGAAACCGATTCGTGCACCCGGACGCAGGGAGATCGGACATGGTGCTTTGGGGGAACGGGCCCTGGAACCGGTGATCCCCTCCGAAGAGGTATTCCCGTATACGATTCGCCTTGTTTCCGAAGTTTTGGAATCAAACGGTTCCACTTCCCAAGCGAGCATTTGTGCATCCACCCTCGCCTTGATGAGTGCCGGGGTGCCAATTAAAGCGCCGGTGGCCGGGATTGCCATGGGATTGGTCAAAGAGGGAGACAATGTGGTTGTCCTGACTGACATCCAAGGCATGGAAGACCATCTCGGCGATATGGATTTCAAGGTGGCGGGTACCCGAAAAGGGGTAACAGCGCTGCAAATGGATATTAAAATTGAAGGGATCGACCGGGAGATCCTGGAGCGTGCCCTTGATCAAGCGCGGAAAGCGCGCCTGTTTATCCTGGATCATATGGCCGAAGTGATTTCCGAACCGAGAAAAGAGCTCTCGCCGTATGCGCCCAAGATCCTCACAATGAAAATTCATCCTGACAAAATTCGCGATGTGATTGGCCCGAGCGGTCGCGTCATCAATAAAATTATCGAGGAGACCGGCGTCAAGATCGATATTGAGCAAGACGGACGCATTTACATCGCTTCGCCCGATCCCGCACAAAATGAACGGGCAAAACAGATCATTGAAGATCTGGTGCGCGAAGTCGCCGTGGGAGAAACCTATCTCGGCAAAGTGAAGCGCGTGGAAAAATACGGCGCATTTGTGGAACTCTTCCCTGGAAAAGAGGGGCTTGTCCATATTTCCCAATTGGATATCAACCGTGTGGGCAAGGTGAGCGATGTAGTCAAGGTCGGTGATTCGATCATGGTGAAAGTGACAGAGATCGACGACCAAGGCCGGATTAACTTATCCCGGAAAGTGCTTCTGAAGGAGCAGGCGGATAAGAAAAAAGAATCGTGACAGGGAAGCAACAAAAGAGTCAGAGCGATCTGTCTCTTTTTTTACGTTTTCAGGGGAAGAATAGGAAGATGCCTGCCCGCATATGGTAGGAAAAAAGGAGGTGACAAGCCTTGTTTCCGATCCGGGCGGCATCCATACTCTTGTCTGTTGTTTTTATGGTCGTCTTGGTGCAAACACCAGTGATCGAATCTTATGTGGCATCTGTGAAAAATCATAAATCAATACAGGTATTTCATTATTTTGATGAAGAAAACCCGCTTTATGAACGGGTGAAAAAAGAGGCAGCCAAGTATTACATAAAACCGATTGATGCACGGGTTGATCGGGTATGGAAAGCGATTCCCGGCCTAAATGGCAGGGAAGTGAACATAGAAGAAACGGTGCGACGGACTCTCAGACAAAAAGATCAGTCGAAAATCGTTTGGGTTTATCGGGAGATTCCCCCGAAAGTCTCTTTGAGCGATCTCGGTCCCCAACCGGTTTACCGTGGGAATGAACGAAAAAAAGCGGTTGCTTTGATGGTGAATGTGGCCTGGGGCACGGAATATATTCCTGACATGCTAAAGATATTGAAAGAGGAAAAGGTAAAAGCCACATTTTTTCTTGATGGTTCGTGGCTGGAAAAAAATCCGGACATGGCACGGCGAATCGCAGTCGACGGGCATGAGATCGGCAATCACGCTTATTCGCATCCGTTGATGAGCAAAATTAGCAGGAATCAAATGGAACGGGAAATCGGGAAAACCGAGTCCCTGATTGAGCGAACGTTGAACACCAAAAGCAAATGGTTTGCTCCTCCCGCAGGTGATTTTAACCGGATGGTATGTGAAGTCGCAGCCAAGCACCAGCTGCAAACGGTTTTATGGACTGTTGACACTGTCGATTGGCGCAAATCCGTCTCCCCGGGGATGATGGTTACCAAAGTGAAAAGGGAACTCGGACCAGGTCACCTTTTGTTGACGCATCCGACAGACCGGACGGTAAAAGCTTTGCGGCAAATTTTGCGTGAGGGGAAGAGAAAAGGATTAAAATGGACAACGGTCGGTGAAGTTCTTTCATCCAATCGGGCAGATTGATTTGAGCGGATATGCAAGTTTTGTTATAGTATGGATACTGCTTGATTAATGCTCTCTTGCCGTGGATAAGGAGGATCTTACTTGATCGTAAAACATACGTTGCCAAACGGGGTTCGGATCGTCGCCGAGAAAATCCCGCATGTCCGCTCTGTCGCGCTGGGCATCTGGGTGGGTGCGGGTTCAAAAGATGAAAATCAACAAAATAACGGAATTTCCCATTTTATTGAGCACATGATGTTCAAGGGGACGGAAAAAAGATCGGCGAGGCAGCTGGCGGAGGCTTTTGATGCGATCGGCGGCCATGTCAACGCATTTACTTCCAAAGAAATCACCTGCTATTACGGAAAAGTGCTGGATCAACATTTTTCCACCGCTCTGGAAATTCTCACGGATATGTTTTTTGGCTCCGTTTTTGCCGAGGGCGAAATTGAAAAAGAGAAAAAGGTGATTGTTGAGGAAATTCGCATGGTGGAAGATACACCGGACGACTTGGTTCACGATTTGCTGTCGGTCGCCTCACTCGGGAATCACACTCTCAGCTATCCCGTGCTCGGAAATGAGGAGACGGTCCTCCGCTTTACGAGAGAAGCCCTGCTTGAATACAAAAAGGATCATTATACGCCGGACCAGGTGGTGGTTGCGGTGGCCGGGAATCTGCCGGATGATTATTACGACCAAATCGTCGCATCATTTGGCGGATTTCAAGGAAAGTCGGCGGTCAAAGGGACGAATCCCCTCCGATTTGTGCCGGGGGTGAAAGTAAGACAAAAGCCGACGGAACAGACTCATCTCTGCATTGGCCTTCCGGGACTTTCGATTCGGGATTCACGCATTTATACGCTGGTTTTACTTAATAATGTTCTCGGAGGAAACATGAGTTCGCGTTTGTTCCAGGAAATCCGGGAAGAGCGGGGCCTCGCTTATTCTGTTTACTCATATCACTCCGCGCATCGCGATGGGGGCGTGTTTGCCGTTTATGCCGGAACCAAGCATGGCCAGGAAGAAGAAGTGTGCGAATGCATTTGCCAGACACTGGAGCAAGTGAAACGGCATGGATTGACCGCTGATGAATTGAACAAAGCAAAAGAACAGCTGAAAAGCAGTTTGATGTTGGGCTTGGAGAGCACAAACAATCGCATGAGCCGTTTGGGAAGAAATGAGCTTCTGCTGGGAAGGCATCTGTCCATGGATGAAATCGTGGACAGTGTGGAGCGGATTACCTTAAATGATGTCAATGAGCTGGCTTGTGAGCTTTTCACCTCTCCCATGTCGCTGGCTCTCATCTCACCTGACGGTAAAATACCAGAAGGTTTCAGGGAGGAACTCGCTTGATCGGTGTCAAAGTTATTCAACTACAAGGAAACGAAGATTTGCCTCTTCCAACAAAAATGTCCATTGGTTCCAGCGGATTTGACCTTCATGCAGCGGTAAAGGAAACATCCGTGATCGAGCCGGGGAAATGGAAGTTGATCCCTACCGGAATCGCCGTTTCCATGCCGACGGGCCTGGAAGCGCAAGTACGGCCCCGAAGTGGCTTGGCCTTAAAGCAGGGGATCACCGTTCTCAATTCTCCCGGTACGATCGACGCTGACTATCGGGGCGAAATTGGTGTCATTTTGCTTAATTTGGGGGATGAACCGTTTAGCGTTGAACGCGGAGATCGCATTGCTCAGCTTGTCTTCGCAGAGGTGCCGCAGGTATCGTTGGAGATCGTGGAGCAGTTGGATGAAACAGCTCGCGGTGCAGGTGGGTTTGGTCATACCGGCAAATAGGAAGAGGGGATCTTCATGGCTGAAATCTTGCCATGCAAGGCAGTGGAAGAAGAATTGGAGCGGCTCAGGCATGAGCTGTATCAGTTTGTGAGCGGTGAACCCGTTCGCTTGGGAGCTGCGGAAGTCTTGCCGCTTTCCATGAAGTTGGATCTGCTCATCCTCGAAGTGCAAAAAGCCAAAAAAAAGTGTTGTCAATAAAGAAAGCCTGGGGGGCGCATCGGATAATCCCCCGGGCTTTTTTGTGTCAAAGCGCAATGAGGAACGGGTCTGTTCAGGCTTTCCCCCGGATCGTGCTTGCGATAAGAGGAATGTTTATTTTCCCCTGCAACAGCGGGGGGATTTTTCTTATGTTTTGCTTTTTCCGTTCATAAATATGAGGTAAAGAAAGTTTTTTTATCATGCTGAGCAAAAATGGAGGAGAAATATGCGTTGGAGTGAATTTGCCGAAAAGGAATGCATTGATTTGGTTAACGGTGAGCGACTGGGAAACTTTTTGCATGCGGATCTGACTTTTCACCCGCAGACCGGAAAAATCGAATCCATTTTGATCCCGGTGGGTTCCTCGTGGTTCAAAAAGAAATCGCGGCAGATTGAATTATCCTGGCGTCTGGTCAAAAAAGTGGGGCCGGAGATGGTGATCATCAGCACGGCTGAGCAGAAAGGATAAAAAGTGCGGAACCGAATACCCAACACCCTCATATGATGCAAGCAAGGATTGATTAGTTGGCAATGCCTTTTTGTGTACTTATTCTTCCGGGGAAAGGAGTTAATTGCATATGCTGGAAGGTAAGCATGTTGTCTTCCTCGGTGGAGATGCGAGACAGTTGGAAGTTATAAAAAGCTGTATCCAGATGGATGCCAGGGTAAGTCTCATCGGTTATGACAATTTGCAAAGCCCCCTCAGCGGCGCGACCTTGAAGGAATTATCGGCAGATGTGTTGAGGCAAGCTGATGTCCTCGTTTTACCCATTATCGGAACAGATGAGTACGGGATGGTAAACAGCGTATTTACCTCCAAAACCCTGGTGCTCACAGAAGAACATGTGGCGGCGCTTCCCAAGCATTGCCTGATGTTTGCTGGGATGGCAACACAATATTTGAAAAATCTCTGCCAAAAATATCAGATCGCTCTGTTTGAACTGATGGAGCGGGATGACGTTGCCATTTATAACTCGATTCCGACCGTGGAGGGAGCATTGATGATGGCGATCCAAAATACGGACATCACCATCCACGGTTCTGAATGCATCGTTCTCGGGCTGGGAAGATGCGGGATGTCGCTGGCGAGAACGCTTCATGCAATCGGGGCACGGGTCAAGGTGGGGGTGCGTGGTTCCGCCTATAAAGCAAGGGTCTTTGAAATGGGGATGGAATCGTTCGATATCGAGGATTTGGCTCAGTATGTCCGCAATGCCGATTTGATTTTTAATACGATTCCCGCCCTCATTATCACTTCCACAGTGCTGGCACAAGTTCCTCATGATGTGGTGATCATTGATCTGGCTTCCAAACCGGGCGGAGTGGATTACACCTTTGCCGAGAAACGGGGAATCAAGGCGATTTTGGCTCCGAGTTTGCCGGGTATAGTGGCGCCGAAGACGGCGGGTCGTATCCTCGCCCGAACCATCACGCAACTGATGACAACCGAATTGCAAAAGGAGGGAGCCGTGTAGTGAGGGAGATCAGCTTTGCCGGATTGACAATCGGTTTTGCCATGACAGGGTCCCACTGCACGCATGACGAGGTTCTGCCGCAAATGCAGCGATTGGTTGAAATGGAGGCAAAAGTGGTTCCGATTATTTCCCATACCGTCGCAACGGTGGACAGCCGGTTTGGGACGGCGGAGTATTGGAAGCGAAAAATCAAAGAAATTACCGGGCAGGAACCGCTTATGTCCATCCCCGAGGTTGAACCTCTCGGCCCCGCCAAAACTTTGGATTGCCTGGTGATTGCCCCTTGTACGGGGAATACATTATCGCGTCTGGCAAATGCGATGACAGATGGGCCGGTGCTGATGGCCGCCAAGGCGCAGATGCGCAATCACCGGCCGGTCGTGTTGGCCATTTCCACCAACGACGCACTGGGGTTGAACGCAAAGAATCTGGCCTGTCTGCTGACAACAAAAGATGTATATTTTGTTCCTTTTGGTCAGGATGCTCCGGAAAAAAAGCCGAAATCAATGGTGGCGCGGATGGAACTGATCCCCGAAACCTGTTTGTCAGCCATTGAAGGAAGGCAGTTGCAACCATTAATAGTTGAAAAATATCGCGATTTCACTTCATAATAGATAAGAGCTTTCGCAATAAGACAGACGTCCTCCAATTGCCTGCTTTTTTGCTGTTTGGAGGACGACTCCCATATGATCAGGATTATTGGAGGGAAATTGAGTGGCAAACAGGGAATACACAGTAGCTGTCGTCGGAGCAACCGGGGCTGTGGGACAACAAATGCTCAAGTATTTGGATGAACGAAATTTTCCAGTAAAAGAATTGCGCCCTCTTGCATCCAAAAGATCTGCCGGGCAAACGATCACTTTTCGCGGGGAAGAAGTGGTGGTCGAAGAAGCGACGCCGGAGAGCTTTGACGGTGTTGACTTTGCCCTGTTCAGTGCGGGCGGCGGTGTCAGTAAGGTGCTCGCGCCGGAAGCGGCGAAAAGAGGAGCGGTTGTGATTGATAATTCCAATGCGTTTCGGATGGATCCGGAAGTTCCCCTGGTGGTGCCGGAAGTAAATCCGGAAGCGGCGAAAAATCATAAAGGGATTATTGCCAATCCAAACTGTTCAACCATTCAAATGGTCGTTGCACTAAAACCGCTGTATGATCGCTACGGCATCGAACGCGTGATCGTTTCCACCTACCAGGCTGTTTCGGGAGCCGGCTGGCAGGCGATCCACGAGCTGGAGCAGCAAACGAAGGCGAGTTTGAACGGGGATGAAGTGACCGCCAGTGTGCTTCCGGTGGGAAAATTGGATCGGCATTACCAAATGGCTTTTAATGTGATTCCGCAAGTGGATGTAGCTGAAGAAAACGGGTTTACCCTGGAAGAGATGAAAATGGTCCGTGAGACGAAAAAAATCTTTGCCGATGACTCGATCGGCGTAACGGCGACATGTGTGCGCGTACCGGTTTTCCGCGGACACAGCGAATCTGTTTATGTGGAATTAAAATCAGATTTTGAATTGGATGAGGTTCGGGCACTTTTAAGCGAGATGCCGGGAATTGTGGTTCAGGATGACATTGCCGGGCAAATTTACCCGATGCCGCTTCATTCTGCGGATCGCACCGAGGTGTTTGTCGGACGGCTGCGGCGTGACCTGAATCATCCGCGCGGACTCAACCTGTGGGTCGTTTCCGACAATCTGCTCAAAGGGGCAGCCACCAATGCGATTCAAATTGCGGAAGTACTCATTGAAAATGAAAGATAGAGAAGGGATACACCATGAGGATCATCGTACAGAAATTTGGCGGAACCTCAGTGGCGACCCCCGAACAGCGCCAGCGCGTATTGCATCATATTCGCAAGGCGCTGGCCGAAGAATATCGTCTGGTCGTCGTGGTTTCTGCGATGGGGAGAAAGGGAGACCCCTATGCAACAGATACACTATTAAGTATTTCCAAACAATATGGGGACGTAATCACTCCGCGCGAAAAAGACTTGTTGATGAGCTGTGGTGAAATTATTTCCGCCGCCACGATTTCTTCCCTCTTAACAAAACATGAAATTCAAAACTGTGTACTGACTGGTGGACAAGCGGGAATCATTACGAATAATCATCATACCAACGCACAGATTATTACCGTCAATCCCAAGCGGGTCAAACATGAACTGGAAAAAGGAAATGTCGTGATCGTGACCGGTTTTCAAGGGCAGACAACCGATGGGGAGATCACGACATTGGGCCGGGGCGGCAGCGATACGACCGCGACCGCTTTGGGGGCCGCTTTGCATGCAGAATATGTGGATATTTTCACTGATGTCGAAGGGATCATGACCGCTGATCCGCGCATTGTTGAAGATGCCGCCCAACTGGAACAGGTTACGTATACCGAGATGTGCAACCTGGCGTTTCAGGGGGCCAAAGTGATCCACCCGCGGGCCGTTGAAATTGCCATGCAAACGCAAATCCCGATTCGCGTGCGGTCGACGATGTCGGATCATAAGGGAACACTGGTGACGCATTTGACGGAAATCGACCGCCCGGCCAGTGAAGTGCGGGAAACCACGATTATCGGGATTACACAGATGCCCAATGTGACGCAAATAAAAATCCGTGTAAACCAGGGCCAATATGATTGGCAGGTAAGCGTGTTTAAAGCGATGGCCGACCATGGGATCAGTGTCGACTTCATCAGTGTCAATCCGTGTGAGATCGCTTATACGGTTTATGATGACCTTGCCGACCAGGCAGCAGCCATCATCAGCGACTTGGGATTAACTCCGGAACTTTCCCGCGGCTGTGCCAAAGTTTCGGTCGTTGGTGCGGGCATTGCCGGGGTGCCGGGGGTTATGGCGAAAATCTCTGAAGCGCTGACTGAAGAAGATGTACAAATTTTGCAGTCGGCCGATTCGCATACGACGATCTGGGTGCTGGTGCACGGAGAAGATATGGTAAAAGCCATTCGTGCCCTTCACCGGAAATTTAACCTGCATAATCTCAATTATGCGTGAGCGTGCATTTGGAAATGGAGTGAGAGATATGTTTTTTGGCCGGTTAATTACTGCGATGTACACCCCGTTCACCAAGGAAAACGAAATTGATTGGCCCCGGCTGGAAGAATGCATTGAGCGCTTGATCGAAACGGGGAGCGACGGGATCGTCGTTTCAGGAACAACAGCCGAATCGCCTACTTTGACTCACGAAGAGAAATTGGCTTTGTTCCGTTTTACCAAAGAGAAAGTGGCCGGACGCGTGAAAGTGATTGCGGGAACCGGCAGCAACAATACACAGCAAAGCATCGAACTGACCAAAGAGGCGGAAGAGATCGGTGTCGACGGAATCATGCTGGTTGCACCGTATTATAACAAGCCTTCGCAAGAGGGACTGGTGCAACATTTTAAGGCGATTGTGTCTGCGACGTCACTGCCGGTCATGCTTTACAATGTCCCCGGGCGCACCAGTGTCAATATGACTGTTGATACGATGCAGCGCCTGGCCGAATTGGATCAGGTCGTGGCGATCAAAGAGGCGAGCGGAAACATGGGGCAAATCTCCAACCTGATCGCTTCCATTTCCCCGGATGTGGCCGTTTACAGCGGCGATGACGGAATCACCCTGCCGGTGCTGGCTGTGGGCGGAGCCGGTGTGGTCAGTGTGGCCAGTCATTTGGTCGGCAGAGAGATAAAAGAGATGATCGATGCCTTTTTTGCCGGTGACAATCAGAAGGCGATCGCCATTCATCAGAAACTGTTGCCCGTCTTCCACGGTTTGTTTATCACATCCAGCCCTGTGCCGTTAAAGTATGCGATGGCGCAAAAGGGCTGGTCGGAGCCTTATGTCCGGTTGCCGCTCACAGAAATGGATGAACTGCAAAGGGCGGCAACGGATGAATGGATCAGGGAATTATTATAATCAGAATGAGCCGATCTGTATGTGCAGGTCGGTTTTTCTCATTTTTCCTCAATCGCGATGATTTCTTCAGCTCCGTTTCAACAAGAATTGGTTGCATACATATTTTTTGATCGTATATAATGAGAACAAGTGAGATTTGTGCGGTTTAGGGTGACGACAACAGAATATATAGGAGGTACATTTGTGACAAAAAACCAGCGGGGCAAACTCTACGTTTTTGCTCTCGGTGGGTTGGATGAAATCGGAAAAAACATGTATGTGGTGCAGTACGAGAATGACATTGTCGTCATTGACTCGGGCTTAATGTTCCCTGAAGAGGACATGTTGGGAATCGACATTGTCATTCCGGACATCACGTATCTTGTTGAGAATCGGGAGAAAGTACGCGGAATTATCTTAACACATGGACACGAGGATCATATTGGCGGTCTTCCATATATCTTGCGGCAACTAAACGTTCCCATTTTCGCGACGAAACTGACAATGGGATTGGTCGAACATAAGCTTCGAGAAGCACATCTGCTGAATGACACGAAACGGCATGTGATCAATAACCAGTCGGAAATCAAATTAGGTTCCCATTTGAAGGCCACGTTTTTCAATACGAACCACAGCATTCCGGACTCGGTCGGAGTCTGCATTGAGACTCCCGAAGGGGCTGTGGTGCATACGGGTGATTTCAAATTTGATTTGACCCCTGTCGGGGGTCGTGTGGCCGACATGCACAAAATGGCGGAAATAGGGAAAAAAGGCGTTTTATGTTTGTTGTCGGACAGTACCAACGCAGAACGTCCCGGGTTTACCGGTTCGGAACGCACGGTTGGTGACGGAATTAAAGAAGTATTTCGGAAAGCGAAGCAACGGGTCATTGTAGCCACATTTGCCTCCAACATACACCGCATCCAGCAAGTGGTGGACGCTTGCCACACGTACGGGCGGAAATTGGCGGTGGTCGGACGCAGTATGGTGAATGTGGTAAATATCGCCTCGGAATTGGGTTATCTGGAGATTCCATCAGATTTATTGATAGATCCGGATGAAATTAATCACCTTCCGGCCAACAAGGTTGCGGTGATTTCCACCGGCAGCCAGGGGGAATCGATGTCTGCACTTACGCGCATGGCAAACGCTTCCCACCGGAAAGTGGAGATTTTGCCCGGCGATACGGTGATCATCGCCGCGACGCCGATTCCGGGGAATGAAAAATTGATCGGCCGCACTGTTGACCAGCTGTTCCGCATCGGCGCTGATGTCGTTTACAGTACGACTTCTCATGTTCACGTGTCAGGACATGGTTCTCAAGAAGATTTGAAACTGATGCTAAGCCTGATGAAACCCAAATATTTTATTCCGATTCACGGTGAGTACCGCATGTTGCGTGCTCACGCCCAACTTGCCGAATCTGTGGGAGTGCGCCCAGAAAATATTTTTATCTGTGACAACGGAGATACAGTCGAATTCTCAGACGGAAAAGCGAGATATGGTCCCAAAATTCAGACAGGGAAAGTGCTGATTGACGGACTAGGCGTTGGAGATGTTGGAAACATCGTACTAAGAGATCGTAAACTACTCTCCCAAGACGGCATTTTAGTCGTTGTGGTTACCCTAAGTAAAACAAACGGTACGATTCTTTCCGGTCCGGATATTATTTCGCGCGGCTTTGTCTACGTTCGCGAATCAGAACAGCTTTTGGAAGAAGCGAATCGCATTGTAAGCCAAACGATGGAAAAATGTATGAGGGAACAAGTGAGCGAGTGGGCTTCCCTGAAAACAAGTATTCGTGATGCGCTAAGCAAATTCTTGTTTGAGAAAACCCGCCGCCGTCCCATGATTCTGCCAATCATCATGGAAGTATAATCGGATCTAAACCGCACAAGAGGCTGCAACCCTTGAAACATCAGGGGTTGTGGCTTTTTAATTTGAGGTAAAATCGATTGCTGACAACATTTATAAACGGATTGTGTTATGGGCGCATGGAGGAAATCTGTTTTTGGGACAGTAAAAAAACAATTCAGCAATTTGTTCTTGTTCTTTCTTTGATGATCCTTTATAATAGCAAAAACAAATGAAAATAGTGGGAATAGGTACTTTAGAGGAAGCCATCTCTAAAGTTTAATAGGGAAACCGGTGTGAATCCGGTGCGGTCCCGCCACTGTGACAGGGGAATCAGCTAAAAAGATGATGTCACTGATCCTTGACTGGATTGGGAAGGCGGTTTAGCTGGTGAAGATCCTGGAGCCAGGAGACCTGCCTATTCTGACAACACTGCTTGACCTACGGGAGATAGGGAGGTGTTAGAAAAGTGAAGGGGTTCGTCTGTCTGATCCTGCTTATTTTCGCATTTCTAACGCTCTCTGTGAACGTTGGGAATGCTTTTTTATTATGTATGAACTCATATGGGAGGTTTGCAGAATGAGCAGGATCAAAAGCAGTAACTTAGGCTATCCGCGCATTGGGGAAAATCGCGAGTGGAAAAAGGCTCTGGAAGCGTTTTGGGCAGGAAAATTGGAAGAAGCCGATTTTCTTAAACGAATGGAACAGATTCGTCTGTCGCATCTGCAAAAGCAAAAAGATCATGGAATCGATTTGATCCCTGTGGGCGATTTTACGTTTTATGATCATATGTTGGATATGGCTGTCATGTTTGGGCTGGTACCAAAACGGTTTCGCCATGAAGGAGGAGAAGTTCCGCTTCATATTTATTTTTCGATGGCGCGAGGAAATCAGACAGCAGTTGCCTGTGAAATGACAAAATGGTTTAACACGAATTATCACTACATTGTTCCGGAATATGAGGGAGTGCAACCAACCCTGACGGAAAATAAACCTCTTAAAGCTTATCGCGAGGCAAAAGAAAAACTGGGGATTCAAGGGAAGCCGGTGATTGTCGGGCCTTATACGTTTATAAAACTTTCCAAGGGGTACGAACGCGCACAGTTGCCTGCGTTTATCTTGCAGTTGATGCCGTTGTATGTGCAAATCTTGCAGGAATTGGAGCAGGAAGGCGTTGAGTGGATTCAATTTGATGAACCGGTTCTGGTTACATCCATCAGCAAAGAAGAGATGGAAACGGTCGCATACATTTACAGGCAATTGCACGAAGCAGCCCCTCAGCTTTGCATCATGCTGCAAACTTATTTTGATTATGCCGAATGGTATCCGGAGCTGATCGATTTGCCCGTCCAAGGGATTGGGCTGGATTTTGCATACGGTTTGGAGAAGAATCTTGAATATATCAAAATGTATGGTTTTCCTGCTGACAAAGTGCTGGGGGTTGGGCTGGTTGACGGGAGAAATGTTTGGCGTTCGGATTTGCCGAAAAAATCGGAGTTGATCAGGGAAATCACCGGTTATGTTTCCCCGGACCGCATATGGCTGCAACCATCCTGCAGTTTGTTGCATGTTCCTGTCTCCGTCAAACATGAGACTTATTTGGAACCGGAAATAAAAAATGCACTCGCTTTTGCCGATGAAAAACTGGATGAAATCGCCGCTTTGGTCAAAGGGTTTAACCATGGTTTCCACACTGTTTCGGAGAGATTGGACAACAGCCGTGCGGCACTGCGTCAATTGGCTCAATCCCCGGTGAGAAACCGTGCGGAAGTGCATCGGTCTGTCGAAAATCTGCAAACTCATCATCTGCAACGTAACCTCCCGTTTGAGGAGCGGCGAAAGAAGCAACAGGACGTATTGAAACTCCCGCTGTTGCCGACCACGACGATCGGGAGTTTTCCGCAGACTTCAGAAGTGCGGCAAGCCAGGCGAAAGTGGAGAAAGGGAGAGTGGACAGGAGAGCGTTATGATGAATTTATCCGGAAGCAAATCAAAAACTGGATCCATATTCAAGAAGAGATCGGGCTCGATGTTCTGGTTCACGGGGAATTTGAACGGACCGATATGGTGGAGTTTTTTGGTGAGAAGCTGGGAGGGTTTGCCTTTACGCAGAATGGGTGGGTTCAGTCATATGGATCGCGCTGTGTAAGACCACCCATCATTTATGGTGATGTGGAGTTTCTTGAACCCATGAGTGTGAAGGAAAGTGTTTTTGCCCAATCCCTCACGGAAAAACCGGTCAAGGGAATGATTACAGGGCCCGTAACCATCTTGAATTGGTCATTCGTTCGTGATGATCTGCCGAGACAGCAAGTGGCCTGGCAGATTGCTCTGGCATTGAGAAAAGAAGTGGAAGCGTTGGAAGCTTCCGGAATAAAGATGATCCAAGTGGATGAACCAGCCCTCAGGGAGGGATTGCCGCTTAAAAAATCGTCACGGAAGGAGTATTTGGATTGGGCAGTGAAGGCATTTCGCCTAACGACTTCTTCGGTGAAAGACACGACGCAAATCCATACTCATATGTGCTACTGTGAGTTTCATGACTTTATCGACTCCATAAGCCGGTTGGATGCGGATGTGATTTCAATCGAAACATCGCGAAGCCACGGGGAATTGGTATCTGCGTTTACAGATTATGACTATGACAAAGGAATCGGACTGGGAGTATATGATATCCACAGTCCGCGAATTCCGTCCGCTGATGAAATCATTGCCATCATTGAACGCGGCCTGCAAGTTCTGGAACCTGAACTGTTCTGGGTTAATCCTGATTGCGGCTTAAAAACCCGTGGAGTTGAGGAAACCGTCGCTTCACTGAAAAATATGGTGAAAGCGACACAGATTGTCCGTAATCGTTTGTCCGAGTGCTGAACAATCTGCAGAACGGGGTAATTTCCGGAACAATGCCGGATTGGGATCAACGGAGAGGTCGGCGCAGTGGGTAATGAATCCAAGGCCATCGAACTGTTTCATGGCCTTGGATTTATTCTTTATAGTGAAAAAATTGTTTTCTTTCGAACAAAAGATGCATCCGCATTCCATTCACGCAAATGAAGGATGGCGGATGATCAAATTGCCAAGCGTTGAAAAAAACCAAAAAACGTCATTTGAAGTCCTTCCAAGTAAAATCCTTAGACAATATACCAACATGTTTTTCTTTGGCTGTCCAATTATCTTTTGTCGCCAATTCGGGTTTGCGGAAACAAGACAGGTTTTTATGATAGCCAAACACACGGCAAATTTCCGGTCTTGCCGAATAAATCCCACATCGGTCCTTTTCCAGGTCATAAAAGATACACGTTCCATAAAACCGCGGTTGTTTCTCCAATGCCAAACGTTGTTTATGTGGCATCGATCTAATTTTCTTTTTTATTATCTTAAGCTCTCGCTCTGTAACAGGAACAGGTCCGCAACATAATCCTCTGCATCCCTTGCATGGTAAGTTTTCCATATGTACCCCCTGTCTCTGTGGATTGCCGGATTGGGTTTCGTCTCGTATCCATCATAACAGGTGGTGTTTTAGTTTGTCAAATAAAATTTAATAATAACATAAAATTAGTTATTTGTCAATATTAAATGGGTGCGTGGAACGCGCTTTATTCGAAAACAAGACGTTGTTTGTGTAAACGCCGGGCAATTTTGGACATGCTCTTCCTTGTACCCCGGTAACCGTCTCCCGCGCTAAGTTTTTCTTGTCTGAATTTCAAAATCCCTTCATCTCCTTCCGGTTCAAAAAATGGATTATCATCATTCGGGAAATGCTGATGCCTCTTCTCGAGCATGATGGATCTCGGTCTGTTCAGCGCGCAGGCTGTAGGTCTGTCTCTTAGGTCAGTTGTTGGAAATTTGATTCAGTAACACGAAATGAATTCTATTTTTGCAGTTTCTTCAAGATTGTTTAATAAAACCGATTTAGAATGGAGGAGATTAAACAAATCAGTGATAGGAGAGGGAAAAGTTGAACAGAAAATTGATCGCAACGGCTGCGCTGTCCATGAATGATATGCCTTACATCGGTCAGGTTCACACTTCTTCAGCCAGTGTGGTGACGGATTCGGCCGCTGCCGCAACGGCAATGGCATCCGGGGTAAAAACTTACAATGGGGCCATCGGAGTGGATGTCAATCACCAGCCGGTGGAAACTGTTTTGGAACGGGCGAAAAAGGCAGGCAAATCAACCGGTTTGGTTACAACCAGCCAGATTACCGATGCCACGCCGGCAGCCTTTGGAGCACATGTCTCCGATCGTTCCTTGCAGAGCGAGATCGGCAAACAGTACCTTGAAAACAGCAAAGTCGACGTTCTCCTTGGCGGTGGGGAAGATTATTGGTACCCGGCGGGAAATCCCGGCGCTTATCCTGATCATCCGGCGGAAGGCCAAAGTGAAGCGAGCAAAGGGACAAAGGGGAATCTTGTTGAAGAAGCGAAGCGGCTCGGTTATGACTATGTTACCAATGCAGAGCAATTAAAAAGAGCGGATGGTGACAAACTGCTTGGGCTTTTTGCGAATGAAGAAATGTTCAAACAGCTTCCTGAAGGCGATGGCGATCAGTATGCCCCGGTTGTTTCCCTCCCTGAAATGACGAAAAAAGCGATCGATACCTTGTCCAAAAACAAAAAAGGTTTTTTCCTGATGGTCGAAGAGGAAGCGATTGATGAGATGGGGCACCAAAATAACGCGACACGAATGATCAAAGCAGGACAACAGCTGGACAAGTCAGTTGCCCTGGCAAAGGAATATGCCAAAAAACATCCGGATACTTTAGTCATCGTCCTCGCTGATCATGAAACCGGCGGCTTGGCTGTGGAAGAGGCGGACAGCAAAGATGAGTCTGGTGACGAAAAATCCATATCCGGAGAAGACGGGCCTTTCGATGTAGCCCATTCTGACCAGAAGTTTTTTGCTGATTGGACAACCACGGGGCATACGGCTGTTGATGTTCCGTTGACGGCAGCAGGATGTGGCGGCCGGCTGTTTATGGGGGTTTATGAAAACACGCGAATCCATGAAGCCCTGATTCAGGCCATGGGTTTATCAAGAAAAGAATAAGGACATACCCGTGAAAAATGAAGTCGAAGGAGCCGGGCATGGCTCCTTCTTTTTTCCATATTCCTACCGGTAATTTTTCACTTTCAGTTGTTCCAAGCTCTTAAATTGGTACCCCTGCTTTCTGGCATCATCGATGATTTTGCTCAATGCCTCGGCATTGTCCTTAGAGACGGTATGCAGCAGAATCACAGCCCCGGGATGGAGTTGGGACATTACATTCTCATAAGCATATTTCCAGCCTTTTTGCCTTTTGGGATCCCAATCCTTGTAAGCGACGGACCAGAAAACGTTCGTATAGCCAAGTTTGCCGCTGACAGCCAGGGATTGCTCGCTGAAAATCCCCCGGGGCGGTCGGAGGAAATGCATATCTTTCGTACCGGTTATACGGGTGACCTCGTCTTTCACTTGGGTCAGCTCGTTTTTGATCGTGTCGGCCGAAACCCGGGTCAGGTCCGGATGATTCCATGAATGATTGCCAATCACATGTCCTTCTTTAACCATTCGTTTGATCAATTCGGGCTGGTCTTTGACATAATGACCCGTAACAAAAAAGGCCGCAGGAACCTTTTTTTCTTTGAGAATGTCGAGGATTTTGCCGGTATATCCATTTTCATATCCGTTATCAAAGGTGAGATACAGCTCTTTTTTATGAGAATCCCCGAGGAAAATGGCCCCATGCTCTTTCAGGATCTCCATGAATCCTTCCTGGGCGATGGAAGGAAGCTGGCCGTTTTTGCTCTTTTTAAACCCGAAGTGATACGGTTTTGCTTCATGTGCCTTGGCGTCAAGGGGAACAATTAACAGACAGATGATGGCGAATACAAGGCCAAACAATCGCACTTGTTTCATGTTGGTTTTCACTCCTTTCCTTTTGATGGCTCCTGAATTTGGCTAGGGGTAATATCTCTCGCTCAGCGGACAGTTATCCATCCATATATAGGATATTGGATGGATGCATAAAAAAACCGGGAGGCCCCGGTTTAAAAATAGCTGTACAGATCCCACTCATAACTGAACGACCGAGCGCGGACGTAGTTTCGGCAATCTCTGGCGCAGTTCGTGCACACCTCGGCGCAGTGGCGGGATTCCGGATCGGAGAATTTCCGGCACTCCCTGGCGCATCTTTCGCAGATTGAAGCACAGCGCTCCGCTTCTTGTCTTGCTTCCGGACGATTTCTGATAAGTAACAGGTGTAAATGTCTGCAGGAAAAGGCACAATCCTGCAACAGGCGGATTTGTCTCATTCTCCGGTGCACGTCCTGCCGGTGCCAAAGGGTATGGGCCAGCTGTTCACAGGTTCGTGCACATTGTTCGGCCGTCCGGGCCAATTCGGTACGACGTGGCATCATGATTCCTCCATTTCCTCTGCTGATGTCCCTAATTAAGCTATTCGTCATGAACACAAAAGGATATGGCCGTTTTTCCCATGTTCAGGGATTTATTGCAATGGCCTGCTGTCCGGTTACAGATGAGACAGTCTCTTTTGTGAAGAACCGGGCATACATTGAAGAAAGGATCAGAGGGGTAAAAAGGGGAATATTATGAATAGGAAGCGACGTGGCACTTTTACGGAAGTGCACCATGAAGTGCATCATGAAGTTCATAATGAACGCCATTATGAAGGTGTTGATCCCGGTTGGTTTAAAATAGGAAAACCGTTTCCGGAAATGGGGCCCGCTCCTCCGCAGCACGATCCGGGCAGGATGGTTCTGGTCTATCTGGATCTGGAAGAGGAGCTGCTGGCTGCTGCCGGTCCGGTGGCACATTCCGGATTGATGAAACGGATGATTGCGCTTGGCCGGCTGGCGGGGATTTTTCAGATGCCGGCGTTGATATCTTTGCTGAGGACGGAGAAGGGAAGCAGGAGAGGGGTGCTGGAGCAAAAATTGCACAGCCTCTTTCCGGCAGTGCCGATTCTTCCGAGAACAGAGACCAATGCCTGGGAGCATTGTGATTTTGTTGGGGCAATCAGGCAGACGAAGTGCAAAAGTCTGATTTTGGCCGGGATAGGACTCGATCCGGCCGCCGTCTTTACCGCGCTCACGGCAGTATCACAGGGATACCAGGTGTTTATGGTGATTGGAGAAGAAGAGGAGAAAACGGTTGTGACGGAATCCGTCATTCAGCAGATGATCTTGGCGGGAGTATGTCTGATCAGCTGGAAAACTTTGGCGTTTGTTTTGCAAAGAGATTGGTGTTTGCCCACTTCGTCTTCTGTACTGGACCTTTTTTCGGAATTCGAATGAGTTTTGATATTATTTTTGGAGGAAAGAAAGAAATGGTGTAGAATATAACCATTTCCCGTTTTAAAAAATTACATGGATTTAATGCAAGCACCGTCCAATCCCGGTGCTTTTTACTGTTCTTGGAAGGATGTGAATCGGTTGGATACCCTTTTAATGAGGAGAAGAAAAAATTGGCAGATGTATTGAAAAAAGTGGAACAGCAACAAAAAACACTGGATGGAATCCCCCGTTATTATGGGAAGGATCCTGTGGAACAAGCGCTGGACGCTCAGCGGCAAAAACAAAGGCAAAATCTGGACATTGCCAAAAAGGAACCTTATTTCGGACGGTTTGATTTTCAGGAGCAGCAAACAAGCCGGGTGGTTCCCATTTATATTGGCAAAGTGGGACTTCAAGACGAGGATACTGGCGATTTGCTGGTGGTTGATTGGCGGGCGCCGGTTTCGAGCATGTTTTATTCTTTTTCCGGACAGAGTGATCGGGCTTATTATGATTCTCCCGATGGACGCATTGAAGGAACAGTCCATTTGAAACGGAATATCGCCATTCGAAATCAGCAGTTGGAGCGGGTCGTCGACAGTTATGTGCGCGGTGCGGAAAATGTGAACGTGACTGATGAATTTTTGCTTTATCGTCTGGAGGAAAATAAAGATCACCGCCTGCGGGACATTGTGTCGACGATTCAGTATGAACAGGATCAGATTATTCGCGCGGAGCGTAACCGGGCCATCATCATTCAGGGTGTACCCGGCAGCGGGAAAACGACGGTCGCGCTTCATCGGCTCGCTTATCTACTCTACCGCTACCAGGAAAAGATCCGCCCGGAGAAAATGATTATATTTGCTCCAAACCAAATGTTTATTGATTATATTTCCGATGTACTGCCGGAACTGGGAGTGGGGGATGTAAAACAAACCACATTTGCCGACTGGGCTTTGGAACAATTGGAAGAGCAAGTGGAGTTGCGAAGTCAGGATGAACGGTTGGAATGGTGGTTTGAGCAGCGAACGGAGGGGACAAAGGGCAGTGAGGTTGCCCGTTTCAAAGGAAGCATCCGTTTTATGCAACTGGTGGAAAAACGACTGGATGAGTATGAGGCGTCCTTTGTGCCAGACCGTCCGTTTGTGGCCTGGGAGAACAAGCATCTGCCGGCTGAAGAAATTCAAAAATGGTTTTATGAGGAATATCGGCATGAGCCGCTGATGAAGCGCAAAGAGCGGGTGATGGCCCGGATCAAACGCTGGTTGGAAACGGAATATAAAGAAATCCGCCATCTTGATCCGCGCAGAGAGATAAAAAAGAAAGCATCCGCCCGGTTGCGCAGCTTTATGAAAACATGGCCGAATCACACTCCCTTGAAATGGTATCAGCAGCTGCTGCGATCTTTGCCGGCGGAATACGGGATGGTGGCCGGGAAAAAGAAAGAAATCGAATGGGAAGACTTGGCCCCGCTCGTGGCAATTAAGCACCGCTTTTTCGGACTGGATGCCAAGGAAGTGTATGATCACATTGTTTTGGATGAGGCGCAAGACGTATCGCCTTATCAACTGGCGATCTTAAAAAAGCACTGCCGGGGAAATTCTTTTACAATTTTGGGCGACTTGTTGCAAAACATTTATTCCTTTCGCGGGATTACAGAGTGGCGTGAATTGGCTGAGGTGTTCGATCAGGATCAGGTTCGGAAATTTGAGCTGAATACAAGTTATCGCTCCACGATGGAGATCATACGCTTTGCCAATCAGATTGTGAGCAAATATGCAGGGGATGTCGCTCTGGCCAAACCTGTTTACCGCAGCGGGGAACCCGTCCGTGTGATTCACGCCGGCAGGGAGGAGAGGCTGGAGAAGCTTTTGCAATTGCTCCGGCAAACGTTTGCCAAAGTTCAATCGCTGGCGATTATCATGCGAACGGAAGAAGAAAGCAGAAAAATATATGAACAATTGTTGGCGAACGGATGGCAGCCCAACCTGATCCTCTCCGGTCAAACTGAGTATCGGGGCGGCCTTTCCATCCTGCCCGTTTATTTGAGCAAAGGGATGGAATTTGATGCGGTGGTGATGATGGACCTTGATGATCAACATTATCCTGATGACGAATTAAACGCAAAGTTGCTGTTTGTCGGGTGTACACGGGCCCTGCATCAGCTTTATTTGCTCTGCAACGATCCTTGTTCGCCGCTCATCGGCCGTTCGTTGGCCGATGCTGTACAGGAAGGGGCAGTTGAAGGCCTTTTGTCTTCAGTTGATTGAACCGTCTATTTTTCCTGGCGGGGTGAGAAAATCATGCAGAGTGGCGGGGCCAAAAAACGGGCTGACGGTTTCTTTCAGTTGGAAATCGTCAGCCCTGTCGATGACGCGCCAAGGTGTTCTTAATACCGATGCGGCGGTCGATAAATATATTGAAGAAACCATTGCAGGGGATTCGGCATCGAACGGGTCGGACCAGTTCCGAGCCCCGGCGGTGAAGGTTGTTGCGGTCTGGCTGGCATGGGGGATGGGTACGATGGCCTGGTCGGGGAAGGTCCTCCCGGTCCGGGTTGCGAAGGTTGCCGTGGCATCATCGGGTATGGCGTCAGCGGCTGAGACGGGGTGGTTGGTTGTCCGGGCTGCATCGGTTGTTGAGGCCGGCTCGGAGGAAACGGAAATGGCTGTTGCTGGAGATGGGCATAGGGGTGGTCAAATTCTCCCCTTTGTTTGTGGTGCATAGTCTTCATTCCTTTCGCACTGACAATTGGGATACAATATATGTATTCGTTATATGTAGTCTTTGGCACAGCCGTATGGATGATTGCCCAGGAAGGAGAAAAGCGGGGGAATATTGCTCACGCATCGCATTTGCATGTTTTGAGGTGGTTCAGCCGGAGGACACCGGGCTGTGCTGCGTTTTTCGGCAGTGATTCCCGGTGAAGAGGCGGATTTCTGAAGAAGGGAATGGGTTTTTTTCCTTGAGGGTGATCTAAAGAAGGCGAAGGAAAGAAACGGAGCGGGCTTGTTTTCTATCCGGGCTTTGGTTACTGCCCGGAATTTTGCCGGCGTATCCCGGATCTTGCGATGGCCGGCTCCAAGAGGGGAGAAGCGGATCAAAGTGGGGAAAAGCGTAAACTTTGATGATATTGTGCAAGCAGCGCAGAATCTGGACGGGATTGCAAACCGGACTCCGGTCATGACTTCCCGTTCATTTAATGAGTGGACGGGGTACGAAGTTTATTTCAAATGCGAACATTTTCAGCGCGGCGGAGCCTTTAAGTTTCGCGGGGCTTACCATGCTGTCAGCGGACTGGACGACGATGACAAAAAAAGGGGCGTTATCGCTTTTTCTTCCGGAAATCACGCCCAGGGGATTGCGCTGGCCGCCAAAATTCTGGGGATTGAGACGGTCATCGTCATGCCTCAGGATACCCCCGGGGTAAAAGTGGAAGCAACCCGGGGCTATGGGGCGGAGATCGTTTTTTATGACCGGTGGAAAGAAGATCGCGAACAGGTTGCCAAGAGGTGGATGGAGCAAAAGAGAATGGTCTTGATTCCCCCTTTTGATCATCCGCGCGTGATCGCCGGGGCAGGGACGGCTGCATTGGAGCTTTTGAGAGAAGTACCGGAATTGGATGGAATCATGACCCCGGTTGGCGGGGGCGGATTAATTTCCGGGACGGCCATTGCCGCGCATGGAGTGAATCCGTCGATTCGCATCGTCGGAGCCGAACCCGCCAAGGCAAATGATGCAGCCTTATCCTTGGCAAAAGGAGAGCGGGTAACCATCGACTCACCCGATACGATCGCGGACGGACTGCGAACCACTTCACTCGGGACATTGACGTTTCCCGTCATCCAAAATCATGTTTCCGAAATCGTCACGGTGACGGAAGAGGAGATTATCGAGGCGATGCGCTATATTTTTACTCGCTTCAAGTGGGTGGTGGAGCCGTCAGGAGCCGTAACGGTGGCCGCCTTGTTGGCAGGGAAAGTTCCCTTTGCATGCGGGCAGAAAATCGGTGTCATCATCAGCGGGGGGAATCTGGACCCCGGCTTGTGGGCGAAAATCAGCGGAAAGTGGGATATATAGCGGAGCCAAAGAGGATGGCGCGGAAAAGAAAGGCCCCGGAAGGCGGCATGTTAATCATGTTCGGGATTCTTCCGGGGTTTTGTCATGGTTTTTTTGAGAGACCAGCCGAACAGCAACAACATTGCGGCCAGACAAACGGCAATCAGCATATAGCGGTGAATGGCCGCCAGCAAAAACAGCCAATCCCGTCCGAGCAACAGGCCCAAAGAAAGAAACAGGGTGATCCAGAAGCCGGCGCCGATGATGGCAAACAGGAGAAAACGGGGGTAGGATAAACGGCTGAAACCGGAAAAGTAAGCGATCACGTGACGCAAACCGGGAATGAAGTAACTGGCGCTGATCGTCCATTTTCCGTACCGTTCAAACCATGTATGTGCCTTTCCCAATCGCTCCGGGGTGATGCCAAACCAACGGCCGAATCTTTTGACTAAGGTCTTGGTTAAAGCCCGGCCGATCCAGTAGCTGAAAGACATCCCCGTTACGCTGCCTGCATAGCTGGTCAGCGCGCTCGGGATCAACGCCAGTTTTTTTTCTGTGACCAAAATGCCGATGAGTGTGAGCAATACTTCATCCGGCACGGGCAGCCCGATCAACCCGAACATAAAGAGGCTGAAGATGCCGATATATTTGTAATGCAGGAGCAAGTGAATAAGTGCTTTGTGTTCCAAAGGAATCCCTTCTGTCAGGTGGTTTGTCAACTGATTTGAGGCAATGTTACAGAAGCAACATGCTGGCAATCGGATTTGATACTCCTCCCCTTTATTTTTTCCTTTTTTTCTTGCTGTGAAAACAGCAGATATAATGATCAAATTCAAGTGCGTTGATTATTGACATAGACCACTTCAGCGGAGACAAAGGCCGCTCGCTTTCATGAATACCTCCATCACATGCTTGCATTAAATCATTTACAGATGAGAATTTATCTCATATAATGTAAATGAATTGATAATGATTATCATTATTTTACTGGGGTGAGAACCATTTTACTCACGGAAATCAAACAGGGAGATCGTGTACGGATTATCGATACAGCGAATGTAAATCCGATTGTGCAACAGCGTTTGGTCGATTTGGACATTATGGAAGGCTCCGTTGTTTCGGTTAAACGGATTTTGCCGTTTCGGGGGCCGATCGCAATCGAGATCGATGGTCAATGCATTGGCATCCGGCGTCAGGAAGCTCTGGGCATTCAAGTGGAACGCATATGATCAACATTGCGTTGGCCGGTAACCCAAATACGGGGAAAACGTCCCTGTTTAATATCCTGACCGGTTCATACGAATATATCGGCAACTGGGCCGGAGTGACCGTCGAAAAGAAAGTGGGTACCCTGAAAAACAAGCAAGGCACCTTAATCGACCTTCCCGGAATTTATTCGCTCAATCCTGTATCACGCGATGAGAGCGTGGCGACGCACTTTTTGCTACATGATGAATTTTCCTTGATATTAAATATTGTCGATGCTTCACAGTTAAAACGAAATTTGTATTTAACCATCCAATTGCTGGAGTATGGAAAACCGGTTTTGATCGGGCTTAATATGATCGATGTGGCCCAAAAACGGGGGAGCCTGATTGAGGCGGAGCGTTTGGGAGAACAGCTCGGCTGTCAGGTGGTTCCCATTGTCGCCCGCACCGGCAAAGGTTGCGCCGAATTGGCCGGCCGATTGTCGGAAAGTGCCAAAGAAAACAAAGAGCCTTTGCATCTGGATTACGGTTTGCCTTTGGAACGAGCCATGCGCGAGTTGTGTTCAAAGATTCCGGACGGGCTGTCATTGCCTTCAAAGCGCTGGCTTGCCCTGCAATTTTTTGAAGGCAACCAGACGGTGAAAGGGCTGTTAACCAAATACATTTCCGAAGAAGACTTGAAGCGTTTGTTTGAACAGGCAGAACGTGAGGTGTGCGCCGAAGCGTCTGTAAAATCGCTTCAGCAGCATATACACCGGGTGCGCAGCCGCTTTATCCAATCCGTTTTGGAAAGCTGTGTGACCCGGGCCAAGGAAGTTGGCGTCACCTTCACTGATCGCCTTGATCAGATTGTGACGAACCGCTTTCTGGGCATTCCTGTTTTCTTGCTGTTTATGTACTTGATGTTTAAGCTTACTTTTGATTGGCTCGGCACACCATTGTCCGACTTGCTTGATGAATGGATCAATGGTCCGCTCGCTGACACCCTGACGCAGTTATTGACACAAATCGGGGCGTCGGAATTTATGAAGGCTGTCGTGATTCAGGGAATTGTGGCCGGAGTCGGCGGCGTTCTCGTCTTTGTTCCGCAAATTTTTATCCTGTTTTTGCTCATTTCCTTTATTGAGGATTCAGGATATATGGCGCGTGTGACGATGGTGATGGACAAATTGATGGAAGCGGTGGGCCTCAACGGCAAAGCTTTTATTCCGATGATTATCGGCTTCGGCTGTAATGTGCCGGGAGTGATGGCCGCCCGCACCATCGAGCAGCCAAAAGAGCGGTTGCTGACCATCATCCTGACCCCTTTGATGTCCTGTTCAGCACGGTTGACGGTTTACAGTCTGTTTGTGGGAACTTTTTTTAAAGAACATCAGGCGCTGATCGTCCTGTCCCTCTATGTGTTGGGGGTGGTTGTGGCTTTGATTTTGGCCAAACTGTTCTCAACCGGCCTGATGGATGACGGAGAATCGATTTTTGTCGTGGAGTTGCCGCCCTATCGGGTTCCGCAGTGGCTCACGTTAATGCGGAGCACCTGGGAAAAGGGAAAAGGTTTTATGAGAAAAGCGGGGACGTTTATCTTTGGGGGTTCCGTTGCCATCTGGCTGTTGGGGTATGCGGGACCCGGTGGGTTCGGAGTCGAGATGAACCAGAGCTTTTTGGCCAAAATCGGAGGAATCCTCGCTCCGCTTTTGGCCCCGCTCGGATTTGGCAATTGGCAGGCGGGAGCATCCTTGCTTACCGGTTTCCTGGCCAAAGAGGTCGTTGTGTCGACCATGAACATCATTTACGCGACTTCGGGTGATGCCGGCCTGGGGCAAATCATTTCGCACTTTTTCACCCCGCTGCAGGCATACAGCTTTATGGCCTTTATCCTCCTCTATATTCCGTGTCTGGCGACTGTGGCCGTCATCAAAAAGGAAACCGGATCGGCGAAATGGACCTGGTTCTCCGTCGGATATGCGCTGGCGGTCGCCTACGTGATCTCGCTGATCATTTATCAGGGGGGCAAATGGTTGGGATTTCAATGAAAAGGGGGAGAGAGGATGCTGGTGGACATTTTGCTCGGTCTCATCATTTTCGGTTATGCCGCCTTCACTTTGTTCCGTTTTGTCAAAAGGAGCAAGCTGGGGAAATGTCAGGCCTGTTCGATGAAAAAATCATGCTCCAGTCCGTGTGCCGACCTTAAAACCGACCCATCAAAACTGACATAAGGACAAGGCAAAAGAACAGCTTTGAGAGTTTCGCCTCTCCGGCTGTTCTTTTTTTGCGGGTTGTTCGGACCGGGCCGCGCGATCTCTTTGTTCCCGGCTTTTCTGATATTGATCATGGTATCTCCGCATCATTTCATGAGACCCCAAAAGGCGATGGCCAGGATAAACCGGTAAATGGAGAAAGGCGTCAATTTCAGCCGGCTGATCAGTCGAAGGAAAAACCGGATCGAAATCAGGGCAAAGACAAACGCAGTGACAAACCCGGCTATAAAGAGAGGAAGGTCGCTGGCGTGAAGAAGCTCCCAGTTATCCAGAAGGTCTTTTACGGTAGCGGCCACCATCATCGGAACAGCCAGGATAAAGGTGAATTCCGATGCCGTCTGATGATTCATTCCCGCCAGCAATCCACCTGAAATGGTCGAACCGGAACGCGAGAAACCGGGCCACAGAGCAAGGCATTGAAACAAGCCGACAATAAACGCCTGGCTGTAGGTTACCTGATCCAAGTTTGCAGCAGAGGGGGGCGCTTTGCGAAATGCCTCAGCTAGGATCATCAGAATCCCACCGAGGATTAAAGCCCAGATCACCGTTTGCGCTGTAAACAGCTTCTCTTTTATGTAGTTGTGAAACAAGAGTCCGAGGAGACAGGCCGGAAACATTCCGAGGAGGATATGAACGGGATTCAAGTGCGCGCTTTTTTCCTGCCCGGGGGTGCGATAGAGCCCAACCAGGCTCAGCAGGCGTTTCCAAAAAAAGACAACGACAGCCGAGATCGAACCGAGTTGGATCACCACCTCAAACGTCGTAGCCCGGACGGTTCCTTCAAATCCCAGCAGATGACCGGCGAGTATCATGTGTCCGGTGGAGGAGACAGGGGCGAATTCCGTCAAGCCTTCCACCATGCCCAAAATCGATCCGATTAAAATATCCATTAATTTTCACTCCGCCTTTCTCGGGATGAATAAATCAGGTTGCAGCTGATCACAGGATTTTAACCTGACGGAAAAAGTAAATGTCCACATGTATGGTATGCCCTCTTTGGATGATTACGGTTATGGTTTTTTACCCGGATGATCAGGGGGATCATCCATTAAAATGGAAATTTCTGTTTTCCATTATTCTTTCAAATAATTTTTTGATGTGGTTGGTGAAAAAGCTGTTAAAATGGATTTATTCCAAAAGGCAAAAGCGGAAAGGAGGCTTTTCTTTGCGTAAGAGTATTTTGTTTACCGGCGGCGGGACTGCAGGGCATGTCACCGTCAATCTGGCGTTGATTCCGCACTTTTTGCGGGAAGGTTGGGAAGTGGAATACATAGGATCTGAAAACGGGATTGAAAAGCAGTTGATCGCCGGGCTGGATCAGGTCCGGTACCATGCGATTTCCACCGGTAAGCTGCGCCGTTACTTTGACTGGAACAATTTTAAAGATCCGTTTCGCGTCTTAAAAGGGATTTTTCAGGCTTACCGGCTGATCAGACGGCAAAAGCCCGGGCTTATTTTCTCCAAGGGAGGATTTGTTTCCGTCCCTGTTGTAATCGGCGGTTGGTTGAATCGGGTTCCGGTGATCATCCATGAATCCGATTTAACTCCGGGTCTGGCCAACAAATTGGCGACCCCGTTTGCCTCGAAGGTGATTACGACCTTTCCGGAAACGACCCGCTATTTCAAGTCGGATCGCGCCGAATATGTGGGAGCCGTGATCCGTGAAGAGCTGAAACAAGGAGATCGCGAACAGGGATTGGCGATCTGCCGGTTTTCGCCGAATAAACCCGTTTTGCTTATCATGGGAGGAAGTCTTGGTGCCAAGCGGATTAATGAAGCGGTAAGGGAAAATCTGGTTTCACTGCTGGAACAATTTCAAATTGTCCATATTTGCGGTAAAGGGCAAGTTGACAGTTCGCTGCAATTTGAGGGTTATAAGCAGTTTGAGTACGTTTCTGACGAATTGCCGCATCTCATGAATATGGCCGATCTGGTCATTTCCCGCGCCGGTTCCAATTCGATCTTTGAATTTTTGGCCCTGAGAAAACCGATGCTCTTGATTCCGCTTTCAAAAGCAGCGAGCCGCGGGGATCAGATCCTGAACGCAGAGTCATTTAAAAAGATGGGATATTGCGACGTGCTGCAGGAAGAAGAAATGACGGCGGAAACTTTTTTAAATGCAGTATTTCGCCTGTTTGACCGGAGGGCGGAAGTGGTTGCGCAAATGGAAAAAAATGAGGGTGAAGATCCGCGCGACAAAGTGATCCGGATGATTGAGGAACTGGCAAAGGCTTAAGAGCGCCGTGTTCCGGCAACAGGACAAACCGACACTTCTTGGTCAAACCAGTGAGCACCTGCCTCCTTTCTGGGGAGAACAGGTGCTTTTGCATGCAAAAAAAAGAGGACGACTGGCGTCCTCAAAACCGGGGAACATCGTTTCCGTTTGAGATAGCTTGGACAAGGAGTGCAAATGGAAGGATGCTATCTCTCCTCTATTATAAGAAAAAGGAAGGAAAGTTGAAATAAAGATAACAAAGGAATTTATGGAAAATAAATGAAGAAAGATGCGCCGTTGGTCAAAATATTGGAAAACATTGAGACCCGGCGTTATTGTTTAATTTTTTATTAGAAGGCCTCCCTCTCGTACATACTAAGGAGAGATGAGAGGAAAGGATGATTTTCCATGACCAACCAACCGAATGAGGAAAAAGAAAAAACCGAGGCGAGGCCCTCCGAAGAGGAGTTAAAGAAGAAGAATGAAACGGTTCATGCCTTGCAACAGTTAGGGCAAATTAATGTGCCCCAGTTGGAAACCAATGTCTTTTGTCTAAATATTATCGGCCAGATCGAGGGGCATTTAGTGATGCCGCCGCAGAACAAAACAACAAAATATGAACACGTGATTCCCCAGATTATCGCGGTGGAACAAAATCCCAAAATCGAAGGGATGATCGTCGTCCTTAATACGGTCGGCGGAGATGTCGAGGCAGGACTGGCCATTGCGGAGATGATCGCCACGATGAGCAAGCCGACGGTTTCAGTCGTTCTCGGGGGAGGGCACAGCATCGGGGTGCCGATCGCTGTCGCTGCCGACACTTCCTTTATCGCCGAAACGGCAACCATGACCATCCATCCCGTACGCTTGACCGGTTTGGTGATCGGTGTGCCACAAACATTTGAATATCTGGAAAAAATGCAGGATCGGGTTGTCCGGTTTGTGGCGGAACACTCCGATATCTCGGAAGAAAAATTTCGCGAATTGATGTTCCGGACGGGGGAATTGGCGCGGGACATCGGAACGAACGTGATCGGCCGGGATGCCGTCGAGTATGGATTGATCGACAAGGTCGGGGGCATCTCTGATGCACTGGCCGAATTGAACACGAGAATTGAAGCCCGAAAAAAGGGAGCGTTGCTGCAATGATTTATTATTCTGCCTTTCCGTTGGACCTCGCTTATTATGATCCGTCGCAAATAAAACTGGAAGAGATGACTGTGGATGGAATAACCATGCTGGTGAACAAGCAAAATGAAGGAGAGGCGACGCTGGTTCGCCTGATCAGTCCCGATCCGGCTCATTACCTGGATCCGCGCTACCAACCGGGCATGAAGATTACCAACCAGCCACGGGTTTAATTTGTGAAAAACACCTCAGGAACTCTTAATTCGTTAAGGGTTCTTTTTTTCTTTTTGGGTAATGTTGCCGGAGTTCTCCTTGCGATGACAGAGATGAAATGACATGGGAAAATAATTTAATTATTCTATATAATATATTATATACGATATACGTTGGCTGGACTGAAACAAGGGGAAAAGGAGGATGATGCGATCGGTTGTTTTTACGGAGTTCGAACGGAACGGCGGCGAAGGAAATGGAGCATCATTTGCACCATCAGAGACAATCGTATGTTGAATTGTATCAAAGGGAAAATTGAAATCCCGGCGCTGTCATCTTGTCATACAGGGGAGAGGCTGTGACCGTGAATAAACGCGATATAACCCAAACAGACCGAAACCGTCTGATTGAACGGCTGGGAGAAAACAAAGTGATGTTACCGGCTGATGATGCCGGTGGCGATTTGGTCGTTTTTGCCGAATCGGAGGAAGATGCAGTTGAAGTGATCCGCTGGGCCGGCGAGGCGCGAGCAGTAATCAACCCTCAAGGTCTGGGGGCGCGCGCAAGTTATGGCCATCCTGACCGGAGAGAGGCGGCGGTTACCTTGTCGCTGGCCAGATACAATCAGATTGCGGAATATTCCGCCGGAGACTTGATGGTGACAGTGCAAGCGGGTATTCCGCTGAGCAGGATCCAGTCGGTCTTGCGGGAAAAAGGGCAAATGTTGCCGCTCGATCCGGGATGGCCGGAGTTGAGTACGGCGGGCGGAATAGTCGCTGCCGCCCTGACCGGCCCCAAACGGTTGAAGTATGGAACGCCGCGTGACTGGGTGACCGGACTTAAAGTGATTCTGGCTGATGGCGAGATCATTTCGACTGGTGGAAAAGTCGTCAAGAATGTCGCCGGATATGACATGAATAAGCTGTTTGTCGGATCGCTCGGAACTCTGGGCGTGATTAGTGAATGCACATTTAAATTGCGTCCCTTGCCGCCGGAGGAAACAGTGATCATCCTGGAAAACGGGGATCTTCCTTCCCTGAAGCGGTTCAGCCGGCGCCTGCTGGATTCGTCGCTGGAACCTTCTGCGGCCGAATTGGTGAATGATTCGGTGCTGACATCGCTTCTTCCCGGTGAGCATGATTCGTTTGGCTTGATGATCGGATTTGAAGATGAGAGCAAGGCGGTTGCCAAGGAGCAGAACCAGGTGGTGAACTGGGCAAAGGAAGAAGGGATAACGATTCGGGAGATTTTGCGAAATGAATGGGCGGCTGCACTATGGCGTTCATTGGGAGAACTTCTGCCACATGCCAGGGATGCGCAAAGTGCGGAAAAAGTTGCATTGAAAATCAGCACGCTGCCTGATCAGGCGGACTCGGTGGTTGAACTGGTGCATCGTCTGGCGGAAGAAGCGGGCATAGAAGCGTTGGTTCACGGGGGACCGGGCACCGGGATCACCCTGGCTGTCCTCCGGCCAGACGAGAATCAATGGGCCTGTGCCAAAGAACTGATTGAAAAGGTGCGGCAGCGGATTGAAGAAGGGTTTGGTTATGTGGTGATGCTGCATGCCCCTTCCTTTTTGAAAGAGAAGATCCCCGTTTGGGGCAAAATGCCGTCCGGACTGTTTTTGATGCAAAAGATCAAATCCAGTTTGGACCCGGAAGGGCGTTTTAATCCGGGTCGATGGGCAGGAGGGATCAATCGTGCCTGATCCGATCAAGAAAACAAAACCGCTGACAGGATATCCGTTTGCTGATCCGCCCGATCCGGAGAAATGGTCAAAATGCATCCATTGCGGCATGTGTTTGGACGCGTGCCCCACTTATCAGGAAGAGAAACTGGAGCCCCATTCTCCGCGAGGGCGCGTTCATTTGATCAAAGCAGCGGGCGAAGGGCGGATTTCCTTAAACCAAGGCTTGTTTGATCCGGTTTTTCAGTGCCTGGATTGCCGGGCTTGCGAAACGGCCTGTCCCTCGGGGGTGGAGGTCGGTGCCTTGATCGAAGAGGCGCGCGGTCAGCTTTATCAGGCCATGCCTCCACGGGGAGTAAAGGGACGGATCAACCGGTTGTTTTTGCGGCATTTTTTTCCCAATCCCGGCCGCTTGCATGCGCTGGGCCGTCTGCTCCGGTTTTACCAGCAATCAGGTCTTCAGTCTTTAGTCAGAAAAACGGGGATTCTCCGGTTGTTACCCGAGCACATCCGGAAGATGGAGGCGGTTCTGCCGCCGGTTCCGAAGCGATTTTCCCGGCAGACCCTGGCGGAAGTGACCCCGGCGCTTGGCGAAAAGCGCGGGCGTGTGGCTTTCTTGGCCGGGTGTGTGATGGATGTTTTATACGCGGGAATCAATGAAGCAACAGTCCGGGTTTTAAGCCGCAACGGTTTGGAAGTGGCGGTGCCGCGGGGGCAGGTTTGCTGCGGGGCCCTGCAAATACATGCAGGGGATCGGGAGACCGCAAAAAAAATGGCGAAACAAAATATTGATTCGTTTTTGCGGGCGGATGTGGATACCATCATTGTCAATGCAGCTGGTTGCGGGGCAGCGATGAAAGAATACGACCAACTCCTCAGAAACGATCCCGATTACCATGAAAAGGCGCAGGAGTTTGTAAAAAAGGTGCGGGACATTTCCGCTTTTTTGTGCGAGATCGGTCTGAGACCGCCGTCCGGCAGGGTGGAAGGGGTCGTAACCTATCACGATGCCTGTCATTTGGCCCATGCACAAAAAGTGCGAAACGAGCCGCGGCAGCTGCTTAAACAAATTCCGGGGCTGACTTTGATTGAGATGCCCCAAGCCGACCGTTGCTGTGGGAGTGCGGGGATTTATAACCTGGTTTACCCTGATATGGCCGGGCGCCTTCTGGAACGTAAAATGGATGATGTTCCGCCGGACGTGGACTGGATTGCTATGGGAAATCCCGGTTGCATGCTGCAAATATCGATGGGCGTTCATCAGCGCCGCGGACGGGAACGGGTCGTGCATACGGTTGAATTGCTGGACGAGGCTTATCGCTGCGGGGAAGGGGATGAGCAGGAGACGGCCGGCAGACAGGATGGCGGTGAACATCAGGAACTGATTGCCGCCCTGCAGCGCTGTGTCGGAAAGGATGCCGTCCTTTTCCGTCAGGAAGATTTACTCGCCTATGAGTGTGATGCCTACACCCTGAAAAAGGCGTTGCCCAGAGCCGTTGTCTTTCCCGGGAGCACGGAAGAGACAGCAGAGGTCGTCCGCTTTCTGGCTCAGAGGGGAATTCCCTTTATTCCGCGCGGAGCGGGAACCGGTTTGAGCGGAGGGGCCACTCCGACGGGTGGCGAGGTCATCATCAGTCTGGCCAGGATGAACCGCCTGTTGCAAATCGATCTCCCGAACCGGCGGGCAGTGGTGCAACCAGGGTATATCAATCTGCACCTGACAGAGTCCGTTGCCGGTCACGGCTACTATTACGCCCCGGACCCCTCGAGTCAGCAGGTTTGTACCATCGGGGGAAATGTGGGTGAAAATGCCGGAGGGGCCCACTGTCTCAAATACGGCGTCACCACCAACCACGTTCTCGGTTTGACCATGGTGTTGCCCGACGGTCAAGTGGTTCAACTCGGCGGTCTTCCCGACGAACCCGGGTATGATTTAACCGGATTGGTTGTCGGATCGGAAGGGACGATGGGCATTGTGACGGAGATCACGGTACGGCTTGAAAAAAAGCCGGAAGGGGTGCGAACCGTGCTCGCCATGTTCGATGAGGTGAAACAGGCGAGCGAAGCGGTTACCGGCATCATCGCTGCGGGGATTTACCCGGCGGCTTTGGAGATGATGGACAACCTGGCGATAGAAGCCGTGGAAAAAGGGACGTTTCCGATAGGGTATCCACGCGATCTCGGGGCTGTTTTATTGGTCGAGGTGGACGGAATTGCCGAGGGTTTGGACGAACAGATTGAGCGCATTGTGGACGTGTGCCGGAAACACGGGGTGCGGGAAGTGCGCCCGGCTTCTTCCGAGGAAGAAAGAAAGAGCTGGTGGAATAACCGCAAGACTGCTTTTGGCGCCGTCGGAACCATTTCCCCGAATAATCTGGTCCAGGACGGAGTCATCCCCCGCAGCCGGCTTCCGGAAGTGCTGTCCCGGATTGAAGAGATCAGCCGCGAACATGGAGTGCGCATTGCCAATGTTTTTCACGCCGGAGACGGTAACTTGCATCCGCTCATCATGTTTGACGCGCGAATCCCCGGTGAAGAAGAGAGAGCCGTCCGGGCGGGATCGGCGATTTTGAAGGTTTGCACCGAGGTGGGTGGCAGCATCACCGGGGAGCACGGTGTCGGTCTGGAAAAGCGGGAAGAGATGCGCTATCTCTTCTCCGAGAAGGAGCTGGCTGTGCAATTGGCAATTCGCGAGGTATTTAATCCTGAAAATTTATGCAATCCCGGCAAAATATTTCCGACGCCGGCCCGCTGTGCCGAGATGAAAAGGCGGCCGGCAGGAACGGATGACAGAAGTGGAGGCCGCTCTTGATTGAAGTTCACGAAGTGTTAAAAAAAGAGAAAAGGAGTTCCGGTGGGGATGGATAAGAAATGAAAATAAAGGGAGTCGAAATAACCACAACGAATGAAGCCCTTGCATTCCCTTTCGGGATTGGCACGCGAATTTTTTGTCCCGGGATGCCATGGAATAAAAGCGGATTGAACGGCAGAAAGCGATTGATGCCGGAACATTGCCGGATTTCTGATAAAACCGCTTCCGTCGAGGCGGGGCTGGAAAATCGTTCCCGTCCCTGAAGGTGTACAGAACCGGGTCCGGCAACCGCAAAATGGTGAAACATGCCCTGAACGCGGAGCATCGGTCTTTAGGCTGTTTTGAAGCTGCCGATTCATCCGCATGGGAGAATGCGGTCGGAGGACAGGAGCGATCCGGCGGGCAAACCAATCAGGGCTTATACCGGAGGTTAATCGGGCCATTTCCTTCCCGGACTATATATCATCAGAAAAGAGGCGATCTGAATGAGCATTTCAATGGGGGCAAAGACGAGTATCATCTTGCGATTAAAACTGGAAAAAGAATTGGTTTCGTTCGGGAAAATCGCCTCAATCATCAGTGAAGCAGGCGGGGATATCATTGCCATCGACGTGATTCAGGAAGGAAAAACATTCACCATTCGCGATATTACCGTCAATATTACCGACTACGGATTGGGCGACCGGCTGGTGTCGATCGTGAAAGAAATTTCCGGTGTTCACGTCATCAACGTTTCGGACCGCACCTTTTTAATGCACTTGGGAGGAAAAATCGAAACGGTGCCCAAAATGCCGATCAAAAACCGCGATGATCTGTCCCGCGTCTATACTCCGGAAGTGGCGAGGGTCTGCAAGGCGATTCAGGAAAAATCCTCGCGGGCCCATTCACTCACGATCAAACGAAATACAGTGGCGGTTGTCTCAGACGGTTCAGCAGTGCTCGGGTTGGGAAACATCGGACCGGAAGCGGCCATGCCGGTGATGGAAGGGAAGGCGATGCTGTTTAAACAGCTGGCCGGAGTGGACGCTTTTCCAATTTGCCTGGCGACGCAGGATACGGAGGAGATCATCCGAATTGTCAAGGCGCTGGCCCCGACGTTCGGCGGGATTAATCTGGAGGACATCGCCTCTCCGAAATGCTTTGAGATTGAACAACGGCTTTCGCAGGAACTGGATATTCCCGTGTTTCATGATGATCAGCACGGAACGGCGGTCGTGGCCCTGGCCGGGCTGATTAACGCGGTCAAATTGGTCGGCAAAGATCTGGCCGATTGCAAAGTGGTCGTTTGCGGCATCGGTGCAGCCGGAATTGCCTGCACCAAGATGCTGTTGGCCGCCGGTGTGCGGGATGTGATCGGTGTCGATCGGGAAGGGGCGATTGTCGCAACCCGCAGGTATGAGAATTCTTTCTGGAATTGGTATGCAGCCCATACCAATCCCCGCAGGCTTGAAGGCTCTCTGTCCGAAGTGATAAAAGGAGCGGATATTTTTATCGGGGTTTCGGGTCCCGGTGTCTTGAAAGTGGAAGATATTCAAAGCATGGCTCCCGATCCGATTGTATTTGCCATGGCCAATCCGGTTCCGGAAATTGCGCCGGATCAAGCGGAACCTTATGTTCGGGTGATGGCGACAGGCCGGTCCGATTATCCGAACCAAATTAATAATGTGCTGTGTTTTCCCGGGATTTTTCGAGGCGCCCTCGATTGCCGCGCGTCCAAAATCACCGAAGAGATGAAATTGGCTGCCGCTCAGGCCATCGCTTCCGTCGTTTCCGATGAGGAGCTGAGTGAGCAGTATATCATTCCCAGTGTATTTAACAGCCGTGTAGTGGAAAAGGTGAGAGAAGCGGTGATCGAAGCCGCCTATCAGTCGGGAGTGGCCAGGCGCGACCGGCGCAGCACGCAAAAAGAAATGGCCAAAGGGATTGCTGCCAAGGTAAATGCCTTCAGTTTTTCGATGTGACAGAATGACAAAGCCTGAGTGGAAGAGGTTCCTTTCCCCACTGGCGATCACTCCTGCCATGTGATTGGATTTGCCGGAAATAGCCCGCTCGATCAAAAGAGTGGGCTTTTTTTGCGCTCAGATAAGCACTCGTCCCTTCTCACCGCAGGGATAACGCTTAGCGGTCATCCACGACGATATAAGTGACCTCCACCGGTCCGTGAACGCCCACCACCAGATTCATTTCAATATCTGCGCTGTTGCTCGGTCCGGAAATAAAGTTAATGCAGGAAGGAAGCAATTCCCCTTTCTCTATGCGGCGACGGATTTCACGGGTTGCATGGGTGAGCCGTGGCACGATGGTGCTTCTCGGAATGATGGCGATGTACTTGTGCGGCAACAGGCTGACGGATCTTCCTTTTCCCCGTCCGTTGAGTAACATCACGGTTGCAGATTCGGCCAGAGCCAAGTCACTGAAGGTGATGCCGATCATCGCCTGTTCAGCCAGCGAAATGCTTTCCGCTGCTTGTTCGTCACACCATTGCTGAAGCCTGATCCTATGCTCCTCCAACTTGGCATTCAATGCCGGATCGAGTCCGTACTCGTTCCAACGCACATCATCCCAGGTAATAACCGTTTTCGCCCCGGCCTTTTTGATCATCTTCCAAACTGCTTCGGGCAGGAAGTCAGCCGGTATGCGGAAAAAGGTGGTGCGATTGAGTTGTGCTTGTTTTTCCAGGCGCTCAACCCACTCTTCACACCCCTTTCTATCTTCCGGCGGAACGAGTCTGGCCTGATCCCACTCCGGTTTTTGTATCTCCTCCCGCATGCGCGGGCGCCCCAGCCTTTCGGCCAGCTTATTTAAAAAAGCGTCCCGGTTTAAAATGGTCATGAATTTTCCCCCTTTTTCCGCTGTTTTTGGAACCACTCCCGAAAAGTTTCCTGTTCCGGTGCCGGGAAGTCACGTGTTTCCAGCCAGGGTTTAAGCGGACCGAAGCCCGTTTTCAGCTTTGCTTCTTCCGTTAACGGTTTTGCCATTATGGACGCGGCTTTGGACGCAAGCCGATAAAGTTTTGGCGAAGTGGCGGCCAGGCGAAATCCTTTCATGGCCAGCCGTTCACCCGGCGGAGCTTTTTTCTCGTCCTCCGCTATTTTCCGGCGGTGCTCGATCAATAATTCATGGAGGGGAATCCGGACAGGGCAAACTTCGGTGCATGCCGCGCACAAACTGGAAGCGTAAGGAAGCTCCTTATACTCGTCATAACCAGCCAGCAGCGGAGTCAAGACTGCCCCGACCGGCCCGGGGTAAATCGATCCGTATGCGTGCCCGCCGATATGGCGGTAGACGGGGCAGACATTGATGCAGGCAGCACAGCGGATACAGTGAAGGATGCTTTGAAATTCCGTGCCCAATATATTTGAACGGCCATTATCGAGAATGACCAAATGGAATTCTTCCGGCCCGTCTCCCTCGCCTTCCCGCCGGGGACCGGTCAGCCCGGTTACGTAAGTGGTCAATTTTTGGCCGACAGCGCTTCGGCACAATAATGTGACCAATACATCCAGTTCTTCCCAAGTGGGAACCAGCCGCTCCATCCCCATTACGGTGATTTGCGTCTTGGGAAGGGTTGTGCAGAGGCGGGCATTTCCTTCATTTGTCACCAAAACGACCGAACCGGATTCGGCTACCGCAAAATTGCAACCGGTAATGCCGATTTCGGCGGACAGGAACTTCTTGCGCAGATAGTTGCGGGCAAAACGCGTCATTTCTTCGGGGACGGCAGAACCCTGATACCCCAGGCGCGCAAATATTTCACGAATTTTTTCCCTGTCCTTGTGCAAAGAAGGGACGACAATATGGGAAGGAGGGTCATGATCATCGGCTTGCAAGATAAATTCGGCCAAATCCGTTTCCAATACCTCGCAGCCTGCTTCTTCCAAGGCTTTGTTTAAACTGATTTCCTCAGTCATCATCGACTTGGATTTCACAACACGGGTTGCTTGTTTGCTTTTAATGATCCGGATGATGTATTCATTCGCTTCCGCGGCAGTCCGGGCGAAAAAAACGTGCCCGCCGGCTTTGCTTACATTTTCGGAGAGTTGCTCCAAATAGTAGTCCAGATAGCGCATGGTATGAGCGCGTATCGCTTCACCCCATTTTCTCCACTCTTCCCAGTTTCCAAGCTCTTCTGTTGCCTCCCGCCGGCGTTTCTGAAATCGTTCCTGTGCGGAACTGACGGCTTTCTGCATCTGCCGGTCGTTGATTCCGCTTTCGACGCGTTTAAAAAAGGGATCTTGTCCGATTTTAATCGGCATCTTTTTCATCCCCTCTCTGCCGGAGATGGTTTAACACTTGGGCGATATGCATCACTTTGACCGGTTTTCCCAAGCGGCTCAAACGGCCGCCGATATTCATCAGGCAGCTGCAATCGGCTCCGATCAGGAGCCCGGCTCTTGTTTCCTCGATATGCTGTGCTTTTTCATCGACCATCCGGGATGAAATCGCATTCATTTTGACAGAGAAGGTGCCGCCGAACCCGCAGCAATCATGCGCATGAGGAAGTGGAATCAACTTCAGCCCTTTGACATTTTCCAGCAGGCGGTACGGAGCTTCCGTTACCCCCAAAAGACGGTTCATGTGGCAGGAAGGGTGATAAGTGGCTGTTGCGTGGAGTTCCGCCCCGAGGTCGTCAACCTGCAAGATCTCAGTCAAAAATTGGGTGAATTCATAGGTTCTGTTCGCCAGGGCCCGGGCACGTGCTTGTAAATCCGGCTGACCGCTGAATAACTGTTCATATTCATGGAACATCGCTGCGCATGAACCGGATGGTGTTACGATATATTCAGCCGGTTCGAACGTTTCGATCATATGCTCGGCCACCTCTTTGGTTTCCAGGTGGTACCCGCTGTTATAGGCAGGCTGGCCGCAGCATGTCTGCGTTTCGGGAAAATCCACCTCGCATCCAAGCCTTTCCAGTATCTCGACAACGGCTTTACCCACTTCCGGGAAAAATACATCAGTCAAACAGGTTACGAATAAGGAAACCCTCATTTTTTACGCCTTGGACCACTTGCGAAAGGCCAGTGACGGCGCCTGCCTCCTCTCTGTAACAATTAAATTTTTTTAGATTATTATATCATATCTAATTATTTCCGTATAAAAGACCCGGCCGCCTCAACTACGCTTGGAGGGGAATGATCCTTTTTGAAAGCTTGTTGCAAATCGGCTCGTGAATATGCTATCCAACCTGCCTGTGTTCCGAAGGGTCTCAACAGGCCCGATCCCCTGCTGAGATTGGCAAAACGTACCTCTTCGGTCAGGCAATAAAAATATCTCTTCTTTCACTCTATTCCCAAAATTTAGGACGGACCATTCTGCAGGCAAGCTTTTCCATGTTATAATGAAGAGTGACGGTTTTGTGAAAGGTGATACATATGGCACGAAAAAAGAAAAAAGCAAATGCGGAGAAATCGCTCAAAAATGAGATTTTGTTTGAGATTTACGGGATTGTGATTCTCGCTGCCTCTTTTATTACCATGGCCAGCTACGGGGCAATCGGGCGGAACTTGACTTACTTGGCCCGGTTTGTCTTCGGTACATGGAATTTTGTGATTCCGCTTCTGGGAGTCTGGCTGGCCGTTTATGTCATGGCCAACCGCAAATGGCCACGGAAATGGACTCCGCGCATGAGCGGGTTGACGATGATTCTCGTTTCATTTCTGACGTTAAATCACTATTGGACTTTTCAAACGATCCATACGAACAGCGGAATTGTGGACACGACATGGAATTTGCTTTTGGAGGAACGGACTTCCCGCCTTCCTCTTGATGTCGGGGGCGGAATGACCGGTGCTTTCGCTTATGCCTTATTGCACTTTTTATTTGATGATATGGGGACATTGATTGTACTGGGCGCATTGGTGCTGTGCGGAATTTTGCTCGTGGCCGATTTTTCTTATGTGAAATTCTTCGGGATCGTGAAACAATTATTCCGTGCCTGGAAAAAACGGGGCAGACAGCTGATCATCGATTGGTTGCGCCAATACTACAAACAGAAGCAACCACCGAAGCGGATCAGGAGAAAAAGATCCGGGGAAACGAAGGCGGCAGCCTCTGTCAGCCGCGATCCGATCGAACCGGTGATTTATGACTTTGAAGACGCCATCTACGGGGGAAATGAAAAAGAAAAGGCGCAGCAAGCAACGCAAATGGAGCTGGAACTGGAAAAAATGATTCCGGAAGCGCTAAAGTTGAAAACGAAACCGAAGACTGAGCAGGTGGAGAAGCAGGATGCCGAGGAAGAAGAAACGATGGAAGTGCGCTTTCATTCGAAAGATGAAATGGCGCATTATCTGATGCCGCCGACGACCTTGCTCCGGGAAACGAAAAAGCGCAGTCTGGTGGACCAAGACGACCATAGGGAGAATGCGCGCACACTGAAGGAGACGCTGGAAAGCTTCGGAGTCAAGGCCAAGGTGACCGGGATTCATCGGGGCCCGACTGTGACGCGGTATGAAATTCAGCCGGAGATCGGGGTGAAAGTGAGCAGGATTGTCAATCTCGCAGATGATATCGCTTTGGCCCTGGCCGCGAAAGATATCCGCATTGAGGCGCCCATACCGGGAAAACCGGCTGTTGGCATCGAGGTGCCGAACCAGGAGGTTTCTCTGGTCGGACTGAGGGATATTTTGGAAAGCCCTGAATATCGCGATCATCCCTCCAAATTGAGCATTGCGCTGGGGCGGGATATTTACGGCAAACCAATTGTTGACAACCTCGCGCGCATGCCGCATTTGCTGGTAGCGGGAGCGACCGGCTCGGGAAAAAGCGTCTGCATCAACGGAATCATCACCAGTTTGCTGTACAAAGCCCGGCCGGACGAAGTGAAATTGATGATGATCGATCCCAAGATGGTGGAATTGAATGTATATAACGGAATTCCCCATCTGCTGGTCCCTGTTGTCACGGATCCGCGCAAGGCGGCGATCGCCCTGAAAAAAGTGGTGACCGAGATGGAAAAACGGTATGAAATGTTTGCCAAGCACGGGGCGAGAGATATTGAGCGCTATAACCAGATGGCGGCCGAAAACAAAGAGAAGAACCTGGAGCCTCTTCCCTTCATCGTCGTCATTGTGGACGAGCTGGCCGATTTGATGATGGTGGCTCCTTCCGACGTGGAAGACGCGATTTGCCGGCTTGCCCAAATGGCCAGGGCGGCAGGGATTCATTTAATCATCGCCACGCAGCGGCCCTCTGTCGATGTAATCACAGGGGTGATCAAGGCGAATATTCCTTCGCGAATTGCCTTTGCCGTTTCTTCACAGGCCGACTCCCGCACCATCTTGGACATGGGGGGAGCGGAAAAATTGCTGGGACGGGGTGATATGCTTTATTTGCCGATCGGTGCTTCCAAACCGATCCGCGTACAAGGGGCATTTCTCTCCGATGATGAAGTGGAAGCGGTTGTCCGCTTTGTGAGCAAACAGCAGGAACCGCGTTATCAGGAAGAGTTGATTCCCACGGCCCCGGATCAGGGGATGGACGGGGTGGATGATGAACTGTTTCCGCAGGCGGTTCAGCTCGTTTTGGAAGCGAAGACGGCGTCCGTTTCGCTTTTGCAACGGAGATTGCGGGTTGGTTATACAAGGGCGGCGCGCTTGATCGACATGATGGAAAGCAATGGAATCGTCGGGCCGTATGAAGGCAGCAAGCCCAGGGAAGTATTAATAACACTGGAGCAATATCAAGAAAAGAAAAATGTAGCCAAATAGTGAACAAGCATGATATAAATTACTATGAGCAATAAAAAACAGCCGGAAAAAATGGATTCAATTTATATAAACATAGTTCTCCGAAATACATAAAATTCGGTTTCGGAATATGTTTATTTCCGGCTGCCTTCCGATTATTCTGCAATCGGAAAGAACTCATATTCTAATTTTTTTGGAGGAGGGCCACTGCATGGCAAAAAGATCCTGGCTTGCACTTTTCCTTTGTGCGGCATTGGTGTTCACAGTAGTCGGATGTTCGTCGGCGACTACCAAAAAAGGCGGTTTTGCAGCCGGGTTGGTGACGGATACCGGCGGGCTGAATGACGAGTCGTTCAACCAATCCGCCTGGGAAGGGCTGGAGAAAGCGAAAAAAGATTACGGTGTCGACATTAAAGCCCTTGAATCAAAAAGCGATGATGATTATATACCGAACTTGACGAAGTTTGCACGTGAGGGACGCAATATCACCTGGGCGATCGGTTACAAATTCGACAAGGCGATTCCTGATATTGCCAATCAGTTCCCTGATGCGAAATTTGGCATTGTCGACAGTGATCTCGGAGGAAAAATCCCGAAAAATGTGACTGCCGTTACCTTTAAGGAAGAGGAAGGCTCATTCCTGGTCGGTGTGATTGCCGGTTTAACAACGAAAACAAACAAAGTTGGATTTATCGGCGGGGTGACATCTCCGCTTATCAAAAAATTTGAAGTGGGCTATATAGCCGGGGTAAAAGCAGTAAATCCGAAAGCTACCGTTTCGGTCGCTTATGCCGAGAGTTTTGCTGACGCGGTAAAAGGACGTTCCCTGGCCCAAAGCATGTATAACAACGGAGCAGATATTATTTTCCATGCTGCGGGCGGTACAGGCAAAGGCTTGTTTGATGAAGTGAAAACCCGCGAGAAAGGGAAGTACTGGGCGATCGGTGTAGACCGTGACCAATCCAACCTCGCTCCCGACCATACCCTGACTTCGATGGTCAAACGCGTCGATGTGGCTGTTTACAATGTGACCAAGGAATTGAAAGACGGAAAACTGAAACCGGGTCAACATGTGGTGATGGGTCTGAAAGAAAACGGAATCTCCATGGCTGATAAACATGTGAGTCCCGATGTTGAGAAGAAAGTGGAAGAGTACAAACAAAAAATTATTAGCGGTCAACTCAAAGTTCCGAGTACCGAAGCAGAACTTGCCAACTTTAAACCATAATATTGGAAATCGGGTCAGCGTCTATGCTGGCCTTTTTAAATAGAAATCCCTTTGAAATATGCCCTAATACCTTGTATACTTAAATCCTCAAGCTTTTTTCGCTTTTTAATTTAATGACAAATGGAAAAATATGCCGCCGAGAAGGGGGGAATCAGGGTGAATGTAGTGGAAATGGTTGGGATTACGAAGCGTTTTCCCGGAATTATCGCCAATGATCAGATCAATCTGACGGTCAGAAAAGGCGAAATTCATGCGTTATTGGGGGAAAATGGTGCAGGAAAGTCGACGCTGATGAACATTTTGTTCGGCCTGTACCAACCGGACGAAGGAGAAATCCGCATTAACGAGAAGCCGGTCAAAATTACGGGACCCACTGTGGCCAACAAACTCGGAATCGGGATGGTTCACCAACACTTTATGTTAGTTGAGCCGTTTACCGTAACGGAAAACATCATTTTGGGTGATGAGCGAAGCAAGTTCGGCCTGTTAAATATCAAAAAAGCGGAGAAAGAGATTCAGCGCTTATCGGATCAGTACGGCCTCAAAGTGGATCCGCGGGCGAAAATTGCCGATATATCCGTCGGGATGCAACAGCGTGTGGAAATTTTGAAAACGTTGTACCGCGGAGCAGATATCCTCATTTTCGACGAGCCGACGGCAGTCTTGACGCCGCAGGAGATTGAAGAGTTGACGGAGATTATGCGACGGCTGGTCGACGAAGGCAAGACGATCATTTTTATCACCCATAAACTGAAGGAGATCATGAGCACCTGTGACCGGGTGACGGTGATTCGCCGCGGAAAAGTGATTCAAACGGTCGATGTGGCCGAAACGAATGAAAATGAATTGGCCGCCTTGATGGTCGGACGCGAGGTTTCCTTCACCGTGGAAAAAGAGAAAAAGCAACCCGGTGAACCGATTGTCAAGATCTCACAACTGGTCGCTCTGGATCATCGCGGTGTCCGTGCGGTAAATGGCCTTGATCTGGAAGTGAGAGCCGGTGAAATCGTCGGACTCGCCGGTGTTGACGGAAACGGACAGACGGAATTGATCGAGGCGATTACCGGATTGCGCGACATCGAGTCCGGTTCCATTCACATCAATGGAAAAGACATGACCCGGTTCAAACCGCGAAAGGTGATCGAAGCTGGTGTCGGCCATATTCCGGAAGACCGGCATAAACGCGGGCTTGTGCTCGATTTTACCGTCAGTGAAAACATGGTTTTGCAATCATATTATCAAGCCCCGTTTACCAAGAGGGGAATTATTCAAAATGGCGAGATTGATCAATATGCCAAGCGCTTGATCAAAGAGTTTGATGTGCGCACCCCAAATGAACACGTTCCGATTCGGGGACTGTCGGGCGGTAACCAGCAAAAGGCGATCATCGCGCGGGAAGTGGACCGCGATCCCGACTTTCTGATTGCTGCACAGCCAACCCGAGGCCTGGATGTTGGTGCGATTGAGTCGATCCATCGCCGTCTTGTCGAACAACGGGATAAAGGCAAAGCGGTTCTGCTGGTCTCCCTGGAACTGGATGAAGTCCTGAAACTGAGTGACCGCGTTGCCGTGATCTACGAAGGGAAAATCGTCGGCTGGGTTGATCCGGAAACGACGACGGAAGAAGAATTGGGTCTCCTGATGGCGGGCGGCAAAAAACAGGAGGTGAAATAGCTGTGCAGCAACTGTTCTCGCGGATGAACAAGATGTCAACATTTCTGGCTTCCCTCATTTCGATTGTGCTGGGAATGTTGATTGGGGCCATTATGATGGTCGCGGCCGGGTATAACCCGCTCGAAGCCTATAATGCCCTCTTTGTCAGTGCTTTGTTTCAGCCTTATGATCTGGGAGAGACGATCCGGACCGTCACCCCTTTGTTATTGACGGGTTTGGCCGTAGCCATTGCCTTTCGCACCGGTCTCTTTAATATCGGGGTTGAAGGGCAGTTTATCGTCGGACAGATGGCCGCTATCATCGTCGGTTTAAAATTACCGCTCCCTTCCGGTTTGCATGCCGTTGCAGCCGTGATCGCCGGCGGGCTGGCCGGAGCGATCTGGGCTTATCTTCCCGGCCTCTTAAAAGCAGTGCGCGGGGTTCATGAGGTAATTATCACGATTATGATGAACTATATCGCCCTTTATCTTTCCAATGCCGTTGTTTTTCATTGGCTGGCCCCCGGAGCTGATTCCACGGAGAAAATTCCCGATTCCGCTTCACTGAGGGTTCAGTGGTTATCCGATCTGTTTGGAGGAGCGCGCGTTCATTTGGGCATTCTGATCGCCTTGGCCGCTGCTTTCGTCATGTATGTCCTCGTTTGGCGCACCCGGCTGGGTTACGAACTGAGGGCTGTCGGTTTCAATCCGCTCGCGGCTGAATATGCCGGGATGAATGTGAAGAAAAGCGTCATTTTGTCAATGATGATCAGCGGGGCATTTGCCGGTTTGGCCGGAGCGGTCGAAGCGCTCGGTACGAATGGTTATTTGCCGATTATGAACGATTTCACCGGCATTGGCTTTGACGGGATCGCCGTCGCTTTGCTGGGAGCCAATACACCTGTCGGAGTGATTTTGGCCTCCATCCTTTTCGGGGTTCTGGAATATGGCGGCGGAAACATGCAGTTTGAAGCAGGAGTGCCGTTTGAGGTCATTCGCGTTGTATTTGCGGCGATCATTTTGTTTGTGGCCGCCAACATTGTGGAAAAGATCTTTCATTCCCGGCGCAAAAAAGGGGTGAAAACCAATGCTTGAAACCCTGACAAACATTTTATCGATGACCGTGCTTTACTCAACACCACTGATTTTGGCCGGACTTGGCGGATTGTACTCGGAGCGTTCCGGGGTGGTGAACATCGGGCTGGAAGGCCTGATGACGATCGGCGCTTTTACCGGAGCGGTAACGACGATCTTCTTCGGCAACGCCTGGATCGGACTCTTGTGCGCGATTGTTGCCGGCATTTTGTTAGCTTTGCCGCATGCGATTGCTTCGATTACGTTTAAAGCGGATCAGGTGGTCAGTGGGGTTGCGATTAACTTTTTGGCGCTTGGACTGGCTGTCTATCTAACCAAGCATATGTATAACGGCTCTTCGCAAACGCCGGTTGTCCCGGATAAGCTGAGTGTGATTTCGATTCCCCTCCTGAATAAGATCCCGGTATTGGGTCCTTCGATTTTTCAGGCGCTTCCGACGACCTATATCGCGATCGCCTTGGTCATTATCACTTATTTTCTCTTTTACCAGACGTCATTTGGCATGCGGTTAAGAGCGGTCGGGGAACATCCGCACGCGGCGGAAACGGCCGGAATCAACGTGATTGTGATGCGCTATATCGCTGTCATGATCAGCGGTGCGCTGGCAGCAATCGGCGGTGCGGGCCTTTCGATTGCCATTGGCAGCCAGTTTACGCAGGTGACGGTGGCCGGACAAGGATTTATCGCCCTGGCTGCACTGATTTTTGGCAAATGGCGTCCTTTCGGCGTTTTGTGGGCCGGTCTGTTCTTCGGATTGGCTGTGGCTTTGGCACTTACCGGTCAGCTGTATCATTTGACGAATTACGTGCCGAGTGAAGTGCTGAGCATGCTTCCGTATATCCTGACCATCTTGGCCTTGGCCGGATTTGTCGGCAAGGCAGAACCGCCCGCGGCAAACGGAAAGCCATATGAAAAAGGGGCCCGATAAACGGTCGTGAAGAGACCTCAGCAACCAGCTGGGGTCTTTTTTGCGTAATTCAATCTTTCTTATAAAATTTTGTTTATTTTACACAATTGATACTATTATCTCGATTTACATATCTATATTGAAATTTTAACAATGATTTCTTTTATTCTCTTGGATTCAAGAAGTGCTACGATCATTTGGATTGTGATAAATACAGGCTTACTCTCTCTTTTTCTAATTTTTTCCTTTGATTTATCTTTTGGTTTATACTAAAATATTCCTACGGCAATTTTATAAAAATGGTGTAAAAGCCAGAAAATTCGGCGCCGTCTCTGCTCTGGTAATCATTTTTTTCGTGGTTATTTTCTTTAAATTTAAATCATATTGTCATCGGGGAAAACATCACGGATATTTTTTTATACAATTGTTTTACTTTATAAAGCATTTACTTAGTAAAACTTTTTTTCGGATAACGGAAATTCGTATCTTTCCAATGGATGTTCCGACGACATGCTCTAAGGAGGTCTGTCATGGAAGCTGCAGTAAAAATAGAAAAAAGTAACGTGCCTGTACCAGAGCCGAAAAAGAAACACCCGCGCGGCCTTTATCTGCTCTTTTTCACAGAGATGTGGGAGCGGTTCAGTTACTATGGCATGAGGGGGATTCTCGCCCTTTATCTGGCCGCCTCTTACCTGAGCGGAGGCCTGGGTTATGATCAGGGGACGGCTTCTCTGATTTTCGGTTTTTATACCGGTGCTTGTTACTTTACACCGTTGGCCGGTGGTTATCTGACCGACCGCTTTCTCGGACGGCGGTGGGCGATTACTCTCGGCGGGGTCACCATGGCGCTGGGAAACTTCATTTTATTTGCCGAACACAGTCGGTGGGGATTGTATTTGGGGCTTGCCCTTTTGGTGTTCGGTAACGGATTTTTCAAGCCGAACGTGTCAACTTTGGTCGGCGAGCTCTATGAAAAAGATGATAAACGGAGAGATGCTGCGTTTACGATCTTTTATATGGGGATCAACCTCGGTGCCTTTCTGGCTCCGCTGGTCGTCGGGCTGGTCGGCGACTACTTCAGCACGAATGTGAATGGAGTCATTCAACACGGCTATCGTTATGGGTTCCTGGCTTCTTCCATCGGGATGATTATCGGGCAAGTGCTGTTTAATGCGCTGTCCAACCGTTTCCTCGGTGAGATTGGAAAAAAACCGGTTGGCAAAATGGCGCCGTCCAAGCAGATGCCGGCGGTGGATAAAAAAACGCCGCTGACGAAACAGGAAAAACGGCGAACCCTAGCGATTATTATTTTAACTTGCTTCGTTGTTTTCTTCTGGGCCGGATTTGAGCAAGCGGGTACATCGTTAACTTTCTATACCCAGACTTTTGTGAACCGGAATGTTTTCGGCTGGGAAGTTCCGACGGAAATGTTCCAGTCGATTAATCCCGCTTTTATCATCATCCTTGCCCCTCTGATTGCCAAGCTGTGGTCTGCCTTGTCCAAGCGGGAAAAAGGTGACTGGCCAACCCCGGTCAAAATGGGATTGGGAATGATCCTGCTCGGAATCGGATATATGGTGTTGTTGACAGCAGTGATGCAAACCGGCGGTGATGCGCATCATGTCACCGTGAAAGCCAATATTCTCTTTATCATTTTCACTTACTTCTTCCACACGGTCGGGGAATTGTTCCTGTCGCCGATCGGCTTGTCGATGGTGAGTGAAATTGCACCGATCAAATACGCATCCCTGTTGATGGGAGTATGGCTGGCCAGCACCGGTATTGCGGACATTCTTGCCGGACAGTTGGCTGCCTTCACCGAGACGATGGGTTACTTCCAGATATTCGGTGCGATCGGTGCCCTCTCGATTATCTTCGGGATTATCCTTTTGGCGCTTTCGAAAAAAATTGCCAAACTGATGGCCTGACGAAAACATTTTTGGCCTCTATCCAAAAAAAACGGGTAGAGGTTTTTTTCTGCTTTTCGGTCATACTATAAGTGGTTATCGTTTCCAACCGCGGCTAATTAGACTATAATGTTTATACATCGGCCCATTTAAAAAGGAGAGGTGTCAACGTGTCGACAATCCAATTTGAAACCGTTTCAATCGGCGACGTGCGCGTTCACGTCTGCTCGAGCGAAAAATTTAAGACGACGGCGTTGCTGGCGTTTATCGCTCAGGAATTAAAGCCGGAATATGTGACGAAAACAGCACTTTTGCCGAGTGTGCTTCAGCGGGGAACAGCTTCTTACCCCACGACGATCGAATTGAGGAGAAAACTGGATTCTTTTTACGGTGCGACACTGTTTGGTGATGTGTTCAAACGGGGGGAGCGCCATCTCATCCAGATCGGGATGGAAATTGCCAACGAACGGTATCTCAGCGAGAAAAAATCCCTGTTGGATGAAGGAATTAATCTTTTTAGTGAAGCCTTGTTTTCACCGCACTTGGAACAGGGAGGCTTTAAAGCTTCCTATGTGGAGGCGGAAAAGAAAAATTTGAAACAGAAAATTGAAAGCCTTCAAGATGACAAGATCCGATATGCCTCCCAGCGCATGGTGGAAGAGATGTGCAAAGGTGAGCCATACGCGCTGTTCAACCATGGCCGGATCGAGGATTTGCCGCAGATTGACGCGCAGAATCTCTATACATATTACCAGGAAGTGATTCAAACCTGCCCAATCGATATTTATTGCGTCGGCAATGTCTCTGCGGACGATGTGGTAAAACGTTTGGAGAGAAATATTGGCGATTCACTTCGGCAGAGGCGGAAAACGCTTGCTGTGCCTTCAGCGGTTCACTCCGCAGCGCGCAAGGAAAAAACAGTCATTGACCGCCTCAATGTGAAGCAGGGAAAACTCAATCTGGGATGCCGAACCAACGTGACCATCCAGGATGATGATTATCCCGCTTTGATGATGTACAACGGCATTTTCGGCGGGTTTCCCCACTCGAAATTGTTTTTGAACGTGCGCGAAAAAGCAAGTCTCGCTTATTACTGTTCATCCAGGCTGGAAAGCCACAAAGGGTTGCTCATCATCCAGTCGGGGATCGAAATTTCCAACTTTGAAAAAGCGGTGGATATCATCAAGAAACAGTTGGCGGCCATGCAGCAGGGAGATATCAGTGACAAGGAATTGGATCAGACCAAGGCGACGCTTTCCAATCAGCTGAAAGAACAGCAGGATCGTTCGTTTGAACTGATTCATTTCCATTTTAATCAGTCGGTATTGAGCGGAAGGGAAAGAACGCTGGAAGCGTTGCTTCATGATCTTGAGCAGGTGCGCAAAGAGGATATTACGCGGGTTGCCGAAAAAATTCAGCTTGAAACCATTTACTTCTTGCGCGACCAGGAGGGAAACGCGAATGCAAAAAATTGAGCACCGGCAGATTGAAGAAACCTTGTATTACGAAAAACTGCCCAACGGGCTGCAGGTATATCTGTTGCCAAAGCCCGGCTTTAACAAGACCTATGCGACCTTTACCACCCGATACGGCTCGATTGACAACACCTTTCAGGTTCAGGGGCAAGAAAAGATGTCTGTCCCGGACGGAATCGCTCACTTCTTGGAACACAAGATGTTTGAGCAGCCTTCAGGGGAAGATGTGTTTCAGGAGTTTTCCCGCCAGGGAGCTTCAGCCAATGCGTTTACGAGTTTTACTCGTACGGCATACCTGTTTTCCTGCACGGACCAGGTGCAAAAGAACTTGACGACCCTGCTCGATTTTGTGCAAAGTCCCTACTTTACGGATCAAAATGTGGAAAAGGAAAAAGGGATTATCGGCCAGGAAATCCGAATGTATGACGACAATCCCGACTGGCGCTCCTATTTTGGCTTGATTGAAGCGATGTATCAACAACATCCGGTTAAAATTGATATCGCCGGCACCATCGAGTCGATTTCCAAAATTACAAAAGAGTTGCTTTACACCTGTTACCAAACATTTTATCATCCGAGCAATATGCTTCTGTTCCTGGTTGGGCCGGTCGACCCTGAGGCGACGATAGAACTGATCCGCGAAAATCAGTCGGCCAAAACGTTTGATGAGATCAAGGAGATTCACCGCTTTTTCCCGGATGAACCTGATCAGGTGGCGGAAAAAGTGAAGGAAATGGAACTGAGTGTAGGGATATCCAAATGTTTGTTTGGCTTTAAGGAAGGGAAAGATGCTGTCAACCTGACGGGGGAAGCCCTGATGAAACAGGAGCTGGCCACCCAGATCGTCCTGGAGGCGCTCATCGGCTCCTCTTCCGAGCTTTACCAGTCCCTGTATGATGACGGCTTGATCGATGACAGCTTTGGCTGTGATTATTCGCTGGATCGCGGTTACGGATTTTCCATGATCGGCGGGGATACTTTTGATCCGGATCAGCTGTTGCAAAGAATTCGCGATGAACTGCCGAAACGGGTGGAACAGGGGATATCTCCCGAAACCTTTGAACGGATTCGCAAAAAAAAGATCGGGGCCAATTTGCGTTTCCTCAACTCGCCGGAGTGGATTGCCAATCAGTTTACCAACTATCGCTTTAACGATGCGGATTTGTTCAAAATCATACCCGTGCTGGAAAGTCTCAGCGTAGACGATATAAACCGGCGCATGCAACAGCATATTGATTGGAATCGTTTTGCTGTTTCGATTGTGCGCCCTCATTCATGATGGCTGAAAAGATGCAATTGATCGTACATGCGGGGATGAGAGCCCCGACATAAACATTGACTGAAAAATGCGTCCGATTGGGCGCATTTTTGTTGGAGGGAGATCGAGTGAAACCATTGCATGGTGAAATCGCCTGGATCACAGGGGGGAGCGGCGGAATCGGAAAAGCGGCGGCAGTCGAATTGGCCGCAGCCGGAGCAGATGTGATAATTGGGTATCATTCAGCGGAAACGGTCGCCAGGCAGACAGAGCAGATTTGTCGCCGGTTCGGAGTGCGGGCGCTGGCTGTGCCGGTCGATGTGAGAAACAGGGAGTCCGTATCTGCGGCTTACCGGGAAATCACCCATCATTTTGGCAATCCGACGATTTTAATCCATGCTGCGGGAAACAGCGTGGCGGGGTTGATTCAAGACATGACGGAAAAGGATTACGACCAGGTGATGGATACACATGTACGCGGCGCATTTTCCTTGGTTCAAGCCGTTCTCCCGGCCATGATTCAACAGCAAAAAGGGCGGATTGTGCTGGTTTCTTCCATTTGGGGGCAAACAGGTGGGGCGTGTGAAGTGCTTTATTCGGCGGCAAAAGGGGCACAGATCAGCATGGCCAAAGCGCTGGCGAAAGAGTTGGCCCCTTCCGGAATTACAGTAAATGCAATCGCCCCGGGAGCAATACAGACCGCGATGTTGGAGAGGCAGCTGACCAGGGAAGAACGAAGCAGCCTTGCGGAAGAGATACCGGCTGGGAGGCTGGGGCTGCCGGAAGAGGTGGCCTCCTTGATCCGTTATGTTTGTTTGCCGGAGGCGGCCTACGTCACAGGTCAAGTTCTGGCGGTCAACGGTGGCTGGTATACCTGAAATGAACTTCCAATACATAAAATAAGGGAAATAAACTCATATTACCTCCTAGGAACGTTGAACAGCATCTAAGGAGGAAATGCAAAATGTCTGTGTTGGATAATTTTCAGGAGTGGAAAAACTTTCTTGCCGAGCGCGTGGACCAAGCGAAAGGAATGGGCATGGATGCCAACACCATCTCTGACCTGGCCTATCAGCTCGGTGATTACCTGGCCAAGGATATTGATCCGCAAAATGACCAGGAACGCTTGTTAAAAGACCTCTGGAGCGTCGCGGACGAAAATGAACAGCGCGTGATGGCAGGTTTGATGGTGAAATTAGTTGACGATGGAAAAAAATAACGGTATGTAGTTCGCGAATTAAAACACCCGATATTTTTGGGTGTTTTAATTTGTTCTTAAATTGTTTTATTTGATTTGCATCTTTCTCCCGACTTTGCTGATGTGCTATACTAAAAAACATAATAAACCCCTATATATCGGGTAAAGGGTGTGGTTATGTGAAAAACCACGAGTGGTATCTGGAGTATGAAATTCACAAAAATCGTCCGGGTTTACTTGGTGATATCGCCTCATTACTGGGGATGCTTTCCATTAATATATTGACAATTAATGGTGTTGAAAATAACCGTCGCGGAATGCTGCTGAAGACGGAAGATCATCAAAAAATTGATGCACTGGCTCAAATATTGAAACGCGTTGACAATATCACCATCACTGCTCTGAGACCACCGAAATTAATGGACCGGATGGCGGTACGACATGGACGTTACCTCGATCGCTGTCTGGAAGACAAGCGTACATACCGCTTTACAAGAGAAGAATTGGGGTTATTGGTCGATTTTATGGCTGAATTATTCAAAAAAGAAGGACATCAGTTGATCGGTGTCCGGGGAATGCCTCGCGTCGGAAAAACGGAATCGGTCGTGGCCGCCAGTGTTTGTGCGAATAAACGCTGGACGTTTGTTTCATCCACGTTGTTAAAACAGACGATTCGCAGCCAATTGGCACAGGATGAGTTATCGGAGCAGCATGTTTACATTATCGACGGGATTGTTTCCACGTTGCGGGCGACTGAGCGGCACGACATGCTGGTGCGGGAAATCCTGCGCATGCCGGCGACCAAAGTGATCGAACATCCTGATGTGTTTGTGAAAGAGACAGAATATACAATGGATGATTTCGATTATATTATCGAGCTCAGGAATTTTCCTGATGAGGAAATCACATACGATATGCTGGAAACCGGCTTTAACGAGTTTTGAGTTTTTTGCAGTTTTTTAGTTTTTTGCTTGGGAGGGGATAGGGAAATGGCGGGGATCGGAGTTTATTTAAGACGTGTGAGAGAACAAAACGGGTATACGCTTGAACAAATGAAGCAGGTGACCAATATTCACCTGGAATACCTGCAAGCGATCGAAAATGAACAATTTGAACTTCTGCCCAGTCCGTTTTATGCCAAAGCTTTTTTGCGGACATATGCCAAGAGTTTGGGTGTGGACGCGCGGCCTTTGTTGGAAAGGTTTGAGCGGCAGGTGCAATCGCCTGGGATTTCGGAAACAGCCAGATCTGCCGGACCATCTCAGCATTTGACTCCCGGTGTTTCGGATTATTTGCCCGAGCCTTCATTTAACGGTCAAACCGGAAGAGTCGCCTTGCCAGCCGAACAGCAGCTGAGATTGCCGCAGCCGGTGACGAACAGGGCATCCTCCGGATTGCAAGGAGAAGGAGGAGCGAACTATCCGGTGCCATTGGCTCCCGTAAATTCCCAAAATTTGTCGCTGCCGCCGTTTCAGGCGAAAGCGGTTGAGCAAACGACGTTTGTTCCGCGACGCATTGCTTTGGAAAGCAAACAAAAAAGCAAAGAAGCATTGAAAAATGGAAAAAAATCATCTAAGCTTACTGTGGCGGTGGCCATTGGTGCGCTTCTTTTGATCGGGGCGGGAGCGTACTACTACTGGGGAAACAGCCATCCATCCTCGCACGCCGGTTATACTTCACCCAGAACGCAGCAAAGTCAACCGGCCCCAATTGGGAATGCCAATGCTTTGGCTGCGAACAACCCGATCCTGCAAGAAGGAGAAATATCGGATAACCCGTATGAAGGACAATTATACACGATTTCGAATGTGGACAAGCTGGAAGTCGTTTTGAAAGGGGAAAACGGTGAATCGCGGGTTATTTACGCTCCTTCCTACAATGACAGACCGGAAGAATTCACATTGAAAGTCGGACAAGAAGTGGTGTTGGATACAAAGGGGAAAGATGAAATTTGGTTTCGCCTCGGCACCCCTTCCAATGTGCAAATTTCGGTAAATGGTCAAGAAATTAATACAGATGCACAGGATACAGTCAAAAGCTATCGTGTTAAAATCAGCAAGTAAACGGCGTTTTTGTGTTGGATGAGGAGGGTTTTGGTTGTCCGTTGAGATTGGAAAGAGGTTGAGATATGCACGCGAATCGTTGAGGCTTACCTTGGACGATATTGAAGCGCGCACTCGAATCCAAAAAAAGTATTTAGCCGCGATCGAGACCGGGCGATTTGATCTTTTGCCGGGGCAGATCTATGTTCGTTCATATGTTCGCAGTTATGCGATCGCGGTGGGAGAAAATCCCGGAGCCTTGCTTGCTTTACTCCAGAATCAGGCGAACCGGAACGCCCTGACTGCAAACAATGCCAGCCGCAGTCGCCTTTCTCTTCCCTCCGCCGGGCCGACAGGGTACGGGAACGATGAGCCGGAGATGACTTACGCGCCCCAAGAGGAAAGGGGGTTATCCGGAAGCCGTGTCCGTGAGACGGAGGAGCGTGCCTATCGTTCGCGGTCAGAGCGATTCAGACAGACGAATGCCTATCGGGCGGCGGAAGAATACGAAACCGGCATGACGGAGCCGGATGAAACAGCTGACCTTGGCCCGAAAAGGAGGAGTCCTTCTTCGAGAAAGTCTGCTCTTCCGGATTCCGGGGAACTTGGTATTCCTGCCAAAAATGACCCGCCTGTACTTACCCGCCGCAGTTCACGGAGTGAGCATAGAAATTCGGATAAGAAAAAAGGATTCACCTTTGGGAAGCTTTACACCATTCTGCTGATCATCGGGGCGATCCTACTCGTGATTGCCGCCGTAGCATTCATGTGGTTTCGCATGGAAAATGCTTCTGATGCCAAGCCTGACATGGAAACGGTGCAAGCGAAAATCGAGGGGAAACATGAGGCCGGGGATCGTCAACCGATTCTGTCGCCTCTCAATTCCTCCACATATGGCACCGATCGTTATGAACTTGTAAATGCCGACAAGCTCCAATTAAAGATCAAATGGTTAAAAGGGAGCGGAAGCGGCTATGAGGTCAGACAACAGGAGATAGGCTCACCGGTTGCTGCGGGAGAGGTAAACCCTGACAGACCGGATTTTTCCCAGTCTTTTTCGACTGGGATTTGGCTGAAATTATTTAAACCTAATAATATTTCTGTTACCATTAATAATTTCCCTGTAAAAACCGATGTTTACACTGATGAAAAGGATATTTATATTTCTTTTGTTCAGTAAAGCTCTCTTTTTGGAGAGCTTTTTTTGACACAGAAGAATCAGCGTGGTATGCTTGAATCGAATTGTGTTTATAGAAGTGCGCCGTCGAAATAGTTCGTGTTTTTATGCTGAGTTGCGAGAGAATGCTGGATTGGTTCTTGCTTTTGTCAAGGTACCTCTGTTAGTCTGAAAAATATGGATTCCCCATAATATCATAAATTGTTGCGAAGACGGTGCATGTTTTTTTGCTGGTAAATCATGTGAGAAAAAAGGATTATGCCAGCCAATTGTAAAAAAACGAATAGCAAATAAATGGAGATTTACAATTTTATAAGGTTGCCGAACCAACAGCCAGGTGCAAAAAAGCGATGGTTCAACAACCTTTCAGGAGGTGGCTGGGGTGTCTGTCGAAATTGGTTCGTATCTTCGACAAGCCCGAGAAGCGATTGGACTGTCCCTCGACCAACTACAAGAAAAAACGAAAATTCAAAAATCATTTCTGATTGCGATTGAGAATGGAGAGTTTGATAAATTACCGAGTCCATTTTACGTTCGAACCTATCTTCGCTCTTATGCCAACTGCGTCAAAGTAGAGCCACATCATATCTTGCGCCATTACCGGAAAATAGAACAGGCAGAGCGTTTTACCGGTGTACATAAGGCAGTAACTGAAAAGGATTTGTCCCAGACACAAACCTTTCCGTTTCCCCCGCTCGGGCAAACGGGGAAAATACCGGTTGTGTCAGGCGGGACAGGCCCTCAAGGCGTTGTGTCTCAAGAGACGATGCTTCGCAAACCTTTAAACCAAAAATCCGGGCAGCGGATCGATACAAAGACGGCATTGACGGCTCCGAAAACGGATAATGACAGTGCGCGGCGCAATCGGGAACTGGCGAGGCGCGATGTTGGATATATGCGTTCCAATACCACCATGATGCGGGCGGTCTTGCCCAACCAGCAACAGCAGTCTGATACAAGACCGAATCAAACGGCCGCGGCAGCTCAACAATCAAATCAGGAACAGCTGAATAAAGAAATGCCTTTTCCTGTACCCGCAAAGCGAACACGGGAATTGCCGGTACAATCGAATATCCCGAAACGGGGAATCACCGGACCGCAACCCACAGGGCGTACCGGTTCGGGACCGTTATCCCGGGTTTCAAAAACGAAAACGGGCTTGACCTCCGTGTCCCTTCCACCTGTTCCGGCAAAAGAAATCAGTGCCAGTATGGAAGCGGCACCCGAACAACAAGCGACACAGTTGCAACGTTTAAGCAGAAGCGCCGTCAAAAATCGAAAATCGGCGAAGAAATTTGCTTTTAATTGGCCGATCAAGCGCTCGGTGGCCATTGCGATCGCCGGATTAGTGCTGTGCATTCCGGTGGCATGGGCCGTTGTTTCCTATATGAATAATGGGAATGAAGCGCCGGATGAATCGGCGCCAAAGACTCAAACCGTATCATCAAATCAGGGAACCCTGCCGGCAAATCCTGAACCAATGGCATCTCCGACAGGGAAATTGATGTTGATGCAACAAGGAAACAATGTGAATAACTATCGCTGGAGCGGCGAAGAAAAAGTGAATCTCGTGATCAAAGCCGTTTCGGGGAAATGCTTGATCCAGTTGACAGACAATCTGCCAAGCGCGACCGGCAGTGTGAATAAATTTGCCGACGTGACGATCAAGCAAGGGGAGTCCTGGACGTATAACTACGATTTCAGCCACGGGCCGGATTTGTATATCGGCTTGAAACCGTCAGATGGTGTAGTTGTGACCGTAAATGGAAAAGCGGTCAATTCGTCAAGATATGTTCACATTAAATATGTGCAATAACCATTATCCTCTTGAGAAAGCAAGCCCTGTTTCGTTTAGGGCTTGTTTTTTTGACGGATCTTTTGTTTGTGGGCTATACTGAAGAAGTTGGGCCACTGAACACAATCACGGGAGGTACATGATTGCGATGGCCAATCCCTTTGAACAATTAAAAGAAACAAGAGAACAGCTAGAGATGAGTGTCTCGGAAGCGGCCGACCGGGCCGGTCTGGAGCCTGATTACATCGAAGCCTTAGAAAGGGCGGACTTTTCAGCTTTGCCTGACCCTTTGTATGTCAGAGGATTTATCCGATCCTACGCCAAAGTGCTGGGAATCGACCCTAATCCCCTTTTACGCTACTATCGGACGACAGTGGTCGAGGATGCGGCGGTGAATGAGTCTTTGCCGGTGCCAGCTTCTGAGGAGGAAAACGCTTCTCTTTCCAGAGCGAAAAGCAGAAAAGTCAAACGCCGAAAAAAAGCGGATTGGGAACGGGTCAAAATTGTTTTGCTGAACGAAATTGAAGTATTGAATAAAAAATTGAAATGGATCTTAATCAGTTCGATTGCCGTCTTGCTCGTGGCGGCCGGCGTGATCGTTTGGTTGATTTTCGGAATGAATAAGCCGCAGGTGAACGCTGTGAAAAGCATAACCCCTGCTCAATCCTCCGAGGAAAGCGATGGCACGGTCGCTCCCGTTTCCGCGAAAAGGCCGGTAGTGACTATTTTGGAGTCGGCGGAAACTGGATCAAAATACGGTGACGTATACGGAATTTCCAATGCCGATCAGGTTGAATTAACCATTGCTGCCCAAGAGCCGACGGATATTCGAGCCCGATCCGGCGGACCGAACGGAGATTTGATCGCCGACAAAGAATTGGCTGCCGGACAAACGGTGACGTTTACAGACAAGGAATGGATATCGCTCAGGATTGATCATCCGGACCGGGTCCAGCTCCATGCCAATGGCGTCTTGATCGATACTTCGGCTCAAAAGGCAGTCTCTTTGTTCCAATTTAAACGGGTTGAGTCTGACGGCCAACAGTCTCAAAATGAATAAAAAAGGAGAAAATGGAACAGAGAGGAAATGATCACCTCTCTGTTCTTTTTTGACATGCGAGAAGTGCATGGTTTATACTTACGGAAGAATTAGACTGGGTCTTTCCTGCCTTGGAGGAAGTACGTTGACAAAAAATAAGCAAATGAGTTCTAACCAAAACAGCTTAAATCTTGTAAGATGGTCTTACGAGCCAACAAGTATGGTTCACTTCCAAATGATCATGGCAGGGGAAGAAACTGCCAAGGAGAAATCAGTTCATGCCAGGAGGGTTGGTTGTAGTGAACCTGGCCAACAAAATTACATTAGCCCGCATTTTCCTCGTGCCGGTTGTGATGATTTTTTTGCTCGTGCGGTTTGATATCGGGCAAATTCAAATGGGTTCAGTCGTTCTAAAAATGAATGAAATGATTGCGACACTGATCTTCATATTGGCGGCGGTCACCGATGGACTGGATGGTTACATCGCCCGAAAAAACAAAATGGTGACCAATTTGGGGAAGTTTTTGGATCCGCTGGCGGATAAATTGTTGATTACGGCGGCACTCGTTTCCTTGGTCGAGATGCAGCGCCTGGATGCTTGGATTGCCATCGTCATTATCAGCCGTGAATTCGCCGTAACAGGTCTTCGGTTGATCGCAGCGGCTGAAGGATATATCATTGCGGCCAGCCCGCTTGGCAAGCTGAAAACGATCATTCAAATCGTGGCCATTGTTTCCTTGATGTTGAATAACGTTCCTTTTTCAACGATTTCATTTCCGTTTTCACTCGTGGCTACCTGGCTGGCAGTGCTGATTACGATTATTTCCGGGCTTGATTACTTCTATAAAAATAGAAAAATTGTTACCCTTACTAAGACACAGTAAAGGGACGGTTTACAGGGAAAGGATCGATTTGATGCAAGCGGAGATTATTACGGTTGGAACAGAGCTTCTTCTCGGCGAAACAGTCGATTTACACTCCTCGTTTTTATCCCGCGAATGCGTGTCGCTTGGAATCGAGGTGATCTTGCATACGTCAGTCGGTGATGATGCGAATAGGCTTCTGGAGGTTCTCCGTTCCGCTCATGCCCGTTCCAAGCTTGTCTTTCTCTGCGGCGGACTCGGGCCGACAATGGATGATTTGACCAAAGAGACGCTGGCAGAGTTCATCGGGGTCAACCTGGTGCAGGACCCTGAAGTAACCGGGCGGTTAGAGCGTTATTTCTCGAACCGGGGCCGGTCGATGCCCGCAAACAATTATAAACAAACGTTTGTTTTTCCGGGTGGAACCGTCTTTCAAAATGATCATGGCACCGCTCCAGGGCTGGCTGTTTCCCATCACGATGTTACCTATGTTTTGCTTCCTGGCCCTCCAAATGAACTCATCCCCATGTTTGAAAAGAGCGTGCGCCCCTTCTTGCTTCAGCAATTTTATGGAAAACAGGCGATTGTTTCGCAACCTCTCTCGTTTTTCGGCATCGGTGAATCCTTATTGGAAGAAAAAATAAAGGATTTGATCCAGCAATACGGAAATCCGGTCATAGCCACTTACGCCAAAGAGGCCGGAGTTGTGTTGAGGTTAACGAGCAAGGCAAAGGATGAACGATCAGCCAGGGCGTTGATTGAGCCGGTAAAAAAAGAAATTTTGGCGAGAGTCGGCGATTTTTGCTTCAGCGAGGAAGACCGGTCGCTTGAGGAAGTTCTGGTTTCCTCTCTCGCTGCGCAAGGCAGGACGGTTTCCGTGGCGGAAAGCTGCACAGGCGGATTGCTTTCTGAACTGCTCACCTCTGTTCCCGGCAGCAGCGAGGTGTTCCGCGGCGGTTTTGTCTCCTATTCTGCCGAAAGTAAAAACCAGATTGTGCAAGTCCCGGCGGATGTGTTGGAAAAGCACGGGACGGTCAGTTTTCAGGTCGCCGAAATTCTGGCGGAAAATACCCGCCGGCAGTTCGGAACCGATTTTGCGTTATCGATTACCGGTGTAGCCGGTCCGGCCTCAGTTGAAAACAAACCGGTGGGCCTCGTTTATATTGGATTGAAGGAGGCAGGATCGCCTGCCCGCGTGTACTGTTACAGGCTTCGGGGTACGCGCCGGCGCATTCGGCTGTTGGCTGCCAAACATGCCTGCTTCATCCTTCAGCAACGTTTAAAGAAAGGTGAAACAACAAGATGAATCGTTTTGATCAGTTTCAATTAAGCCAAGAAATTTTACGCGGAATCCAAGATTTGGGCTTTGAAGAGCCCTCTCCGATTCAAGCGGAGTGCATTCCCGCCGTTTTGCGGGGGGAAGATGTCATCGGTCAGGCACAAACCGGCACTGGAAAAACGGCCGCATTCGGGATTCCGGTTTTGGAGCGCATCAATCCTGCTGAACGGGTGATTCAGAGTGTGATTCTGGCTCCAACCCGTGAGTTGGCGATCCAGGTATCGGAAGAATTGAGAAGAATCGGCCGTCCCAAACGGGTGAAGACGCTGCCGATTTATGGAGGACAGTCGATCGGTCGGCAGATTAAGGCTTTGCAACAAGGAGTCCATGTGGTCATCGGTACGCCCGGGCGTTTATTGGATCATTTGCGCCGTGGCACCATCAATACGGAACAAGTGGAGATGGTTGTCCTGGACGAAGCGGATGAAATGCTCGACATGGGCTTTATCGATGATATCGAAAATGTGTTCCGCTTTTTGCCGAAAAACCGTCAGCTTCTGCTCTTCTCGGCCACAATGCCGCCGACGATCCGGCAACTGGCCAACAAATACATGCGTAAGCCGCGCTACATCACGGTCAACCGGGGTGAGGTGACGGTTCCGGTCATTAAGCAATATTATTATCGCGTTTTGGAAAATACCAAGGTTGAGGCGCTGTGCCGGATTTTGGACAGCGAAGAAGTCGACTTGTCGATCATTTTCTGCCGCACCAAAAAGGGTGTGGACGAATTGACGGAGTCGCTGCAAGCCAGAGGTTACCTCGCCGGCGGCCTGCACGGGGATTTGGCGCAACAGCAGCGGGATCGTGTGATGAATGCTTTTCGCGGCGGAGAGATCGAACTTTTGGTGGCGACTGATGTCGCGGCTCGGGGAATTGATGTGGGAAGCGTCTCCCATGTCATCAACTATGATATTCCGCAAGATGTGGAAAGTTATGTCCATCGAATCGGGCGAACCGGCCGTGCGGGGAGAAACGGGGTGGCCCTCACGCTGGTGACACCGAGGGAAATGAAGCAACTCAGAACGATTGAAGAGGAAACAGGTGCCCGGCTCAAAGCGCGCGAACTGCCGACATTGGAAGAAGTAGCCGCCAAACAGCAAGCCTCGTGGATCGCCCAAATCGAAGAGATTATCCAATCCGATGCCGATCTTACGCTGTTCGATGAATTGGTGGATCAGCTCAGCGGCAAGTTTTCGGCGGAAAAGGTGGCAGAGGCTGCATTATATTTGGCTTTCTCCGATCGTTTTGTCAAAAATATCGACACCACCTATAACTTTGGAGAAACGGGAGCTGCGCCGGGCATGGTCCGCTTTTTCATCAATGTCGGTCGCAATGCGAATCTGCGCCCGCAGGAATTGGCCAAGGCCATCTCGGAACACGCCGGGATCGCTTTGCGCCAAGTGGGCAAAATCAATATTTATGACCGCTTCTCTTTTGTCGAGGTACCGGAAGATGTCGCGCCATTTGTATACGAAGCGCTCAGACAGTCCAAAATCAATGGTGCCCGGGTGAACATGGAGCCTGCTCGCCCGCGAAAATAAAGTTTTTTAAGAGGCCAGGTATCGAAAACGGATGCCTGGCTTTTTATGGATAACCGGCGGCACTGATGAGTGCGGAGATGCCAAGGGCTCATTTTACAAGAGAATCCCGGCTGAAGACAAAATGGAGCCTCTGCAGGACGTTTCCGCCAGCAATCGCGGCTTGCGCCCGCAGCTGAACTGCATCCGAGCAGATTGCCAGGCGCCATGAGGAAACGGGGGTTGATTTGCTGCCCGGGTTAGGCCGCAATCGGAGGAAATGGGGCGGTTCGCCAATGACGCGATGCCGCGGGGAAAGGAAGCGAACCGGAAGAACGGAAAACATAAAATGGAGCCGGAGGATTTCTTCCGGCTCGTTTGTTTTTCGCGGCAACTCAATCGGGAATGCCCAGCGCGATTTTGGCATAGCGGGACATGCGGCTTTTATCCCAGGGCGGATTCCAGACGATGTCCACTTCCACCTCTTTCACGCCGTCCACCTGTTTCACTGCTTCAGTTACCTGCTCGTTGATGGTTCCTGCCAGCGGGCAACCGATTGCCGTCAGGGTCATCGTGATCTTGACATTCCCTTCATCATCAATCTCCACATTATAGACAAGACCTAAGTTAACGATGTCGATATTTAACTCAGGGTCATTTACTTCTTCCAATTTTTCCATTATCTGCTCTTTGAGAGCTTCTTTGTCCATTGGGCGCTCCTCCTTTTTCTCTTCTTCAAGTAGTAATGTACCACAATATTTCCGATCTCACACTACAGAAAACGTTTATGCCTTCCCATTGCTGGTCCGGCCTGCATCTTTCACCGAAAATCGAATAAATGTTCGTAAATGATCTTGGCAGGAGAGAAAAAACAGGGTATGATGTTGATATGTGATTAATGGGATAGAGGGGGAACATGAATGTCAGATCGTCGTCAGGCGTTGGAAATGGCATTGAGGCAGATAGAGAAGCAATTCGGCAAAGGTTCGATCATGCGGATGGGAGAAGAAGTCACCCCGCAGGTGGAAACCGTTTCTTCCGGAGCATTGGCTTTGGATATCGCGCTGGGGATCGGCGGCTTTCCGCGAGGACGCATTATTGAAGTGTACGGTCCTGAATCCTCGGGGAAAACGACGGTCGCATTGCATGCGATTGCCGAGGTGCAAAAATTGGGCGGGACGGCAGCTTTTATCGATGCCGAGCATGCGCTGGACCCGATTTATGCGCAAAAACTTGGCGTCGATATTTCCGAGCTCCTGTTGTCCCAGCCGGATACGGGAGAACAGGCGCTGGAGATCGCAGAAGCGTTGGTGCGCAGCGGAGCGGTTGACATTATCGTCATCGATTCGGTTGCGGCATTGGTTCCAAAAGCGGAGATCGAAGGGGAGATGGGCGATTCACACGTAGGGCTGCAGGCGCGTCTCATGTCCCAGGCGCTGCGGAAGTTGTCCGGAGCGATCAACAAATCGAAAACGGTCGCCATCTTTATTAACCAAATTCGCGAGAAAGTCGGCGTCATGTTTGGAAATCCGGAAACGACTCCGGGTGGGCGCGCACTGAAGTTTTATTCCAGCGTGCGTCTGGAAGTTCGACGTCAGGAGTCGATCAAACAAGGAAATGACATGGTTGGAAACCGCACGAAGATCAAAGTGGTGAAAAACAAGGTCGCACCGCCTTTTAAACAAGCGGATGTCGATATTATGTTTGGCGAAGGCATTTCCAAAGAGGGAAGCGTGCTCGACATCGGCGCGGAACTGGATATTATCAACAAGAGCGGCGCTTGGTATTCGTTTGAAGGGGACCGTCTCGGTCAGGGGCGGGAGAACGCCAAGCAGTTCCTGAAAGAACATCCGGAACTCTGTCTGAAAATCGAAAACCGCATTCGCACCCACTTTGATTTGCCTCTGATCAAAGAGCCGGTCGCAGAAACCGAAACCAAAGAAGAGAAAAAGGGGAAAAAGGCAAAAGACAAAAGTAAACCGGAAGAATCTCTCGATTTGGCTTGATCTTTAAGCCGGAGCAGAATGGATGAAGGGAACGATGAACAGAATCACCCGTATTGAAAAACAATCGGCTCGTTCCAAACGCTACCAGATCGAAGTGGATGGGGAACCCTTTTGCTCCATCCATGAGGATGTTTTGGTTCGTTTCCGGTTACATAAAGGGATGGAAATGGATCGGCATCAGTTGGAAGAAATTCTGGCTGCGGAGGAATATAACAAGGTCAGGATGGCAGCTTTGCGCTTTCTTTCGTATAAGCCGCGAACAGCCTGTGAATTAAGGCAGCAGTTGGAACGAAAAGATTTTTCCGCAAAGATGATCTGTCAGGTGATCGCCGAGATGGAAAAATCGGGCTATCTCGACGATCGCCAATTTGCGCGGCAATGGGTGAATGAGCGGATGCATGGCAAGGGATATGGCAGCCGCAGATTGAAACAGGAATTGATGAGAAAAGGAATCGATTTATCTTTGATCGATGAAGCCCTGACAGAGGTGGACCAGGACAAAGAGCGCCAGTTGGCAATGCAGGTTGCCGAAAGGCGCTATCTTCGTATTGGCCGTGAACCCTGGCCCACCGTCGAGCGGCGCCTGGGGCAGTACCTGCTGCGTCAAGGTTATTCGATGGGAGTGGTTCGGTCGGTGCTGAACCAGTTACGCACGCGGTACGAAGAGGAAAAGGAGCATTGGTGATGCGGATTTTATATATGACGGATACCCACATTCGCGGGACTTCACCGCGCAGCCGAACCGATCAGTTTGAGCAAACCATCAGGCTTAAGCTGGAAGAGGTCATTCAAATAGCCGAACGGGAGCAAGTGGATTTCATTTTGCACGGTGGCGATGTATTTGACCGGCCCAATCTCTCGCCGGCAGTCGTTCGTGAGTTTGCCCGTCTTTTCCGGCAGTTTCCCGCCCCTGTTTATGCCATTGCCGGCAATCATGATATCTATGGGCACAATCCCGCCACCACTCCGCGGACCATGCTGGGATTGTTGGATGCCTTTGGGGTGATCCGCCTGATCAGCGGGGATGAAAAGGTGAAACTGGAAAAAGACGGACTGGTCATCCAGCTGAGCGGGCAACCTTTTCACTATGACCTGGATAAAAGGGATCCCAAAGCGGATTACCACGTGCAAAATGAAATGGAGGCGGACTACTGCATTCACATGGTTCACGGCATGTTGGTTGACCGGGCATTGCCCGACGGAGTTCCCCATACGATGATTCACGATGCTTGGTCTGATGATGTGGATATCTTATTGACGGGGCATTATCACGCAGGATTTCCCGTGCAGCACCGTGATGGCAAATATATTGTCAATCCGGGGGCCTTGGCGCGAATCAACAATCACCCGTCCGAAATCAGGCGGATGCCGCAAGTGGTTTTGCTTGAGCTCGGGCGGGACGTTGACGTGCGGTTCATTCCCCTTACCTGCGCAAAAAGGGGAGATGAGGTGCTTGACCGCTCTTATTTGGAAAAAGCGGCTTACCGTCAGGAGCAATTAACCTCTTTTGTGCAGCAGGTTCGGTCTGCGGCTGATTTTCAGGCGATCGACGTCCTGGATATCATCGATGAGATTTCCCGCATGAACGACGTGGAGGATGAAGTGAAATTTGAGGCCCAGCGGCGGATCGCCATTGAACAGGAAGCGGGAGGAGAGAGCGGCCATTGAATTGTTTTCAAAAGCTGATCATCGAGAATTTTCAGTCCCACCACTATACCGAAATCGATTTTTCGGATGGGCTGAACGTCTTTGTCGGCCCTTCGGACAGCGGAAAAAGTGCGATCTTGAGGGCGCTTCGCTGGGTATTGTTCAATATCCCTCGCGGAAGTGAATTTATCCGTACCGGAGCAAAAGAATGCCGCGTTTCCCTCATCTTTGCCGATGGAACGGAAGTGATCAGACTGCGCAGTTCGTCGGTAAATCGCTATATCCTGAGGAAACCGGACGGGACGGAGCAGATATTTGAGGGATTCGGCAACACCGTTCCCCAGGAGGTGACCGATGTCCATCGAATCCAACCGGTCAAGCTGGATCAAAAGGAGATGTTGGTTCACTTTGGAACGCAGTTGGAAAGCCCGTTTCTCCTGTTTGAATCGAGCCAGACAAAGGCGAAGACGATCGGGCGTATCAGCGGAGCCCACCTGATTGATAACGCGCTGAAAAAAACGAACGGGGACCGGTTGGCGCTGAACAGCGAGATCAGGCGACTGGAAGAAGAGCGGGAGAAGCTGGAGGAGAAGCTGAAACCTTACGGAAACCTGGATCAGTTGGAAAGCGACCTGGAGACGGCGGAAGAAGCCTTTTATCAGGCGCGCCGCAAGCAGGAACTTCTGGAAACGTTGCGCAAGCATGTGCATGCGCTGCAAACGATTGAAAGCAGCAAACAAAAAGAAAAAGAGACGATTGCGAAACTGAAAAACCTCTCTCTCGCCGAAGCTGCGGTCGCCCGCTTGGAACAAAAAATCATCCTCGCCCGGCAATGGACAAGGCAGCAGGAAAAATGGCTGCGTGTGCAGAGGGAAATAGGGGAGAACCGGCAGCTGATTCAGGCTGCGGACCGGCTTCCCCTGGCGGAGGAGGCTTTGCGATCTTCCGAAGCCAAAAAGCAGACAGGGATGAGATTGATCCAGTTAAAGAGTAAATGGGACAACCTTCGCGAGCAGCGCAGCCATTGGGAGAAGGAGCAGAAGCGTTTGGAACAGGTTCCGGAGGCCGGCCGGTCGTATGAGGCTGCCCGCGAGAAAATGAGCCGTTTGAAAACGCTGATGCAGCTTGGCGCGAAAGTGAAAAGCCTGCAAAAGGAGATCGGCTTTCTGCGGGGGAGAGTGAGTGAACAGCAACGCCGGGCCCGGGGATTGGGGACTGTGTTGCCGCCGCTTGAGTCCAAGAGTGAACTTCTCCGAAAATTGAAAACGTTCCATCGGAACCTTACTGACGTCCGGGACAGAATCTCCAGGGGCAAACAGTATATCCATGATCAGGAGCAAACCATTATCCGGCTGACAAATGAATGGGCAGAGCTTTTAAAACAGCAGGGAACCTGTCCTACTTGCGGGTCGCCGATCAGCGGTTCGATCATTGAACATATCATGAATGAATACCAAGGAGGTTATGCGCGTGCAGCAGCTGGAAGAGAAAATCAAGCAGATTCGCATGCAACTGGAGAAGGCCAAAAGTGACCTGGTAAAAGCGGAAGCGCGTCTGGAAAATCTGGAGCGGCAGGAAGAAGAGATACTGAGGGAGACCAAGGAGCTGGGAGTAGAGCCGGATCAGCTGCAGGAAGAGATTGAGCGGCTGGAAAAGGAAATCAAAGAGGATCTGGAGAAAGCATGGAGCTACCTGCCTCAGGAGTTGAATAAGTAAAATGGGTGCGGACGCTTCACTGCATCAGCTGGAGGAAGCGCTCAGGGCGGCGAGAACGGAGCTGGTCAGCCGCAAAGCGGAGCGCGATTTGCACCTGGAAAGCTTGCGGGAAACAGAAGAGCGATGGAATGTTTGCATTCGGGAACGCGACCTTCTGGACAAGGTGAGGGTTTTATTCCAACTCTCTGCGGAACATGCCCGCATGCAGGCGAAACAGCAGTTGGAAACATTGGTGACCAATGCGCTCAAATACGTGTTTGGCCCCTCATTTCGTTTTGAAATTGAATTATCCGAGCACGGAGGGAATCCTACGGCAGACTTTTATGTTGTTTCCGAATGGGAGGGCCAGACATTTAAAAACAAACCGCAGGATGCACGGGGCGGCGGTATTGTCGATGTCGTCTCTTTAGCTTTGCGCATCGCCCTGATCGAGACGGTAAAACCCCGTTTGGAAGGGCCGATTATTCTCGATGAACCCGGTAAGCATGTGAGTGAAGATTTTATCATTCCGATGATCGAATTTCTCAAATCGGTGGCGGAAACGTTTGGCCGGCAGATCATCCTGGTCACTCATAACGTTCACTTGACGGAATCGGCCGATACTGCCTATTATGTCAAACTATCAGGTGGAAAATCGGAGGTGGAAAAAAGCAAAGCAGCCAGCCTGTAAAAGCCGGTCTGTATCTTTTGCCCGGCCGGAAGCCCCTTTCGCGGGGCTCTCTTATTTTTTCAAATGGACTTGACTGCATTCAGAATTAATGAAAAAATAAAAAGAAGTCGTGAAAGCGCTGTCATTTTATCCGGTGGAACGAAGAGGCGGCTTGCCTTCTGCCTTGACAATGAGAATGTATAAATTATACAATTGTAATGTATCTTTGCCTTTTTTTAGAGGTAAGGATATCTCTTCTGGTTCCGTGTATGGTTGTTGACTAAAAGTGAAGTTTGAAAATGTTAGCTGGTTTCCCAGCCTTCACCTGGTATAGCAAAACATGACGGCGGACGAGAGAAGACCGAGTTCATCGGTCTTGTTTTGTAAATAGAGACAGAGGGGGTGAGCGAAGGACGATGGTTTTGGACGTAGCTGACGTCATTCTGCTGTTTGCCTCTCTCGGAATCGGAATCGGAATCGGTTATTGGATTCGAAAGACAGCAGCAGAAGCTCGGATCGGAAGTGCGGAAAAAGAGGCTGCTGAAATCTTGGATAAAGCGAACAAGGAAGCGGAAGCCCTCAAGAAAGAAAAGATATTTGAAGCTCGCGATGAGGCGCATCGCTTGCGAAGTGAAGCGGAAAAGGAAATTCGCGAACAACGCAATGAATTGCACCGCATTGAACGGCGGCTGAATCAGAAAGAAGAAACGCTGGAACGAAAGCAACATGTTTTGGAAAAGCGTGAAGAAGATCTGAATCAGCGCGAACGGGAAATTGAAAAGAAACAGCGACAAATCGATGAGCTATACCAGGAACAGACAAAAGAAATGGAAAGAATATCCGGTTTGACCACAGAGGAAGCGCGCCAACTGATCCTGGCCAAAGTGGAGAACGAAATGCGCCATGAAACGGCCCAGATCATCAAAGAGATGGAGCAGGAGGCGTTGGAAGAAGGAGATCGCCGCGCGCGCAAAATCCTGTCATTGGCCATTCAGCGCTGCGCTGCGGATCATGTGGCCGAAACGACCGTTTCTGTGGTCACCTTGCCAAATGATGAGATGAAAGGGCGTATTATCGGACGGGAAGGGCGGAATATCCGAACCTTGGAAACCCTGACCGGAATCGATCTCATTATTGATGATACGCCGGAAGCTGTGATTCTTTCCGGATTTGATCCGATCAGGCGGGAAGTGGCCCGGGTGGCACTGGAGAAACTGGTTGCCGACGGGCGGATTCACCCGGCGCGCATTGAAGAGATGGTGGAAAAATCGCGTCGTGACGTGGATGAGCGAATTCGTGAATACGGAGAGCAAGCCACTTTTGAAACAGGGGTTCACGGATTGCATCCTGATCTGATCAAAATTATCGGGCGCTTGAAATTTCGTACGAGCTATGGTCAAAATGTGCTTAAACATTCGATGGAAGTGGCTCATTTGGCCGGCTTGCTCGCCGCTGAACTGGGTGAAGATATTCATTTGGCGAAAAGAGCGGGCCTGTTGCACGACATCGGAAAGGCAATTGACCATGAAATTGAAGGTTCCCATGTGGATATCGGGGTGGAATTGGCGAAAAAATATAAAGAGCACCCCGTTGTAATCAACAGCATTGCATCCCATCACGGGGACTGTGAAGCGACGAGCGTCATCGCCGTACTGGTTCGGGCCGCCGATGCATTGTCTGCAGCCAGACCGGGAGCGCGCCGTGAAACGTTGGAAGCTTATATCAAGCGACTGGAAAAGCTTGAAGAGATCTGTGATTCGTTCGACGGTGTGGAAAAATCGTATGCCATTCAAGCAGGGCGTGAATGCCGCATCATTGTAAAACCGGAGGAAGTGGATGATGCCGAAGCTGCTCGTTTGGCCCGCGAGATCACGAAACAAATTGAAAATCAGTTGGATTATCCCGGCCATATTAAGGTAACGGTCATCCGGGAGACAAGATCGGTGGAGTACGCGAAATAAAGTGGCCTTTTGGCCGCTTTATTTTTTCTCAGCATCTGGTTGTGGAGGCTAAAATATTTTATGAGAATCTTAATGATCGGTGATATTGTAGGCGCATTGGGAAGACAAACCGTTGTGAATTATTTGCCAAAGCTGATTCAGATCTACGAACCGGATTTCATTGTGGCCAATGGGGAGAATGCGGCCGGCAACGGCAGAGGCATTCAGCGCCATGCGATAAGAGAATTGCTGGATGCGGGAGTCAATTGCATCACCTTGGGAAATCATACCTGGTCTCAACCGGAAATCTTCGATTTTATCGACGATGAACCGAATATCATACGTCCGGCAAACTACCCCAAAGATACTCCCGGGAAGGGGTTTTCCGTTTTTTCGACACAAGCGGGCCGCTTAACGGTGATAAATTTGATGGGAAGAGCCTATATGGGGGCGCTTGATTGCCCGTTTCGGACAGCGGATGAGATCTTGAACCAAATTCCTTCTTCCATGGTCCTGGTCGATTTTCATGCCGAAACCACCTCTGAAAAACAGGCGCTTGCTTGGTATTTGGACGGACGGATCTCTGCGCTGATCGGTACTCATACCCATGTGCAAACGGCGGATGAACGGATTTTGCCCAAGGGCACGGGTTACCTTACGGATGTCGGGATGGTCGGGCCCGCAGACGGTGTGATCGGCATGGAAAAAAGCGCAGTGATCAAACGATTTTTAACGCAGATGCCGGTTCGCTTTGAAGTGGCCAAAGGAAAGGCAAAATTTAATGCTGTTCTGATTGATCTGGACAAACAGAGCAAAAAAGCGAAACAGATGAAGCGCATTCAGATCGATGAAGATCACCCCTTGATCGGTTGATTTTAAATAAATTTATTTGTGATTTTTTAGCTGTATCAATGTAAATTAGAAGGAATTTTTACGAAGAAGTCGAATAGGATAGAAGTAGTGGATTCACTCCAACCATCGAGGAGGTACCTTCATGGAAGTATTAAAGGTTTCAGCAAAATCTAACCCGAATTCTGTTGCTGGTGCACTCGCCGGGGTCTTGCGTGAACGTGGTCAAGCAGAGATGCAAGCAATTGGCGCAGGGGCGCTGAATCAAGCTGTTAAAGCGGTTGCGATCGCACGAGGATTTGTGGCGCCGAGCGGGATTGATCTGATTTGTATTCCTGCTTTTACGGATATTGTGATCGATGGTGAAGAGCGAACCGCGATTAAATTAATCGTGGAACCGCGCTAATTTATCTAATCGATATATTCAAAAAAACCTGTTTATTTTTATAGACAGGTTTTTTTTATAAATATGAGGTGAAAAATATGCAATGGCTGGATGGACATTGTGATGTACTGAGCAAAATGTGGAAAGATCCGGTGAAGCATAAGTTCTACGACCCTCAATCGAAGCTGGACAGTTCGTATTTTAATTTGCGGGAAGCGCCGGTCGCTCTGCAAGTTTTTGCTGTTTGGGTACCGGAGACGGTAGCCAAAGCGCAGCGGCTCCAAGTTGCTTTGAAGCAGATCGACCTCTTTTATGAAGAGATCATCCAGGACGAGCAAAATGTCATCTTGATTGCCGATCGCAAGCGTTTGAGAGAATGTTCGCCGGAACGGATCGGGGCGCTTCTGCTGCTTGAGGGAGCGGATGCCCTGCAAGGGGAACTGACCAATCTGCGGCTCTTGTGGCGTCTGGGAATCCGGCAAATGGGTCTTACCTGGAATTATGCCAACGAAGTGGCCGACGGAATTGAGGAGGAACGTGGAGGAGGATTGACCCGGTTCGGACGGCAAGTGATTGAGGAGATGAAACGACTGCGCATGATCCTCGATGTTTCCCATCTGTCGGTGAAGGGATTCTGGGAGGTCATCGGGGAGGAAGAACTGCCGATTCTCGCGTCACATTCGAATTGCCGGGCCATCTGTCCGCATAAGCGAAATCTCGAAGACGACCAGATCCGGGCCCTGATCGAACGGGATGGAAGAATCGGGGTTACTTTTGTCCCGTCTTTTGTCCATGTTTCTTATCCGGATGCGTCGATTTCCCATGTGCTGAAACATATTGATCACCTGTGCGGGCTGGGAGGGGAGGATTATATTTTCTTCGGCTCGGATTTTGACGGAATCAGCTACAAAATCAAGCATCTGGAGAGTTATCGTTACATACATTACCTAACAGAGGCCCTTTTAAAGGCATTCCCTGAGTCTTCTGTGAAAAAATGGTCTTGGGAAAATGGCTACCGATTTTACGAAAAACAATTATCTTTATAAAACAGCAAAAAATGCGAGCAAAATGAATCTCATCTTCTCACAGAGGGTTTATTGGGATTTTTAACAGATAAATTCCAAAGAGAGAAAAGTTTAATAGGTTGCTTTTTGTCTGGCAGAGGACTAGAATTAATACATGAAAATGCTATCACTCGCCACAGGGGGGGTTTTGAATCCTCTCGGGGCAAGAGTTGATATAAATTTTTTTTCATTTCATATTGTGTAGTGTGTGGCTGTATTAAAGGAGATGAGTTCATTGGTTAAGCAGCTTTCGTGGAAAGTGGGCGGACAGCAAGGGGAAGGTATTGACAGTGCCGGCGAAATCCTGTCTTCGGCACTCAATCGAAAAGGGTATTATCTGTACGGGTACAGACATTTTTCCTCACGGATTAAGGGTGGTCATTCCAACACCAAGATTCGGATCAGCATAAACCCAATCCGCTCCATTTCCGACGAGCTGGATATTCTTGTTGCATTTGACCAGGAAACGATTGACTTGAATGCTCACGAGTTAATTCAAGACGGAGTCATCTTGGCCGATGCCAAGTTTAATCCAACCGTTCCGGAAGGAGTAAACGCTCGCCTTCTCGTTGTTCCATTTACGAAAATCGCTGAAGAAATCGGTATGGCCCAAATGAAAAACATGGTGGCTGTCGGAGCTTCGACTGCACTTTTGGGCATTGATGCGGACTCGTTTAAAGAAGTCATTGAAGAGAGATTTGCGCGCAAAGGGCAAAAAGTTGTGGACCGAAATATGGAAGCGATCACAAGAGGGGCTGAATATGTAAGAAGCGAGGTTGGGAACAGCTTTACCCAATTCCGTCTGGAATCCTCCGATGGCAAAAAACGGTTGTACATGATCGGAAACGATGCCGTCGCTTTGGGAGCCATTGCAGCTGGTGCACGCTTGATGGCAGCTTATCCGATTACGCCATCTTCTGAAATCATGGAATATCTTATCAAAAAGCTGCCCGAATTCGGTGGCACCGTTGTACAAACCGAAGATGAAATCGCTGCCATCACCATGACGATCGGGGCGAACTATGGCGGCGTCCGCGCATTGACCGCTTCTGCCGGTCCGGGGCTTTCCCTCATGACGGAAGCGATCGGTTTGGCCGGTATGACCGAAACTCCGGCGGTGATCATCAATACGCAGCGCGGGGGTCCGAGTACGGGTCTGCCGACCAAACAAGAGCAGAGTGACTTGCTGGCAATGCTGTACAGCACCCATGGTGAAATACCGAAAATCGTGATTGCTCCAAGTACGGCCGAAGAATGTTTTTACGACACAATCCAGGCATTCAATCTTGCCGAAGAGTATCAATGTCCGGTAATCGTTTTGACCGATTTGGCTCTTGCGCTGGGTAAACAAACGGTTGAGCCGCTGGATTACGACCGGATTCAAATTCGCCGCGGAAAACTGGTGGGCTGGGATGAAGAGTTGCCGGAACTCGAAAATTCCGAGCTGTTCCCGCGCTATGAGTTTACGGAAGACGGTATTTCCCGCCGTGTGCTCCCGGGCAAGAAAAACGGGTTGCACCATGTGACCGGGGTTGAACATGACCAGACAGGCCGTCCATCCGAAAATCCGGTTAATCGTAAAAAAATGATGGAGAAACGCTTGTCCAAACTGAAAAACGGCATTGATTTCGATACACCGGTCTACCTGGACGCTGCCCATGAGGATGCGGATCTTCTCATTGTTGGTTTCTGCTCTACCCGCGGCACGATTCATGAGGCTAAAGAGCGTCTTGAGGCTGAAGGCCTGAAAGTAAATCACGCCCATATTCGTCAATTGTTGCCATTCCCGAGCGACATTATGCTTGAGCAAATGAAAAAAGCGAAGAAAGTACTTGTTGTAGAAAACAATGCTACGGGGCAATTAACCAATCTCATCAAAATGAATATCGGAATGGCAGAAAAACTGGTTCATTTCGGTAAGTATGACGGCAATCCGTTCTTGCCTTCCGAAATTTACAAACAATGTAAGGAGCTGTTGGTTCATGGCCACATTTAAAGACTTCCGCAATAAAGTTAAACCCAATTGGTGCCCAGGTTGTGGAGATTTCTCCGTGTTGGCCGCCATGCAGCGCGCTTTTGCCAATGTAGGGTTGGAACCGCATGATGTGGCCATTGTCTCAGGGATCGGTTGTTCCGGACGGATTTCCGGTTATGTAAATGCTTATGGTTTTCACGGTGTACACGGACGCGCATTGCCGATTGCTCAGGGGTTGAAACTGGCCAATCGTGACTTGACGGTGATCGCTGCCGGCGGGGACGGAGACGGCTTTGCCATTGGTATGGCCCATACCATTCACGCCATCCGCCGTAATGTCGATATTACCTATATCGTGATGGATAACCAGGTTTACGGGTTGACCAAAGGCCAAACCTCGCCGCGAAGCGAAGTTGGCTTCAAAACGAAAAGCACGCCGTACGGTTCAATCGAATCGGCCATTCACCCCATGGAAATGGCTTTGACCGTGGGGGCCGGCTTTGTCGCCCAATCGGTTTCCAGCGATTTGAAACAATTGACCCGCGTGATCGAAGAAGGAATCAAGCATAAAGGTTTTTCTTTGATCAACGTTTACAGTCCTTGCGTCACCTACAACAAAATCAACACGTATGATTGGTTCAAAGAGAATCTGGTCAACCTGGATCAAGTTGAAAACTATGATCCGTCCGATCGCCAGCTGGCCATGCAAACGCTGATGGAAAATCATGGTCTGGTAACGGGGGTTATCTACCAAAACAAAGAGCAGCAATCATATGAAAGCAAAATCAAAGGCTTTAAAGAAGAGCCGCTGGCCAAACAAGACATCATGATTTCCCGCGAACAGTTTGATAAATTGGTTGCCGAATTCGCATAATAATGGACAAACAGCCACTTCGCCAAATGAAAGTGGCTGTTTCTTTATTTACCGGGGGGGTGTGAAGATGAAATGGACGGTATTGGGATGCCAATCCCCTTTTCCTGCACCGGGCGGGGCGACTCCGGGATATCTGCTGGAGGCTGGCGGGAAAAAGATTCTGATCGATTGCGGCAGTGGAGTGTTATCGCAATTGGCCAAGTTTCTTCCGCTCTATGAAGTGGATGCCGTCATTCTTTCCCACTTGCATCATGATCATATTTCCGACTTTTTTGTTTTGCAGTATGCGATCATGATTGCCATGAATCAAGGCATGAGGAACCGCCCGTTACCGGTCTGGTCCCCTGCTCAGCCAGATTCATGGTTTCGACAATTGAGCTATGGGCGTTATATTCAAAGGCAGGCGGTAAAAGAAGGGGACATGCTGAAGTTGGGAGATGTAAAGATTCAATTTTTTGCTACGGATCACCCTGTCCCTTGTTATGCGATGAGAATCGACTCCGGCGGGCAAACGATTCTGTATGGGGCGGATTCAGGTCCAAAAACGGATTGGATCAGCATGGCGGCAAAGCCGGACCTGTTTGTTTGTGAAGGCTCATTTTTGGAAGCGGAACGCCCTCAAAACCCTGTCAGCCATTTATCTGTAAAGGAAACGGCAATGGCAGCCAAACAGATCCAAGCGAAACAGCTCCTTATTACTCATCTGTCTCCCCTTGCTGAGCTGAGCGAGGTGGTCAGGGAAGCAGCATCGGTATATCCAGGCCTTTGTCATCCGGCAAAACCGGGATTGATCATTCACCTTGCCTGAGCCGCAATTGGGTTTGCGCACGGAAAGGGGAAAGAATAACTCTCGCCAGTCCGGGTTCTTTGTGTTAAACTGGTACACATGGATAATTGGGCTTGTTCATTGTCAGGAATGTGGATCATCAGGCAAAACATCACCTGATCAAAAATAAAAAACGAATGCACTCATATAATGGCGGGAATAAGGCCCGCGAGTCTCTACCGAGCTGCCGTAAACAGCCCGACTATGAGTGAGCAAAAATGAAGAGACCTGGAAAGGTCTGAGGCTGTTGACAAAATTCAATTGGAGGGGATGGGTGTTTTCTGCAACGACCTTTGTGACGAAGGAACCGGGAGCAGGGAAAAGCATCTGAACTCGACGGACATCCGTTAATCAGCTGAGACCCGTATAGATCTCTTTGCCGGTGTTCGTTTGCACCCGGGTAACCCGCTCACTCCGCGTGGGCAGGCTGCCGGGGTGCTTTTTACTATCACCTGTTTGGGAGGGTGCGAAATGCAAAGTTTGGAAAATAAAATTCTGTTGGAAGGTCAAGTGCTGTCAGATGAGATCTTAAAAGTGGATTCCTTTTTGAATCATCAGGTTGACCCGTTTCTGATGCGGGAAATCGGTGAAGAGTTTGCCCGTCGTTTCAAAGATGAAGCCATTACCAAGGTTCTGACGATTGAATCGTCGGGAATTGCGCCGGCAACGATGGCGGCACTGCAACTCGGGGTTCCGCTCGTCTTTGCCCGGAAAAAGAAATCCCTGACCATGGCCGATCAGTATTACAAGGCGGAAGTTTTCTCTTTTACCAAGCGGGAAACCACTCTGATTGCCGTCGGAAAACCGTTTTTAAATGCGGATGATCACGTCTTAATCATCGACGATTTTCTGGCGAACGGACAAGCAGCAGAGGGATTGATTGATGTGGTTCAACAGGCGGGGGCTCATGTAGTCGGTATTGGAATTGTGATTGAGAAGGCATTTCAAGATGGAGGAACAAGGCTTCGGCAAAGTGGTTTTCGCGTGGAATCGCTGGCCAGGATCGCTTCGCTTCAGGATGGGGCCATCTCCTTCGTGAAAAAAGAAAAAGTATAGGATAAAAGACCCTTGATGATGGCTTTGTGCCAGCCGAATGAATGGCGCGGGAAGGGGAAAAACACCCCCTCCTCGCCTGATATTCGTTCTCATTCCCATGGCTGAAGCCGGGGTTTTTGGGGATCACCGGCCTTCTTGCCCTTTTTCCATCCATACTTCCAGTCCGATTGAATCTTCCTGAATTCTGCATGTTTGAAAGCGGCTTTTTGCGACCAACTCCGTAAACTGTTTTTTTGTATATGCGCGTTTGATCAACATCCATTTAAAGGCCCATTTTGTCAGCAATGCGTTCAATCCGGTAAGACCCAGATCCTCCTCGACGTGCCTTTCCATTACTTCTGTGGAAACATCGCCGCGCAAATCCATAATCACCGCTTTTCCGCCAGGTTTTAAAACCCGGTTCATCTCATTAATGGCATTGACCGGCTGGGCAAAGTTTTTAAAGGCAGCCCGGCAGATGATAAAGTCAAACGTTCCGTCATCAAATGGCATCCGGGCGGCATTGCCATGCTGAAAATCGATGGTTACACCCACTTCTTTCGCTTTGGCCTGTGCAATCTCCACGAATTTTTTACTTATGTCCAAGCCGGTGATTCGGTAGTTGCCCAGTTTTGCCAGTTCGATTGACAAGTATCCCGGTCCCGGGGCAACTTCCAAAACGGATCCGCCTTCCGGAACAATGGCGGCAACCTTCTTCGCATCTCTTTTGTATTGCTCCATATTTTTTTGGGTGTTTTTTGCATACCACGAAGCAATAAATCCTTCCATGCCAATCCCCTTGTAACCTTTTGGCGCTTTATCGGACATATCCGGTTCCTCCTTGTTTCCTTTGCTTCCCCTGGAACCCGTCAGCTGTGACGGTTGTCCAAGGGGGAAAACTTATTCGCAATCTCACGCAGCCACTTCTGATCCCAATGGATTTTTCCTGTGTCGATGTCATGGATCACGGAGCGGACCCATGCCAATTCTGCTGCATACATCGCGTGTTGATATTCGGTCTCGAGCAGGAACAAGCGGGGGAGCCCTTCAGATGTCACGGTTTGCAACTGGTTTTGGGTTGCGTTCAAACGGCATTCAAGTGCCCTTTCTCTTTTTTTTAGTTCCCGTACCACCTCATCTGGCGGAAGAAGCATCATAAAAGAGACGGCGGCGGGAAATTCCGGAAATTCCGGTTTCGGTGTGGACAGTATTTCCCTCAGCCAAGTCAATGCCGCTGTTCTTCCTTTATCCGTCACTTCGTAAACGGTCAGTTCCGGTTTCCCTTCATGCTGTTTTTTTTCCCGAACGGCAATGGCGCCGTCACGAAGCAAACGGTCAATCGTCTGATAAATGCCCGTTCGGTGACGAATGTTGATGACCTCGTGTTTCCCCCTTTCTTTTAAAAGTTGTTGCATGCGATAAGGGTGCATCGGTTCCTCGATGAGAAGCGAAAGGATTGCGAGGGCGATCGGGGATTTTTTGATTGTCTGTTTCATAGTAATAATATTACTATTAATAATATGTCTAAGTAAAGAGGCGGATCTTCTTTTTGGGCCAATTCCTTTTCATGATCGGCTGAAAAGAGTCCTCAAAAACGAAAAACGCGATTCTCCCTTTAAAAAAGAAAAGAATCGCGTTTTTCATAAAAGTTGGAAAGGAGGCATTACTTGTCGGTTTTTCCTCTCCAACCGATAAATTGATGTGCCCGATTGAAAAGCGTAGGATAAACAAATAAGCCCATCAGAATACTGGTCAGTGTCGCCGAAGCAGTAAAAGAAAACATGATCAATAGCTGGTAACGCACAGCTTCAATCGGATTCGTGCCGGCAATGATCAACCCGGTCATCATTCCGGGCAGTTGCACCAGTCCGACTGTTTTAAGTGAATCGACAATGGGAATCGTCCCGGAGCGGATCGCTTCCCTGGTCAGCCGCATGCTTGCCTGACGGCTGGTCGCTCCCAACGATAAGGCAACTAAAATATCCTCACGCATCTGTTCCGCCTGTTGTCTCATCTGATTCAGGACGAGAGAGGAGACAACCATGCTATTACCCACGATCATTCCACTGATGGGAATAAGAACTTGCGGTTTGGCTTGAATCAGGTGTAAAAAGAGCATCATGAGCAGGGTAAAACCGGCGACGATGAAAATGGTCAAAAAAATGCGGCAAAAAATCCAGGGAATTCCTTTTCCCCGAGCAGCCGCGTTTTGGGAGGCGACGGTGATCATCACCAATAAAACCAGCCCGATCCAATACCAATGGTTACTGGTGAAAATAAAATGAAGGACATAGCCGATGCTGATTAACTGAATCGTGGCCCGAATGGTTCCGATGATCAGATCCCGTTCCAGTTTCAAACGAAGCCAGAGGGAAACAAACATGGAAATCAATATAAATCCCAGGGTGGTGACCGTAGCTGTCCAGGTCATCGCTTCATTTCCTCCTGTCGCAAATGCCCGCTTTCCAAATGCCAGACTTGATCTGCGATGCGCCGGGCTTGTTCCGGTTGGTGAGTAATCCATAGCACCGTATGCCCTTTTTCCCGATAGCACCGCATCTCCTGTTCAATCCGTTCCGTGCTCTCAGGGTCAAGCGAAGCTGTTGGTTCATCCAGTAACAGTACATGCGGATTTAAGGAGAGAGAACGGGCCAAATGGACGCGTTGTTTTTCTCCGCCGGAAAGTTTTTCAATCGAACGGGTGAGATACGATTTTGACAGACCAACCCGCTCCAGCAATCGCGCCATTTCTTCTTCGGACATCGATTTTCCTTGTAATTTAAGGGGGTAGTTTAAGTTATCGGCCACGGTTTTGGGAAATAAAACAGCTGATTGAAAAACATGGTGGACTTCTCTCCGCAGTAAAATCGGGTCCCATTCTGAAAGCGGTTTTCCTTTATATGTAATCGAACCGTGATCCGGGTCCTCCAAGCGGTTTAGTAGACGGAACAGGGTGCTTTTGCCGGTGCCCGAAGGTCCCATTAAGGCAATAACCGATTCTGGCGGAATGACTGCACTTACTTCTTTGAGAGGGGTGGTTCTTCCTTCCGGGGAGTCGTATGATTTGGTGACTTCGCGAAGTTCGATCAGCGGTTGACTCTTGGGCAAATGGATCACTCCTGCAAAATGGGATGGTTTATCAATGAAAACTGTCCCGATCCTAATTCACAGTGTATCAATAGTGGATCCGATTTGCCATAAGGGTTTGGACTCTTGGCAAACATAATCTGTGAGAATAAAGCAATCGGGAGCGAGGGGATGCTCCCAGGCTCCCGGTTGCAATGGATGATTATAAAAAAAGAAGAGGAAAAGGGAACAGATTTTCTGGGATGAAGTGACGCTCGCTTGTTTTTTCCTCTTCTGTTTTCTTATTCGACTTTATCCGGGGTTTTACGTCCCTTTCGTTAGTTGTTGTCGCCGCTGGAAACCCTGATCATTGAACCATTGGTAAACATCATGTATAATAACTTAGTTAAAAGCTGTAATTTCCATCTTGTTGAATACAAGCCGAGTATGTGATTTCACCAAATGATGGTTTTGAATGGAGGATTTTTTGGAATGGGGGGCTGAAGTCTGTGACTCAAAACTCCCAACCGTTTTCAATATGCCTGCTCCATCTCATTTTCACGGTGAATCGACTGTTTTTTCATATATGGAAAGGATACTCTCACCAGAAAGGGTGAATAAACATGAGCAAACAAGTAAAGGACTACAGCCAATACTTTGTTGCTCCGGACTTAAAAGCGGCAAAGAAACGCGGAAAAGAAGAAGTGCAAGTGATTCAGTTTGAGGAAATCCCCGAGAATATGCGTGAGGTCGGCAAGGGGAAAAACTATTTGATCGAAACGTACGGCTGTCAGATGAACGTTCACGATAGTGAGACGATTGCCGGGATTCTTGAGAGAATGGGGTATTCCCGGACTGAGCGCGAGGAGGATGCCGACATCATCCTGCTTAATACCTGTGCGATCCGGGAAAATGCGGAGGACAAGGTTTTTGGTGAGTTGGGACGCCTGAAACAGTTGAAGCTGGAGAACCCCGATCTCATTCTCGGGGTATGCGGATGCATGTCCCAGGAAGAAGTGGTTGTCGGACGCATTTTAAAAAGTTACCAACACGTTGACCTGATTTTTGGAACGCACAATATTCACCGCCTTCCGGTACTTCTGCAAAACGCCCTTTTCAGCAAGGAAATGGTGGTGGAAGTATGGTCCAAAGAGGGCGATATTGTTGAAAGCATGCCCAAAGTGCGGGAAGATGGCTTGCGCGCTTGGGTGAATATCATGTACGGATGCGACAAATTCTGCACGTACTGCATTGTTCCGTATACCCGGGGGAAAGAGCGGAGCCGCCGGCCCGAAGATGTGCTGGACGAGATTCGCGAATTGGCGCGCAAAGGTTATCAGGAAGTCACCCTGCTCGGGCAGAACGTGAATGCTTACGGGAAAGATTTTACCGACCGGGAGTATACGTTTGCCGATTTGATGGACGATGTGCGCAAGATCGGCATTCCACGGGTTCGCTTTACTACGAGTCATCCGCGCGATTTTGATGACCATTTGATTGAAGTGTTGGCCAAACGCGGAAATCTGGTGGAACACATCCACTTGCCGGTTCAGTCGGGAAGTTCGGAAGTGCTTAAGTTGATGGCACGTAAATACACGCGCGAACGCTATCTGGAATTGGTTTCCAAAATCAAGAAAGCAATTCCGGATGTGGTGCTGACCACGGATATTATCGTCGGCTTCCCCGGGGAAACAGATGAGCAGTTTGAAGAAACCTTATCTCTCGTCAAAGAAGTCGAATTCGATTCTGCTTTCACCTTTATATACTCGCCCCGTGAAGGAACGCCTGCCGCGAAGATGAAAGATGACGTGCCGATGGAAGTGAAAAAAGAGCGGCTGGCCCGCCTCAATCAATTGCAAAACGAGATCAGCCGGCGCAAAAATGAGGAACTGCGCGGGCAAGTGGTCGAAGTGCTCGTCGAAGGGGAAAGCAAAAAAAATCCGAATGTCCTGTCCGGCCGAACCCGAACCAATAAATTGGTTAACTTTGTCGGGCCTAAACATCTGATCGGAAAATTTGCGTATGTGCGGATTGACGAGCCGCAAACATGGACGCTAAAAGGTGTGTGGGTGGAAGAAAAACCGCTTGCGAAAGTGGGTGGATGAGGTGAATGCCATTCCCGAAAACCATCCCATCCTGGTCGAGGCGCGGAAATTTGCCGAGTTGCTCAGCAGAAGCGAGGAAGTGATCCGCTTTCGGCTGGCGGAAGAGCAAGTCGAAAAAAGCGAGTCTGTGCAGAACAGCATTGCCGCCATCAAGCGCAAGCAAAAAGAATGGGTTCACGCTAAACATTATAAAAAAATGGAATATGCAAAGCTTCTGGAGAAAGAGTTGGATCAGCTTAATCAATATCTGGACGAGATGCCGATCGTTTGTGAGTTCAGGCAGCGCCAGGTCGAAGTGAATGACCTGCTGCAAACCATTCAGCAAGTGCTGGCGGATACTATTTCCAAAAAAATAGAGGTGGAAACGGGCGGACCGGTAAGGAGCGGCTGCGGAAGCGGCGGCCCCTGCAACTGCTCGTAAAAAAAAGGACGTCCCCACGGTTTTTTTCCGTGGGGTTTTTTTGCACTCTAGACGATGGCCCTGCATACACTTGTTAATGAACATGTTTGGAGGAGGGAAGCATATTGTCCTATACAGATAGAGCCGTGGAGTACCGTCAGATAGTGACCAAAGCGGTATGTGGAAAAGGAAGAAAATTTTCGCAAGTGACACATACCATTACTCCGCCGGAAAAATTGCACACGATTCTGGGCGCGTGGGTGATCAACCATCAATATGAATGCAGCAAAGTCGGGGAAGCGGTTGAAGTTCGCGGTAGCTATGATATTAATATCTGGTATTCGACAAAAGGAAACACCAAAACCGATGTTGTCAAAGAAACCGTTTTTTATACAGAGCAGGTTCCGCTGAGCTATTATGACCAAAACACCCGGGATGCCTCAGTTTCAGTTAGTGCCGCTGTGACGCAGGCTCCAAACTGCGTGGAAGCGTCGATCGCCTCACATCATGATGGAGTCGATGTGCGAATCGAAAAGGAGTTTGCCGTCGAAATGATCGGAGAAACCAAAATTTGTGTACCCGTCTACCCGTTGGAATATGCGGAGCTGGATGATAAAGAAGTGGCGAGCGGGTACAGTGAAATGGATGAGTCCTCTTTTGACGATTTGGATCCTGATCTGGTCATCGACGATTTGGAGGACTAGGATTGAGTGTAAAAGATGAAAAATTGATTGCCGGCTGCTGGTTTTGCATCAATCTGCAGCTTATGTTTGCAGAGGGTCGGGTGGTTGCTCCTGATCCTTTTTTTGTGTCACCATCTATCATATGCTTCAATGCTCCGCCCGATTAGACTTTTGTCTTTTGCTAACCATTTTTCCCCGTTCCACATACTATATCAGCATCATGCCCTTGAAGTGAGCAAGAGAGATGGGAAGAAAGGGGAAAGGTTATGGGCACCATTACCCTTCCTTATCTGGCAGTAGATCATGGAAAAGGGATTCGCGATTTCATTGTGGAAAAGCAGAATTTGGCATCGACCATCCGCTTAGAACTGCCGGAAGCAAGCAGGCTATCGGAATACATGCTTGTATTGAACGATGAGAAACAGGTGACGAAGTGCCGGAATTTGGTGGAGCGAAATCGGATATTGCTGATGCATGGCCTGCCTGTGGCAGTGAATGCAACCATATTGAGAGAGTATATTTTGGCCGTTTTCCAAACAAGGGTTTTGCTGATCTATCGTTCAGTAAACAATTCCGCCTTTCTTCCGGCTGCCAAAAAACAAAGACGGGTGACTTACCGGCGCGTTCCCCTGTCGGAACGGACGAGGGAAACGCGCAAAGCGCAGGAATTGGCCATCCGCGCCGTTTATGCACTCGGATTGGACTATGGCGTTGTCAAACTGGGGATTGGCACGGGAAGGAAAATGGTGATTCAGCAAGTGAACCCGTCCCCGCGTTTAAATAAGGAAATGGAAACGGCATATGTGCAGGCGATCACCCAATACATGAAAGGGTGTGCACGCTCCCGGACACCGTTGGAGGAGATTGTTTTGGGGGCAGACCCTGAATTTGTCATGGAATCACCGCAAGGAAAATTGCTGATTGCTTCAAATTATTTTCCCGTTCGCGGCAAGGTGGGATGTGACGCGATCTGGTTGGGTCAAAATCGCTCGCACAAACCGCTTGTCGAACTCAGACCCGACCCGACGCCAAATCCGCGACAGCTCGTTGTGCGCATTTATCAGTCACTCATTTTTGCCAATAAAAAAATGGGAAAAGTTCCGGCCAAGTGGCTGGCAGGTGCCATGCCGTATGAGGGATTTCCGCTGGGAGGGCATATCCATTTCAGCGGCATACAGCCGGATTTTAAATTGCTCCGGGCACTGGATAACTATTTGGCAATGTTGCTCGTGATCGCAGAGGATGAAAAAGGGAAGAGACGGCGTCCCAAGTACGGTTTTCTGGGGGATTTTCGCTATCAGGACTACGGCGGATTCGAGTATCGGACGCCGCCGAGCTGGCTTGTCTCCCCTACACTGACCAAAGGCGTGTTTGTGACAGCGAAGCTGATCGCCGCCAATTATAAACAGCTTCGGTATAATCCGCTGGCCGATGTATCGATGCAGGAAGCCTATTACAAAGGGCGGAAACAGGCGATTGCCGACTGGCTCCCCATCTTGTGGCAAGATCTGAAACAATGCCCGGATTATAAAGTGTACCAGGCCTATTTGGATGATTTTTACCATTATCTCGCCTCCGGGATCACTTGGGATGAATCGCAGGATTTTCGCAAATTTTGGCGTTTGCCGCCATACGGCAAGAAAAAAACGGAGCAAACATAATGTGTTGAATGGTCATTCGTGTTACAATGGTGTAATGAAAAACAGAAAAACGGAGGCAGAGAACGTTGGCAAAATATACGCCGATGATTCAGCAATACTTATCGATTAAGGCACAATATCCTGATGCCTTTTTATTTTTTCGTTTAGGCGATTTTTATGAAATGTTTGTGCGCCCATAAGGGTTCTGAGTGAAATCTGCCCCTGGCAAGGCAGTTGGCGGTCGGACGCACGGATGCCAATCGTCAACCAGCTGATCCGAAGGGGAAACCCGACGGGGAGTGTAGCATGCTGGTAAAGCCGTAAGTTGCTGGGTTGCCACAGCACGACTGAACGGCAAGACGAAATGCTGTGAATGAGGATGAAGGCTGGACTGCTTGAAGGATAGCCCGAGCTGGCCGATCATAGCCTGTGACGGAAGGCAACCGGAACGTCACATGGTCAAGCCGCACGGCAGAAAGACATTGCCGGGCGGGGCGTCCCTTGACCAAGCATCTCCGTCGGAGACAAAAGGGCGAACGTCCCATCCGACATCACAGCGCGCCTGTTCCTCAGAATCTAAATGGGGATCACCTAAGGCGGAAGGCTTGTTTGCAGCTATGGCACATGAGGTGTCTGAATATCCGCTATGGTGACGGAGTCTCCGTAGTAGTCCGCGCCAGGGAAAGCCTGGTACATGGCGAAGGGAGACAGCCTGCTGCGTTTAACGCAGGGCGAAGGAAGGAGCGGGAGGCTCCGGGAAAATCCGGCGTCTTGCGTTAACCGGTTTAGCCGTGAAGGTCATCGCACTTTTACATTACATATTCAGCAAAAACAGGCAGGATGAGCAGTTGCCGCAGGAGATGGAGGCTAAACCGGCTCCGGCAGGTGGAGAGCCGTATACGCCGAGAGGTGTACGTACGGTTCGGAGGGAGGGGCGGAGAAACCAATCGCCGCGAGGCGGTCAGGCGCTCGGTTCCTACCCTACTTTGAAGATGCCGAAAAAGCGGCGGAAGAATTGGAGATCACGCTGACAAGCCGCGATGGCGGCAACGAACGAATTCCCATGTGTGGAGTGCCTTATCATTCCGCTCATACGTATGTGGAACGTTTAATCGATAAAGGGTACAAAGTTGCGATTTGCGAGCAGATCGAAAATCCTGCCACGGCCAAAGGCGTCGTGAAGCGGGAAGTGGTCCGGGTGATCACCCCGGGCACGATTATCGAAGAGAATATGCTGGATGAGAGAGAAAATAATTTCCTGCTCACCCTGTCAGGCTCTGAGGGGGAAATGGCCCTTGCCGCGGTTGATCTGTCCACGGGGGAATGGCATGTTACCGAGATGACCGATGGTTTGGAGTTTGTGCTGGATGAAGCATCGAGCTATCGTCCGAGAGAGATTGTCCTTGAGGAAAAACTGGCACAAAACACGGCTCTTCGCGAAAAGCTGGAAACGCGGTTGAAATGCCTGATCACGTCTTTCACCCTGACGCCGCAGGAAGAGGCGGAAGTGATGAAAGAGATGCCCCGGCAATTTCCCGATGCTGCGGACATATGCAAAACTCCGGGACTGGAACGCGTTGTCCGCCTGTTGTTTGCGTATCTGCAACAAACGCAAAAACGGACATTGGGGCATGTTCAGCGTTTGCGCCGCTATGATGCGAAACAGTATATGATGCTTGATGAGTCGGCAAGGCGCAACTTGGAGCTGACGGTGACACTTGCCGACGGAAAAAAGAAGGGTTCCCTGCTGTGGCTTCTTGACCAGACGGCAACGGCCATGGGAAGCCGCCTGCTGAGAAGGTGGCTGGACAAGCCGCTGTTGAGCTTAAGTGAAATTAAGCGGCGACAAAATACGGTCGAATCCTTTTTGTCCGATTTTATTTTGTTGGACGAGGTTCGCGATTTGCTGAAGCAGGTTTATGATCTGGAACGGTTGGCGGCCAGGATTGCTTACGGGTCCACCAATGCTCGTGAACTGGTCAATGTCAAGCGGTCGCTGTCCGTGATCCCGCAGCTGCGCGAGCGTTTAATCAATTCCGGTTCTCGTGAATTGGTTGAAATGGGGGAAGGTCTTGACGAATGTGTGGATGTGCGGGAATGGATTGCCTCTGCGATTGTCGATGAGCCCCCGGTATCGGTCAAAGAGGGAGGAATGATCCGTGAGGGCTTTCATGAAAAATTGGACGAATTGCGGGCAATCCAAAAGGATGGAAAGAGCTGGATCGCCGGACTGGAGCAGCGGGAAAAGGAAAAAACAGGAATCAAATCGTTGAAGATTGGATATAACCGCGTGTTCGGTTATTATATCGAAGTGACCAAAAGCAACCTGCATCTGGTGCCGGAAGACCGTTACCAGCGGAAGCAAACGCTGGCCAACGCCGAACGGTTTATCACTCCGGAATTAAAAGAGCGGGAGCAGATGATTTTAAACGCGTCAGAAAAATCGGTGGAGATGGAGTATGAGATCTTTGCGGAAGTGCGTGCCAAAGTGGCGGAACAAGCAGCCCGTCTGCAGCGGCTGGCCGAATCTGTCGCGGAATTGGATGTGTTGCAGGCTTTTGCTCTGGTGGCCAAAAAATATCAATATACCCGCCCGCGCGTACATGCGGAAGACGGGTTGAAGATCAGGGCGGGGCGCCATCCGGTTGTGGAGGCGGTCACCCCCGGCGGGGAATTTGTCGCCAACGATGCCGATCTGGATGCCAGGGATCGCCAGATTTTACTGATCACCGGCCCCAACATGGCAGGCAAAAGCACCTATATGCGGCAAGTGGCGCTGATTACGATCATGGCGCAGATCGGCAGTTTCGTTCCGGCCGACGAGGCGGAGATCGCCATCGTTGACCGCATTTTCACGCGGATCGGGGCGGCGGACGATCTCATTGGCGGGCGCAGTACCTTTATGGTCGAGATGGCCGAAACGTGTCACGCGCTGAAAGAAGCGACACCGCGCAGTTTGATATTGCTGGATGAAGTGGGACGCGGAACCTCCACTTACGACGGAATGGCGCTCGCGCATGCGATCGTGGAGTATATTCACGACCAAATTGGAGCAAAAACGCTTTTTTCGACGCACTACCATGAATTGACCGGTCTGGAGGAAACATTGCAGCGTTTGGTCAATGTTCACGCTCAGTGTATTGAAAAGAACGGAAAGGTCGTTTTTTTGCACCGGATCATTCCCGGGGGAGCCGATCGCAGTTATGGCATCCATGTAGCGGAATTGGCCGGCCTTCCGGCACCTGTGATCAAGCGGGCGAAGCAGCTGCTTCATGAGCTGGAGGGGCGGATGGAGAGTGAGGCGACGGCCAAAGAAACGACGGCTGAGGATTTGTCCGGCCAGTTGAGCTTGTTTGATTACCAAGGGGTGCAAAAGAGCGATCCGGTTCAGGCGCCGGCTGTCAAAGAGGCGGACGGGATCGGTGCGGAAATTGTTCAGGCCGTTAAAGAATGGGATTTGATGAATAAAACCCCGTTTGAATGCATGCAATTTCTCCATGAGCTGAAACAAAAATTGAACCGATAGAAAATGAAGGGGAGGGGAGAGCAGCATGGGAAAAATTAAAGTGATGGACGACCACCTCGCCAACCAGATCGCAGCCGGTGAGGTGGTCGAACGCCCGGCTTCCGTGGTGAAAGAGCTGGTTGAGAACGCAATCGACGCCGAAGCGACCAAAATCGCCGTGCAGATTGAAGAGGGCGGCATTTCGCTCATTCAGGTTTCGGATAACGGCAGCGGGATGGACAGGGAAGATGCCGTTACGGCTTTTTCGCGGCATGCCACGAGCAAGATCAAGCGAGAGCGTGACCTTTTCTCCATCCAGACGCTCGGGTTTCGCGGTGAAGCGTTGCCGAGCATCGCCTCTGTGGCCAGGGTGACTTTGACGACAGCCCATGACCCCTCCGAACTGGCAACCCGGGTGACGATTGCCGGCGGTGAAGTGCTTGATGTGGAAGATACTTCGCGATCCCGTGGAACGGATGTCGTAGTGAAAGATTTGTTCTATAATACCCCGGCTCGTTTGAAGTACTTAAAAACCGTCAACACTGAGGTTAGCCATGTGGCGGATGTCGTGGGCAGACTGGCGATTTCCCATCCTTCGATCGCGTTTTCCCTCACACATAACGGCCGCGAGTTGTTTCGCACTTCAGGTGATGGAAAATTGTTGCACGCGCTCTATGCGCTTTACGGTAAACAAGTGGCCAGCCGGTTTGTCCAGGTCAGCGGTGAAAATTTGGACTTCCGCCTCAAGGGATATATGAGCAAACCGGAGGTGACCCGTTCGACCCGTTCTTATCTCTCGATCATCCTCAACGGCCGTTTTGTCCGTTCCATCCCCATCACCCAGGCGGTGTTACGGGCATACGGCACGTTGCTCCCATCCGGGCGCTACCCCATCGGTGCCTTGCATATTGAAATGGACCCGAAACTGGTCGATGTCAACGTTCATCCTTCCAAGCTGGAAGTGCGACTGAGCAAGGAAAAAGAATGTTGCCAGCTGATTGAAGAGGCCATCAGACAGGCCTTCGGACGTGAGCGGTTTGTTCCTCAGGCCGAGGCACCGCGAAGCAAAGAGAAAAAGCCGATCCAAGAATCACTCCGCTGGGACTTGGCTGCGAGCGAGGCCAAAAAGGCGTACCCGCTTCCCGCGAGCAGAACCGAACCGGATCGTGTGAAGGAAACGGCGCCTAAGCAGGCCGGTTGGGAACCGGAACCCAAGCAGACAAAAGATGAGAATTCGCCTCGTTATCGGTCGGCCCTTTCTTCCTTGACACAGGCAGAAGAAACGCGGAAAGCGGAGAAACAGGAACCGGAGCCCGCACCCGAGGAAAAGGGAACCGGCTTGCCAGACAATGCGGCGGAAACAGAACCCGGAGAGCAACCGGCTGAACCCCGTCTCCCGCACCTGTTGCCTCTGGCGCAGATTCACGGAACCTATATTGTGGCTCAGGCGGAAGACGGATTTTATTTGCTGGACCAGCACGCGGCCCATGAGCGGATTTATTATGAAATCTACTCAAAAAAACTGGGAGAAGAGAATCATAAACAATATCCCCTGCTGGTTCCGCTCACGATCGAATGTTCCCCGGCAGAAGCGGAAGTGCTGGAAAGCCGGCTTGACTATTTGCGCAGGTGGGGATTGGAGATTGAACCGTTCGGTGGCACCACTTTTGTCGTGCGGGCTTACCCAACCTGGTTTCCAAGCGGTCAGCCGGTGGAATTGGTGCATGAAATCATCGAATGGCTGAAAGAACATGGCGAAGTGAATACCGCGATGCTGCGGGACGGAGCTGCGAAAATGATGTCGTGCAAAGCGGCGATCAAAGCCAACCGCCATTTGCGCCAGGATGAAATGGAAGAGCTGCTCCGGCGGTTGAACGACTGTGAGAACCCGTTTACCTGTCCGCACGGCCGGCCGATCCTCATTCATTTTTCTACCTATGAACTGGAAAAAATGTTTAAAAGGGTGATGTAGCATTTTATTTGTCACAACCTCATTTCATCCGGGGAATCGCCAGCAAAAAGAAGCGATGGAATTGGCCGCTTCCCTCGGTGTCCGGTATATCAGCCGGGAACGCGCTTCCCTGCCTGATCTGTTTCAGCAAACAGGACTGGAGCGGGCGGTGATTGTGACCAAGAAAGAGTGGCGCTATGAGGACAAAGAGGGGAATCAGTTTTTCTTTCACCCCAATATGTCCGCCCTGCGCATCAAACAGCTCATCGGCGGGGATACGGATGCGATGGTCTCCGTTGCCGGGATGCGCGAAGGGGATCGCGTATTGGATTGCACCCTGGGCATGGGAGCGGATTCCATCGTCGCTTCCTTTGCGGTCGGCCCTTCCGGCAGGGTTGTGGCCCTGGAAAGCGAGCCGGTGATCGCGGCCATCGTCAAACACGGCCTGCACAGTTATCAGACACAGCGCAAGGAGCTGGACCGGGCCATGCGGAGGGTTGAAGTGATTCAATCCGATTATCGGACCTATTTAAAGCAGTGTGCAGATGAATCATTTGATATTGTCATGTTCGATCCCATGTTTCGGGAGACGGTTAAGGCCTCCGCAGCCATGCAGCAATTAAAACCGCTGGCCAATCCGGCTCCGCTTGATCAGGAATCGGTCGCTGAAGCCGTCAGGGTGGCGAAAAAAGCGGTTTTGCTGAAAGAACGGGTCAAAAGCGGGGAATTTGAGCGGCTCGGCTTTGTCGTTGCGAAAGAATCATCCCAGTTTGCCTGGGGTGTGATCCGGAAAGGGGAGAAGCAGTGAAGCAGGAATTGCTTGTTATCGTGGGACCGACGGCTGTCGGCAAGACGGATCTCAGCCTGACCCTGGCAAAAATGTTTGACGGGGAGATTATTTCCGGAGATTCCATGCAGGTATACAAGGGGATGGATATTGGTACTGCCAAGGCCTCCCCGGAGGAGCAAAGGGCAGCGCCGCACCACATGATCGATTTAATCGACCCTGATGTTCCTTTTTCCGTTCAGGAATTTCAGAAACTCGCCCGGCAAAAAATTGCCGAGATCCATGCGCGCGGGCATTTGCCGATGCTGGTGGGAGGAACGGGATTGTACATTGAAGCGGTGACGCATGATTACGAACTGCCGCATGTGCCGGAAAACCCGGATCTTCGCGAGGAGCTGCGCAATTTGGCCGAATCAAAAGGCAATGAATACCTGCACAGTCGCCTCGGTGAAGTGGACCCGGATGCAGCCGCCAAATTGCATCCCAATGATCTCCGCCGCATCATCCGCGCGCTGGAAGTTTATGAAGTGACCGGAAAACCTTTCTCATCATTGAAAGGGAAAGGAACTTCCCCGTTCGATGCGCTCTGGATCGGGCTGACGATGCCGCGGGAGCTTCTCTATGAGCGGATTAACCGGCGGGTGGACCAAATGATCGAAGCGGGCTTGGTCGAAGAGGTCAAACGGTTGAAAGAGCGGGGTTACCATTTGGGTTTGACCTCGATGCAGGCGATCGGGTATAAAGAAATCATCAGCTATTTAAACGGGGACATCACGCTGGCCGAAGCAGTCGATTCTATAAAAAAAGGAACCAGAAAATATGCGAAACGGCAATTATCCTGGTTTCGCCGCCTCAAGGAGATTCATTGGTTTGATGTGACAGAACCGCAATGTTTGAGAGAAATTCAGCAGCTTGTTGCAGGAAAGTTTCATTTGCCCAGAGAATAGAGTACAATAATGTTAAATGCAAAATACATAGGAGGTTCGGATTTTGAAACAATCGATCAATATTCAAGATACATTTTTGAATCAGATTCGCAAAGAATCTGTCCCGGTGACCATTTATTTGGTCAACGGTTTCCAACTTCGGGGAGTAATTCGTGGTTTTGACAATTTTACCATCGTGATCGACAGTGATGGTAAACAACAAATGGTGTATAAACATGCCATTTCCACCTTTACTCCTGCAAGGCCTGTTTCTTTGATGCCGGCTGAAGAGCAAAAAGAGGTATAAGAGCTTTCCTGTTTACTGTGATGAAGCCAGGCAGGCTTTCCTTTTAAGCTTGCTTGGTTTTCTTTTGTTCACCAAAATCTGGGCGGGCGCGTATACATGGTTTAGCGAACCCGGATCAAGAGGTGAACTCCATGAATCGGAGAGTTCTTAAAGGGATAAATAAAAGCCAAATTCATGTTGTTTTTGACCACCCCAGGCAGGAGATGCAAATTTCCGCCTGCCCCGCCGCTTTGAAGGAAGAGGCATTTGTTCATGAAGAGCACGGCCCTTTGCGCGACTGTATGGAACAGTTGAAGCATTTGGTCGGATTGTCCAAGATCAAAGAGTTTGTCAAAGAGATTTACGCGTGGCTGGAGATTGGCAAAAGAAGGCGCGCGGCAGGCTTGGCCGCAGAACAACAGGTGCTGCACATGATCTTTTCCGGAAATCCCGGAACGGGAAAGACCACTGTGGCGCGTATTTTAAGCCGTCTGTTCAAAGAGATGGGGGTTTTGTCCAAAGGCCATCTTGTTGAAGTGGAGCGCGCGGATCTGGTCGGGGAGTATATCGGCCATACGGCGCAAAAAACGAGGGAACACGTGAAAAAAGCGCTGGGGGGCATCTTGTTTATTGATGAGGCCTACTCACTGGCCAGAGGCGGCGAAAAGGATTTCGGCAAAGAAGCGATTGATACGATGGTCAAATCAATGGAAGACTATAAAAATGACTTTATTCTCATTCTGGCCGGCTATTCCGAAGAAATGGAGCAATTCTTGCGCTTAAATCCGGGTCTTCCGTCCCGCTTTCCCATCCATCTGCAATTTCCCGATTTCCATTTGGATGAATTGATGGAAATTGCCGAACAGATGGTGCAGGAGCGCCAGTACCGGTTGTCGTTAACGGCGCAGGAGAAATTGCGCCAGCATCTTAAGGAGCAAATGGAGCGAAGGGATGAGCAGTTTGGCAATGCGAGGCATGTTCGCAATCTGGTGGAGCAGGCGATTCGCAATCAGGCTGTTCGCCTGTTAAACCTGCGCTATGCCAGCAAGGATGATTTGATGATGCTGAGAGGGGAAGATTTCCAATTTCGGGAAGCGGAAAAAAACCCGCCTGTTTATTCATGGTATAATGAAAGGGCCAAAAACCAGGTTTTTCTTTGAGAAAGGGATGACGTAACGATTTCGATGCTTGAACGAGAAAAAGCGATTTTGGTGGGAACGGGATCCAAACGAAACGAGGCGGAAATCACTTCCACTTTGGAAGAATTGGCCCGCCTTGCCGAGACATCGGGAGCGGAGGTTGCCGGAAAGGTGATCCAGTTTCGTGACCGCCCCGACCCCGCATGGCTGATCGGACACGGCAAAGCACAGGAGATCGCCGAATGGGCGGAGCAGGCGGAAGCGGATCTGGTCATTTTTGATCAGGAGCTTTCCCCTGCGCAAATTCGCAATCTGGAACTGCTGTTTCCCTGCAAAGTGATTGACCGGACCCAGCTGATTTTGGATATATTTGCCGGTCGGGCCCAAACCAGGGAGGGGCGGATTCAGGTGGAATTGGCGCAGCTTAATTATCTGTTGCCGCGCCTTCAGGGGAGAGGGAAAGAGCTTTCCCGTCTGGGGGGAGGCATCGGCACGCGCGGTCCCGGTGAAAAGAAACTGGAAACGGACCGGCGTCACATCCGTCGCCAAATCCGCGCTCTCACCGCTCAGCTTGAAGAGATAAAAAAACATCGCCGTTTGCTGGGGCAGCGCCGTAAAAAGACCGGGGTGACCCAAATCGCTTTGGTCGGTTACACAAATGCCGGGAAATCCACTTTGCTCAACCGTCTGACCGGAGCGGACAGTTTGGCGGAGAACAAACTGTTTGCGACACTTGACCCCCTTTCCCGCAGTTTGAAGTTGCCAGGCGGGGAACAGGTGATTCTCACGGATACCGTCGGATTTATCCGCCAATTGCCCCATCATCTGGTGGCGGCGTTTCGCTCAACGCTGGAACAGGTGAAAGAGGCCGATTTGTTGTTACATGTCGTCGATGCACCGCATAAAGAGGCGGAGGAACAGATGAAGGCGGTGGAGAAAGTGTTGGAGGAACTGGATGCAGCCCATCTCCCGACTCTGATCGTCCTCAATAAAGCCGATCTCCACCCGGAGCTGAACGTCAATCTCCTGGGCAAAGAGGCGATTTCGATCTCGGCTTTTTGCGACGATGATTTGATGCGGCTCAAAGAGAAAATCGCGGCAATGTTGAGTGCGGAGACGGTGACCGGTACGGCGGAAATCCCGATCCACCGCGGAGATTTGATTGCTGCCCTGTATGAGGCGGCAGAGGTATGTTCAAGCAAGGCAATGGATACAAAGATCCGGTTCGAGTTTCGCCTCTCGCGCAAACAACTCGGGAAACTGCCGCCCGCCTTGCTTCAATTTGCCCGTTTAAGCGAGGAATTTTAAATGTGGGAATGATGGATTGGTGTTTAATGAGTTAAAACATGGTGAATGGATTGAACGAAACGTTTTGCAAGTGGAAGAAAAGATCGCTCCAATGATCGCCAAAATCTCGCATCACGTCGATGAGATGCAATGGAAAGTGCTTCAGGTGTTTCGGAAACTCGGGGTAAGCGAGTTCCACCTGCACTCTTCGACCGGCTATGGATATGACGATATGGGAAGGGAGGTTTTTGAAAAGGCATTTGCTGAATTGATGGGGGCGGAGCAAGCTTTGGTGCGCCCGAACATCATCTCGGGCACCCATGCCATTTCCGCGTGCCTTTATGGAATCCTGCGTCCGGGGGATGAACTGATCTACCTGACGGGGCGCCCGTATGACACGTTGCAGCAAGTGATCGGTTCAGATAGAGACGGCTCGGGTTCATTGGCCGATTATGGTATTGCTTATAAAGAAATTCCGCTCACCCCTGCCGGAAATATCGACTGGGAAGCATTTGCTGCCGCGTTGACGGACAAGACCAAAATGATCGGGATTCAGCGGTCGCGGGGATATGCCGATCGCCCGTCGTTTACCGTCGGGCAAATCGGAGAGATGGTGAGGAAAATCCGCTCCATCCGGCCTGATCTCGTTATCTTTGTCGATAATTGTTACGGCGAATTCGTGGAGGGACAAGAACCTCCTCATATGGGTGCCGATCTGATCGCCGGTTCCCTGATCAAAAATCCGGGCGGTGGCCTGGCCAAATCGGGGGGATACATTGCCGGCAGGGCGAATTTGGTTGCCAAAGCCGCCTCCCGTCTGGTTGCTCCCGGAATCGGCGTGGAAGGGGGCGCCACTTATGGATACTTGCGCGATTATTATCAAGGATTGTTTCTCGCTCCTCATGTTGTCGGCGAAGCATTAAAAGGAGCGGTGTTTACGTCGGCCTTGTTGCAGGAATTGGGGTTTCGGACGACCCCGGCATGGGATGAAACCAGAGCCGATATCATTCAGCAGATTTCTCTGGGCAGTCCTGAGTTGCTCATAGCCTTTTGCCAGGGGATTCAATCTTCCTCGCCGATCGATGCCCATATCAAGCCGGTGCCTGATCAGATGCCCGGGTATGAAGATCCGGTCATAATGGCGGCGGGAACCTTTGTACAGGGGGCGAGCATTGAATTGTCGGCGGACGGCCCTTTGCGCGAGCCTTATATTGCCTTTATGCAAGGCGGATTAACCTATTCGCACGTGAAAATCGCGATCGTTCAGGCGTTGGAATTTATGATGGAAACTGGAAAATTGGCTGTTCTCAAGCAAAGTGGATAAAAGGAGGAACCGGGGTTGGAAGTGCTTCTGTGGATTGTGGTGGCTGTATTGTTCCTGCTCGCTTTTGCGGGTTTGTTTATTCCTGCCCTGCCGGATGCGCCGCTGCTGTTGGCGGGCTTTGCCGTCTACAGTTTCTTTATCCCCGCGGCGGCTCAACTGGGAGTTTCGTTTTGGGTCACGGTGATCATTCTTACCCTTCTTCTGTTTTTGGTCGATTATCTTTCTTCCAGTATCGCCGTAAAAAAGTACGGGGGCTCCGTCTGGTCCGTTATCGCTGCGATTGTGGGGATCATCGTTTTCCCCTTCATCATCGGTCCGGTCGGAATTATTGTCGGACCGTTTGTGCTGGTGCTTTTGCTTGAGTTCATCCTGAAAAAATCTTGGGGAGAAGCCTTTAAAGTGGCCTTTGGCACCTTTGTCGGCTTTGTCGGCGGAGTGTTTATCAAATTTTTGGTGATGACGGGGATGCTGATCTGGTTTTTCGTCCGCATCGGCATTTCATAACATGAAGAGCCTGGGAAACCGGGCTCTTTTTATTATAAAAAAGTCCGGCAGGAGGCAAAATGAGCACATCAATATGCGCACTTAATCATGTCAATTTTTATTACATCGCTTGACTAATAAACCTGACATGAATACAATTAAAGTATGGAAAGCAGCCTGAGGAAAGGAGGCGGCCGTCGATGAGTGTACGCGATGAGCTGAGGCGGAATATGCCTTTGTTTCCCATTGGAATTGTAACAAAGCTGACCGAACTTTCCCCGCGTCAGATTCGCTATTACGAACAGCAGGGATTGATTCGCCCGGAACGAACCAAAGGGAATCAGCGGTTGTTTTCATTTAATGACGTGGATCGGCTATTGCAGATTAAGTCCTATCTGGAAAAGGGGCTTAATCTGGCCGGAGTGAGAGAGATGTTTAAACAAAATCAGCAAGTCCTGGAAGCGAAGAGAGAAGTGGAGCGGGTGAAAAAAGAACTTACCGAGCGGGAACTGCGCCGGATGTTGAAGCAGCAGATCATCCATCCGAACCGCCCGGGGCAAATTCCTCTTACACATGGAGAGATGTCGCGCTTTTTCCGCCATTAATGCTTCCCTCCTGCTTCCGGTGTCATAAATAAATTGTGAAGGGAGAACGACACAATGGCAAAATACACCAAAGAAGATATTCTTGGGATTGCCGATCAGGAAAAGGTTTCGTATATTCGTTTGACATTCACCGATTTGCTGGGAACAATCAAAAACGTGGAAATTCCCCGCAGCCAGTTGGAAAAAGCGCTTGATAATAAAATGATGTTTGACGGATCTTCCATCGAAGGATTTGTGCGCATTGAAGAATCGGATATGTATCTGTATCCCGATCTCGATACTTGGGTGATTTATCCCTGGGGAAATGAACACGGAAAAGTTGCCGGACTCATTTGTGATATTTACAATCCGGACGGCACACCGTTTGAGGGCGATCCCCGCGGAATTTTGAAACGCGCCTTGAAAGAAGCGGAAGAAATGGGCTTCACCGCGTTTAACGTGGGCACCGAACCGGAGTTCTTCCTCTTCAAAACCGATGAAAAAGGTGAACCTTCCCTTGAATTGAACGATAAAGGCGGTTACTTTGACCTTGCACCGCTGGATCTCGGGGAAAACTGCCGTCGCGATATCGTGCTTACTTTGGACAAAATGGGATTTGAAGTGGAAGCGTCTCACCACGAAGTGGCACCGGGTCAGCACGAAATCGATTTCAAATATGCCAATGCGGTAACGACTGCCGACAATATCCAAATCTTTAAGTTGGTGGTGAAAAACGTTGCCCGTCGTTACGGTTTGCATGCGACCTTTATGCCGAAACCGCTCTTTGGGGTAAACGGATCAGGGATGCACTGCCATATGTCCCTTTTCCAAGGGAAAGTGAACGCCTTCTACGATGAATCTGACGAGCTCGGTTTAAGCAAAACCGCACGTCATTTCCTTGCCGGTGTTTTGAAACATGCCCGTGCTTTTACGGCCATCACCAATCCGCTGATTAACTCGTACAAACGTCTGGTGCCGGGCTATGAAGCACCCTGTTATGTTGCCTGGTCGCCGAAAAACCGCAGTCCGCTGGTTCGGGTTCCGGCTTCCCGCGGACTCAGCACCCGGATCGAAGTTCGTTCTCCCGACCCATCAGCCAACCCGTACCTGACTTTGGCGGTTCTGCTCAAAGCAGGTTTGGACGGCATTAAGCAACAACTTCCGTTACCGCAACAAACGGATCGCAACATCTATGTGATGGATGAGCAAGAGCGCCGCGATGCAGGAATTGACAATCTGCCGGCCAACTTGCAAGAAGCCTTGGTGGAATTGCAAAACGACCCGGTTATGGTTGAAGCGCTCGGCGAACACGCCTTGGCTCATTTTGTGGAAGCGAAAGAAATCGAGTGGGATCTGTTCCGCACCACTGTTCATCCGTGGGAACGCGAGCAGTATATGTCCCTGTACTAAACGGAAAAGTGTACGGCAGAGGTCGAAATTATTCGATCTCTGCTTTATTTTTGGTTGGATATATCAGAATATTATATATAATTATTAAGGGGACAATCTTAATAAAAAATTTTTTTCGGGGGATATGATGGAGGTCAAGTTTGGTTCAGTGGCAAAGGATTATGCCAGATGGCGCAATGATTTTCCTGTTGAAGTATTTAAGCAGCTGGAAAGTTTTGGCGTGCGGTGGGAGGGGAGAAAGATAGCGGATCTCGGATGCGGAACCGGGGTACTCAGCCGGGAACTGGTGAAAAGAGGAGCGCAGGTTACCGGTGTTGACCCTTCCCCTGAACTGCTGGCTGAAGCGCGAAAGGGGGAGGAGGGAAGCCGGATCTGCTATATCTGCGCGACCGCGGAAAACAGCACTCTTCCGTCTGCTCAATATGAGATGGTCACAGTATTGCGGGCATGGCATTGGTTTAACCGGCCGCAGGCGATCAAGGAGGTGAAACGCATATTAAAGGAAGGCGGACTTTTCATCGTGATGGATTCGCGTTTTGATCTGTCCAAGCAAAATCCCTTGCTCCGGGATACTTTTGTGATGGCAAAATCGTTCTTGCCAAAAGATGCAGTCGATAAACCGGGATCCCGCAAAGAAGAGAAGGAAAGGCTTCTCGGGTTTCCGCTCAGTTGGTTCAGTGAATGGGAAAAAGCGGGTCTCCGGCTGACGGCGGGCTGGGAGTGGGAATATTCCATCGCCTTTTCGCATGAATACTGGTTGGGGAGAATCCGTACTCTCTCTTGGTACACGCTGTTATCGGAAGCGCAAAAACGGGAGATTTCAGACAGGTTGCAAGAATTGCTGGCGATCCGTTATCCCGATGAACCGATCAGCGTTCCGCATGTCTGTTCGGTGGCGGTCTTAAAATACCTTTAACACCGGATAAAAAAGGGAAAACGGAGGTTTGGCCCCTGTTTTCCCGGGTATCAGAGCAGCGGGGTCAGACTCGGCAATAACAACACCCACACCAGGGTGATGAAGGCCCCTATGATCATGCCCAAACTGGAGAAAGTTCCTTCCAGCTCTCCGAATTCAAATGCTTTGGAGGTGCCGGTGCCGTGTGCGCCCATTCCCATCAACAACCCCTTGGCAATCGGGGATTTTAAGGAGAGCAGACGAATTAGCAGCGGTCCCAGAACCACCCCGGACAAGCCGGTGATCATGACAAAGACGGCAGTCAGGGAAGGATTGCCGTGCAAGGATTTGGCGTATTCCATTGCGATCGGTGTCGTTACTGAACGGGGGATGATACTGATCACCATCACTTTGCTCAGCTGGAACAGGATGGCGAACAAGATTGAGGTGATGACAGCCAAAAATGAGCCAATGCTCAAGCTGATCAAAATCTCTTTTAAATATTTCCTGAGCAGATCCTGGTATTTATACATGGGAACGGCGAAAGCGACCGTGGAGGGGCCGAGCATGTAGGTCAAGATCCAGGTTCCCGAAGCGTAGGTGGAGTAGGAAATATGGAAAGTCTCCAGGATGATGATCAGGATGAGCGGTGTGACAATCACCGGTGAAAACAGGACGAATGTGAGCTTGGAGCTGATTTTTTGGCTTGCCACGAAAATCGAGATGGTGAGGACGAGTAAAAATATCTTCAGCAAAATTTCATTCATCAGGCTTTTCCCTTCTTCCGCTTTTGCAAAAATTCGGCGACTAGGCCGGTAATGCACATGACCGCGATTAAACTGATCCAGACCGCGCCGGCCATCCTGAGCCCTTCCACACCCATGATCTGCGGAAACTGGATAATGCCGACCGTGGGAGGAATGAAAAAGAGCAGCAGTTCGGCCAACAGCCATTTTGCGCCTTCTTCGACCCATTCCAGGCGAATGATGCGAAGTTTGAGCAGGAGAAACAGAAGAGCCAAACCGATTATGCTGCCGGGCAGTTTTTCCAGTCTGAGCAAATGCGCAATGCCTTCCCCGCACAGATAAACGAGATTGATCAGCAAGATCTGGCCTAAGACAATCCATATTCTCATAATCTTCACCTTTCTGATGCATAAGAAAAGGAGCTGAGTCAGCTCCTGTGGAAAGATCATACTTATAAGGTAACGAGAATAAATCTATTCGTAAAGAATACATCTTTTATTATAACTATGCCTTTTAGTTATGATTGAAACGATGATTTTTGATCAGGTTGATTAGGGTTTGCGCCGCATAGGAGATATAGCGGTGTTTTTTGACGATGATCCCCAGGTTCCACGGGATGGCCGGATTTATGGGGATGATGCGGAGCCGTTCCGTTGGTAATTTGGCACACAGCGATTGCGGGAAAATCGCGATTCCCAGGCCGGTGGCAACCAGTTCGGCGATGAAGTCCCATTGCGAACTCTTGTAGGTGATTTTTGGCTTGAAACCGGCTTTGGTGCATTCGTGCCAGATCCGCTCGTACAGGGCGAATTCTTCGCTGAGAAAAATAAAGGATTCGTCTTTGAGCTCGGACAAAGAGACGACGGACTTGCCGGCAAGAAGATGCCGGCGGTGAGTAATCAGCCTCATTTCCTCGGAGACGAAAGGAATCACATCGAATTTACAGGAATCAACCGGAAGCATGGCGATGCCCACATCGAGGATTCCGCTTTCAATCCCCTGTGCCACCTTTTTCGAACCAAACTCCATCAACTCCAGCTGGATGCCGGGATAGTGCCGGTGCAGCTTCTCGATGATCGGAGCGAAGAAGATGGTTCCGGCAATCGGCGGAAGTCCGAGGGTGACGTGCCCTTTGTTCAGGTGCATCAAATCGTAGAGCGATTGGGCCAGATCATCAATGGAGTGGATGATTTGCTGCGCCTGTTTGCGAACGATTTCCCCGGCGTCGGTCAGTTCGATCTGTTTGGTCGAACGATCGATCAGGGTGACTCCCAACTCATCTTCCAAACTTTTGATCATCTTGCTGATGGAGGGTTGTGACAGGTGCAGTGCCTGGGAGGCCTTGGTAAAACTTTTGTGCTTGGCTACAGCGAGAAAATATTTTAATTGGCGTATGTCCAACGATCGATCCTCCTGGTTGTTATCGTTCATGTCTTATTGAACCTATTTTACCGATGGAAAACGGATTGCAAAAGGTTTTGGTGAGGAGCGGATGAATTTTGCGAAAAGAATTGGATCAGAAAACAGCAATTGTAACGGGGGCAGGCAGTGGAATTGGTTGGGCGATTGCCCGGAAATTTGCCGGGGCCGGAGCGAAAGTGGTGATTGCCGACATTAATGAAAAAGCCGCGGAAAAGGCGGCGGACAATCTCGCGGCACAAGGCTTTACAGCAGTGGCGGTTCCCTGCGATGTGACGGATGAAAGCCAGGTGGAAACGATGATCTCGCGCGCTGTCAGCCGTTTTGGCCGTCTGGATATCCTGGTCAATAACGCCGGCATTCAATTTGTTTCCAATCTGGAAGATTTCCCGACGGATAAGTTTGAACAATTGATCCGGATCATGTTAATCGGGCCGTTTATCGCCACGAAAAAAGTGTTTCCCATCATGAAGGAGCAGAAATTCGGCCGCATCATCAACATGGCCTCGATTAACGGCCTGGTGGGGTTTGCCGGAAAAGCGGCATACAACAGCGCCAAACACGGCGTGATCGGCCTTACCAAAGTGGCTGCGTTGGAGGGGGCCACGCATGGGATCACGGTAAATGCACTATGCCCGGGTTATGTCGATACGCCGCTGGTACAAAATCAGCTTAAGGATCTGGCCAAGACAAGAAACGTTCCGTTGGACAAGGTAATGGCAGAAGTGCTGTTTCCGCTTGTTCCGCAGCAGCGCTTGCTTGACCCGGAGGAAATTGCCGATTACGCGCTCTTTTTAGCCGGCGAGCGGGCCAAAGGAGTAACTGGACAAGCAGTCGTCATCGACGGAGGCTATACGGCCCAATAAGGGCGGGAACAAAGTGCATGCCGTAAAAGAGGATGATCAAACAGATCAGAAAAAATTAAAAATGTTTCCCCAAAACACGGAGAGCAGAATGGTGACAAATTGAAACAGGAGCATGAGCATTACGTTGCCTCCTTTGTGGCAGGAGTGATCCGTTTTGTTCGATTTATATGTGGTTTATCAGACAGGGGTGTCGGGGAAACGAGGAAAGGAAGAGTATACACTTGCAGAAAAAGCCGGCTCCAAACCCATGGAACCGGCTTTTTACCATCTATGATTATTGTTGCTGCGCGGTGCTGCTTTGCCGGCCGGGGCTCGGAAGCAGAATGATGACGAACGCGATCACGGCGAGAATGAACGCGACTCCGAAGGGGAATGTCGGGCTGATGGCGTGAAGTACACCGGACAAGACCGGAGCGACGCCTGCACCGAGCCAGCGCACGAAGTTGTACACCCCGGAAGTCACACCCCGTTCATAAGGAGAAACTTCCATGGCATAACTGGTGAATAACGCGTTGTTCAGTCCCGAAGCCAAACCGGAGAGAATGACGAGAATGATTTCAACCCAGATATTTTTGATGAAAAAGAGCAAAAGCAAGAAGACTGCAAACGCGATTAAGCTGTAACGGAGAAGAAACTTGTAAGAGTATTTTGCTTCCAATTTGTGAGCCAGTACGGCAGATCCATAAGCCAAGCACAGCCCCCATCCGAAGAAGACCAGTCCCAACTGGATCGCAGAAAGGTTCAGCACCAGCGGGGAATAGGCCAAAACGACAAAGAAACCGTAGTAATAGAGCATGGCTGAGATGCCGGCTTGCAAAAACGGACGGAAGGAAAGCAGGTGGGCCAGCTCTTTTAAGCCGGCTTTTCCGCGGCGTTCCATGTTCGACGGTTCATAAACGAAAAAAGAGACGAGCAAAAAGGCTAAAAAGATCAGGATACTGGTGGCAAAAAAGGGAAACCGCCAGCCGAAACCACCGAGAATTCCCCCGACCAGGGGACCGCCGGCCATGCCAAGTCCGATTGCGGCTTCATATAATCCGACTGCTTTGCTTACGTCGCTGGACAATGCGATGAGCAAAGTCATGGCTGTGGCGAAAAAGAAAGAGTTCCCCAATCCCCAGCCGGCACGAAAAATGGATAATTGCGTGATGGTGCCGGAAAGGGCGCAACCCAAAGAGAAGACGGTCACAATGGCCAACCCGATGATCATCATTTTTTTGTCGCCCAGTTTTCCGGTCAAAAGCCCGGCAGGAATCATAATGAAAGCCATTGTAAAAATATATGCGGTGAAAAGCATTTCGACCTGCCAGTGACTTGCTCCAATCTGGTCGGCAATCACCGGCAACAGCGGGTCGACGACGCCAATTCCCATAAAGGCGAGAAACGTGCCGAACACGGTGATGTTTCTCGCCCGCTTTCGTTTTTGCTCCGATAACTCCATATCACTCATCTTCCTTTGCAAATTGATTTAATTGGACTTTGATTTTTTGCTGCAACTCAGTGAGTTCCTGAGTGAACTTTTGCATGCGCTCGATTTTGGCGTGGAGCATGTGGATTTGCCCGGACAAATGTTTTTTGATCTCCAGCAGTTCCTCGGGGCCAAAGCTGCCATACTCCGTATGATTTTGTTCAATCATTTTCTTCAGATGGAGAAACTGCTGCAACTCCTGCAAAGAAAAACCCAAAACCTCTTTGGCGATGAGTACTCTGCGGATTTGTTCGATATCTTCATCCGTATACAGGCGGATCTTGCCATCGCTCCGTTCGGGTGGGGGGATTAACCCTATTTCCTCATAATAGCGCAAGGTGCGTTTGGTCAAACCGGTGATTTTTGCGACATCGTCAATTTTGTACCAATTCATGTCCAGCCCCCTCAACATTCTCATACTATATCGATTTTTAACGTTCACGTCAAAGTAAACTATTTCTCAAAAATAGACTGTATTTATAGTATCAGCATAATTAACCCGCGATTACTTCGATTTTCTAATATTTTTGTTGTCGAAAATTATCAGGTGTCCGACTGCAGCAATGAAAAAGACCGCATGATCGCGGTCAAAATAATGCTTTTGGCAAAGTTGGCGGTTGTCACCGAGCCCTTTCGCTTATTGTGAATTGGCCGGTCAAAGGGACACCGTCTCTCCCGAGTATCCCGACACTTTCATCTCCGGGCCGGTTTTTTGGGTCATGACCGTTTTCTGATCTTGCCTAAAGGCTTAAAATACGTGATCAAGGTCATGAGGGCCATCGCCAGAATATTGAACAGGGAAACATTGATCAGCGACAAACTTGTCGTTTGAAATTGATGATGATGAAAGGAGCCCAGACCGAAGAGGGCTGCATGTTCCAGGAGAAAAGAGAGCCAATTATTCAAAAAAAAGATGCCGATCAGAATGATAAAAAGGGTCAAGGCAAACTTGATCACAACCCAATAGTGTTTGAACAGGCCCCATTGCGTCCAGACTGACAGCAGAATGCCGGAGATGAAGGCCACCAGAGCCGGATAGCGAATCAGTGTGGCATCGATGAGATGCATGTTGGCCAGCGTATAATAAAGCTGTTCTCCGTCTTCCGCCTTCTGCATGTACAGTCCCAGCAAAAGCATGCAGATCGCCCCGCCGAACCAGGCTATGACGGAAAGGACATGGATCGTGACCAGTAAGTTCTTTTTCCGCAGATTAAGTCGATAAGCCATGATTGAATCCTCCGTTTTTTGTACTTCTGATTCCCGTAACAAGGTTCTGCAATCCATCATAAAGGAACGGGAACCCTGCTGGAACCTGCCAAAGTAGGATTCAATCTCAGACCTAAGACTTACTTTTTACCCGGATCATCCGCTGCAGCGTCTGTGCAAACGAAGCGGCCGACTCCAGCCCGGCCCAAAACAGTTTCATCTCCGTTTCCAGCTCTTCCATCACACCGGCATCCGGAAAGAGTTCATGCAGGAAGTAGCTGTTTTCCACCTGACGGTTGGTGATATTGATCGATTCCAGAAACGGACGGTCCCAGACCTGTTCGTTTACATGTTTCAACACGGACAGAAAATGGGCAGTGCGGCTCATCTTCTCCTGTACATCGGACCGGAGTGCAGTCGAGATGAACTCTTTTGCCAGGTCAGCCGATTTGCAGGCGGTGGGGACGATCAACATGTTGGCCAAAAGCAGAGTCGCCTGATTGTCACCGAAAGGCAAAGGAGCCACTTGCGGTTCAAAATCCATTTGTTCGCTGCGCCAGCCGGCCATCTCCAGGGTGGTGGTCAAAACCATCGCCGTTTTTCCGCGCACAAACGCATCTGAGTTGGGATGGTGTGTTTCCGTCTGATGAATGGTCGCCACCCGGTCGCGATACAACAAGTCGTGCAGAAAGTCGAAGGTTTCGACCAGACGCTCTGGATGCTCCGCCGGGTTTGTCGGGCTGATTCCTTTTTGCAGGGCGAACACCGGCCAGCGGCTGAACGAGGAAGAGAGGGAAATTCCGTATAAATCGATAATTCCGTCACCATTGGTGTCCCGTGTCATTTTTTTTGCCGCATTTACAAATTCGGATTGTGTCCAGGCGGATGCCGGTTCGGGTACTCCGTAGCGTCTGAACAATTCCGGGTTGTATGCCAAATAGACGGTCGAAAAGGTGACCGGGGCGGCTTTGATCTCTTTTTGACGGCGAAACGCCTGAATCACTTTGGGATACATGGCCGGTATTCGATTGGCCAGGAGAGGCTCCAGATCAGCGAAGGAATCTAGATTGTCCATCTCGGCGAACTGCCGGTCGGAAACGAAAACGAGGTCGGGGTCAAGCCCCATTTCCCTGCTTGTCCGCAACGATTCCCAGAAATAAAAGGAAGGCAGGCTGAGCACTTTCACATCAACATGAGGATGTTCCTGCAAAAAACGTTCGATAATGACCGGCAACCCGTTATCGACAAAAAAAGAGGGGGAAGGAGCCAAAATACGAAGAATTCTCCGCTGTTTTTCCGTAATTTCCAGATCAGGGGAGACCATGGTTCCCTGGCCGGGTTTTTTGACAATCAGTCCTTCTTTCAGCAGTTCATCGAGCGATTTCCGTACCGAAGTACGGCTTAATCCATAAAATTTGCACAATTCATTTTCGGAGAGCAGAAATTCACCGGGTTTGATGTATCCGGACAAAATTTGTTCCCGCAAAATGTTTGCGAGTTTCAGGTAACGAAATTCTTTTTCTCTGCGCATGCCAATTCTTCTTTCTGAAAAAGTCTGGGTAAAAGAAATAATACAGCTATGATACTGCTATCATAGTTGTATCATTCCTGCACCTGAAATGCAAACAAGGTTTTGAAAATTTATCATTCTCTGCGGAAATCGATTCTCTTGTATGATGACGCTTCTTCTTTTTCCGGAGTAATTTCGACGGGGCATGAAACGGAGGGAGTTCAGGACAGTAAGCGGATCTTGCCGGGATTGATTCATTGGGAGGGGACAGATTGATCAAGACAATTATCTTGACTAACATAAAAATTCGTGATATTTTGAATTATATATAGATACAAGTAGCATACAAGTTTTACTGATCAGGAAGAAAATACTGTGTTATGAACTTTGCAAGCCCTTTCATGATGTGATATTCCTGCCCAAATCCGCCCTGTTTCCAGTACGGTGCCGGTTGTTTGAAAGACGCAATACGTCGTTGTTTCACAGAGCTAATCTCGCTGAACCAAGGCGGAAGAGTCGTGGTTTCCGACTCTGTCTTGACCCATGCAAAGGCTGGCGCTTCATCCTTTCAGTCTCCGGGGCCGGCGATGTTGTTGCCATGGAAACACTGTTTGTTGCTTCGGGGGGATTCCTCTCATGTTTGTTCTGATCTTCTGTCGTTACCAGGTTGCAAGATAAAATTTACGGACAGGGGAGAGCAGAATGAGGAAAGGACTTTATTGGCTGTTTATAATGGCTGTCATTCTCGGGATGGTGGTGAACATTCGTCCGCCCTTGAAAGCAGCAGCGAAAACCCCGCCGGCCAGCAGCAATCAGCCTTTTAAATTGGCTGATTATTCCGGGTTTATACGGGAAGCCCAGCCCCGGGCCGATGGGATCCGGCACGTGGATACTCCGGCGATGATTGAAAAACTGAAAGTATTAAATGTGAATACGTATTACTACCTTCTTTGGTATCAACCGACCGATTGGGACGACTTCAAAGATGAGTTTTTGCCAGCTGCCAAAGATGCCGGCATCAACGTTGTTTTGTACCTGGTTCCCCCTTCGGAGTCGACAGGCAGCCGGAAATCGTATCCCTATACCACCGACTATGTGGCATGGGCAAGGGCGATTGCCGAACTTTCCCTGAAGTACCCCAATCTCATCGGGTGGAGCATCGATGATTTTAACCAAAACCTGGACACTTTCACTCCTGAATATATGGCGCAAATGCGGGAAGCCTCCAAAATCATCAATCCCAACCTTTGGTTTATGCCGTCGTTTATGCCGGTGATGTATTTCCCGGCCCTGACGGAGGATTTTATGCAAACGCGGGGGGATTACATTGACGGGGTGATCATCGCTTACCGGGATGATCCGTACCGCAACACCTCCATCTGGTCGACGGAGCAGGAACAAATCGACGCGGCGTACAACGTGTTGAAACCTTATCATATGCCGCTGATCTGGATGGTCTATACTTCTTATCTGACCAGCACCCCGTCCAATCCGTCGGTAAAATATGTCCGCGAAACGGTGCAGACGGCGGCGAAAAATCTGCGGACGGGCAAGCTGGCGGGAGTGATCACGTACGAACTGGAGAAGGAGTTTGTTCAGGAACTGGCTGACCACAAAGCTTTCAACGGTGACGGGTACATGAGTTTTTTCGTGCCCGCAGCGGTTCGCACGAGCGCGGGAAACAGCGTCTCTGCTTCGCAAATCATCCATCCGGACGGTTCCGGCAAGTATGAGCTGTCGTTTCGGACGATGGCGGAAGGCCCGAAGCTGGCCGGCTATCATTTCAGACAAGTGCTGGTGGATGACCAGGTGGTCTGGGAGCAGGATGTGGCGCAAAACCCGGTCAACGGTCAGTGGGACAACGTGAAGCTCGATCTCACTCCTTATCTCAAAGGCAAGAAATGGGCCAAGCTGACGATTCGTCTTTATGAGAAAAACGGTGTAACCAATTACTGGGACAACGTCGGGTTCGACCGTTTTGAGCCGAATGGGTTCACGCTGGAGAACGGGGATTTTGAATGGAAAGGCGGCTGGGACATTTCCAGCAATTATCACGGGATGATCGGCGAAATCCTCATTTACGACCCGAACCGTCGGCAGAAGGCGTTTGAGGCTGTGGAAGCGGCTTACGTTTCCAGCGCTTTGTATGATGAAGTCGCCCGTTCCAATCTCAACATCGGGATCAGGCAGAGCCTGCTCGTCCAGGCAGACAAGGCGATTGATGCCTATTTTGCCGAGTATAACCAAACGGCGATCCTGATGCTCCACGCTTTGTCCAATGAGATACATGCTCTGGCCGGCAGACAGATTCCAAGGAAAACAGCGGAAAGCTGGATCGACAAGATCGAACGGCTGAAGCAGCTTTACCGATTGAAATTGGAATGAGCGGATCAGGAGGGATGAAGATGAGAACAGGCAAGGTGGCCGCTTGGATGCTGATTTTGTTGTTATGCCTGGGAACGGTTGCAGGGTGTTCAAACTCTGCCGCACCTGCCGGCAAGTCGGGGACGGTTGAGCTGGAATTCTGGACGATCAATCTGAAGAAAAATTTCTCCGGCTATATTGAAAGCTCCATTCAGGAATACGAAAAAGCTCACCCCGGAGTCAAAATCAAATGGGTGGATGTTCCCGGTGCGGATGTGACGGAAAAATTGTTTACGGCGTTGTCAAGCGGGAAAGCCCCCGATGTGGTCAATGAGACAACAGACGGGATGTCCATGTTGCAAGGTTATAACGCATTGGAACCAATTTCCGATTTGGTGGGGAAAGAGAAATTGACTCCGTACATTGACGGTCTGGTCAAAAGCGTGACCAACCGAGACGGAAAGGTAATGGCTATTCCCTGGTACCATGCGGGCCCGCCGATCGGCTTGATCAATACCGAACTGTATAAAAAAGCAGGACTCGATCCGGACAAACCGGCGAAAACCTGGGATGAACTGTTTGCATACGGCAAACAGATTCACCAAAAACTGCCGAATGTCTACGGATCGAACGACTTGCCCGTGTTTGAGGCAATGGTCACCGAAGGGCTGCCGATTTTAAGCCCTGACGGGAAAAGGGCGGTGTTCAATTCCCCGGAGCACGTGGCCTTTGTGGAAAAATTTGTCCGTGCGTACAAAGACGGAGCCATTGCCCCGGGAGCGATTGTAAAGGATGATCGCCAGTTGCAACAAACCATTGACAATCAGCTGACGGCACAAGTTGGTTTGGCGGGGTCTTTCCAGTTGAACAATTATGAGAAAAACGCGCCCGGCGTCATTCCCAAACTGAAAGTGGTTCCGCCAGTGACCAAAACAGGCAAGGTGGCAGTAAAAGATATCCAGCTCTTCGTCATTCCCAAAAAATCAGAGCATCCCAAAGAAGCGGCCGACTTTGCCCTGTTTATGACCAGTGCGAAGAAGCAATTGGAGTTTTGCAAGATGGTGCCGATCTTTCCGTCAACCAAAGCGACGCTGCAGGATCCCTTTTTCACTGATTTTGAGGTGAAAACCATCCAGGACCAGGCCCGCAAAATGATGGTTCAATACGCCCCGAACATGACACTGTCCTATTCGGGTGTTCCCAAAGGGGAAGAATTGCGCGAATTTTACCTGGAACAAATCCGGGCGGCCATGCTCGGAAAGAAATCAGTGAAAGATGCGCTGGACGCCGCAGTCAGACACTGGAATGAAGCCCTGGCCAAGCAATAACCTTGCAACAGAGAACAGGCAGCAGAATAGGTCGATCTGCTGCCTGATTCCATGAAAGGGGGATATAAAGTGGCCGTTGAAACTGTTCCGCCTCCTGAATATTCGGGCTCGAAAAAAAAGAGAAAGAAAATCCCTCTGCTTCCTTACCTGTTTTTGTTGCCGGCACTCGCTTTGTTTTTCACTTTTGACTATTTGCCCATTTTCAGTGCTTTTTACTATTCCTTCACCGAATTTCACGTGATCTCCCCCGCTGAATGGGTGGGCTTGGAAAATTACCGGACGCTGCTGCACGACCCGCGGTTTTGGACCGCAGCCAAAAATTCAATGACCTATTTTCTCATCATCGTTCCCATGCTGATTACGCTTCCCTTGTTCCTGGCGATTCTCGTCAACCAGAAATTGCGGGGGATTCAACTGTTTCGGGTGATTTATTATTTGCCGGTGATCACCTCGATGGTGGCCGTGGCGATCGTCTGGAAATATTTATACCACCCGGCGGGGTTGTTAAATGCCATTCTTCAGGAGCTCGGCCTGCAAAAAGAAGCGGTCAACTGGCTGTTAAACCCCCGCACGTCCCTGCCTGCCGTCGCTTTGCTTGAAGGTTGGAAATCGATGGGGTTTTACATGGTGATTTACCTTGCCGGGTTGCAGTCGATCGCTCAGGAACTGGTTGAGGCCGCGAGGATCGACGGCGCCAACCGGTTGCGCGTTTTGTGGCATGTGTATTTGCCCCAGCTGAGGCCCACCATCGCCGTCACTCTGGTGCTGGCCACATTGGGCAGTGTGCAGATGTTTACCAGTATTTACATCATGACCGGTGGCGGGCCGCTTGACAGCACCCTGTCGCTTCCGCTCTACATTTATCAAAAAGCGTTTGTCGAACTGGATATGGGCTATGCGACCGCAATGGGCATGGTGCTCTGGGTGATTTTGATGATTTTGACATTTATCAATTTCAAACTGTCAAGAGGGGGGCAGGTCTGATGAGTGTGAAACGCAGGCGCGGTTGGCTGCGTGCCGTGAAAATGACGTTGATGTATCTTCTGCTGACCGTCATCGCGGTTATTTTTATCGGGCCTTTTTTGTGGCTTCTTTCAACCGCGTTCAAATCGAATGGCCAGGATGTCTTCACCTTTCCGCCCGACCTGATTCCGAAGCCGCCGGTTTGGGATCAGTTTGTGGAAGCGTTGACGGTCATTCCGTTCCCGAGATATTTGCTGAACACCTTCATCCTGATTGTGATCATGGTGCCCGCCCATCTGTTTCTGACCTCTCTGACGGCCTATCCGCTGGCGAGGATGACATTCCCGGGCCGGAACCTGATATTTTACGCAATCATCGGGACCATGTTTTTTCCGGAAGAGGGAAAATTGGTGCCGTTGTTTATCATTGTGCAAAAATTGGGACTGATTGATTCGTGGTGGGGGTTGATCATTCCGGGACTGGTCGGGGGATTTTCCGTTTTTCTCATGCGGCAAGCCTATCTCACCATTCCGAAAGAGCTGGAGGAAGCGGCCATTTTGGACGGCTGCGGACCGTTGCGCCTGTGGTGGAGCATCATGTTGCCCCTGACCAAACCGACGCTGGCGGCATTGAGCGTCTTCTCCTTTATTTCTGTTTGGAACTCGTTCATCTGGCCGTTGATCGTTCTGAAGAATGATCATTTGTATCCGCTGGCGTTGGGACTCGCTTACCTCTCCGGCACCTTTGGCGATGATGTGCGGGCGATGGCTGCTGGAACGGTGATTTCCCTGGTTCCGATTATCGTCTTCTATCTGCTTATGCAGCGCTATTTCGTTTCCGGAATGCAGGGTGCGATCAAACAATAGGAGGGAATCAGCTTGCGGTTGGGAGTGATCGGGTACGGAAGGAGAATTCAAAACATCTTGGCCGAAATCGGCAAAATCGATCCACGCTGCCGCGTTGTGGCCATCAACGATATTCGCAACGGTGAAATCAAACAGCAGATGGGAGACCGGGCGGAAGGCATTGCTTTTTTTGACAGCCCGGAAGCGATGGCAGAGGAGGCGGAGCTGGACGGAATCCTGATCGGGACCCGCTGTTCCCGTCATGCGGAGATGGCCTTGCGCGTTTTGCCGAAGGGAATTCCCTTGTTTCTGGAGAAGCCGGTGGCCACCAATGAGCAGGATTTGCTCCGGCTCAAGCAGGGGTTTGAGTCTTCGGCAACCGAAGTGGTCGTCTCTTTTCCGCTGCGGGCAGCGCCTTTGCTCAAGTTGGTGAAGGAGATTGTCGATTCGGGAAAAATCGGTACGGTCGAACATGTGCAGGCGGTGAACAATGTCCCGTACGGCGGTGTCTATTATCACCACTGGTATCGTGACGAGCAGGAAACGGGCGGGCTCTTTTTGCAGAAGGCCACCCACGATTTTGATTATATCAACTATCTGCTGGGGTTGCAGCCGACGATGGTTTGCGCCATGACGTCCAAACAGGTTTTCAAGGGGAACAAACCGGCCGGTTTGAAATGTGCCGAATGCGATGAACGGGAGATTTGCCCGGACAGTACGGTCCATATCCGCAAGTTGCCGCACGAAACGCCGGCAGGCGAATACTGCTGTTTTGCCGTCGATACGGGAAACGAGGATTCCGGAAGCGCGCTGATCCGGTATGAGACGGGGATGCACGCAGTCTATACGCAAAATTTCTATGCCCGGCGAAAGGCTGCCAGCCGGGGTGCCCGTCTGCTTGGCTATAAAGGGACGCTGGAGTTTGATTTTTATGCCAATGCGATTAAGGTTTACATGCACCATTCACCGCGGGTTGAAACTTATGAATTGACCGAAGAGGCAGGTCATTTTGGCGGCGATGCGGTACTGGCCCGCAATTTCATCGAGGTGATGAAGGGAAAGGCGAAGTCGAGCGCCCCGCTGGATGCGGGTTTGCTCAGCGCATGGATGTGCCTGAAAGCACGGGAGTCTGCGCGGACCAATACGTTTCAGCCGATTCTCTGGCCAGGGGGAGTTCGCGCGCACGATTCCGGGGAGGGGAAAGGTCATGCCTGAAATCAAAATCGGCATCATCGGCCTCGATACTTCACATGTTACGGCCTTCACCCAATTGCTGAATGATCCGGATCATCCGCATCATGTGCCGGGAGGCCGGGTGGTCGCAGCTTTTCCGGGCGGTTCGCCCGATTTTGAACTCAGTTTTTCGCGCGTCGGGGGTTACACACGTCAACTTCGCGATCAGTTTGGCGTTCGCATCACCGCCACACCGGAAGCCACAGCCGAGCAGTGCGATGCCATTTTGCTGGAGTCTGTCGATGGGCGGGTGCACTTGCAGCAGTTCAAAAAAATCGTGCCATTCGGGAAACCGGTTTTCATTGATAAGCCTTTGGCCCTCAATTCTGCTGATGCCCGTGCCATGCTTGAACTGGCCGCAGAACATCGCGTCCCACTGATGAGCTGTTCTGCCCTGCGCTACGCGGAAGCGTTGACGACTGCGCTCGCTGACGGCGGGCAAGAAGCCGTTTTCGGAGCGGATTGCTATGGGCCGATGCCGCTGGAACCGACACAGCCGGGACTCTTCTGGTACGGCATTCATCCGGTTGAGATGCTGTTTGCCATCCTGGGAAAAGGTTGCCTCGATGTCACCGCGATCAGCAATGACGGGCAAGAGATGGCGGTGGGACTCTGGAAGGACGGCCGCATCGGCACCGTTCGCGGCAACCGCAAGGGAAACAACGGATTTGGCGCCTTGCTTCACCGTCAGACGGGAACGCAGTACGTCGATGTGAACTCCGGCGCAAAACCTTATTATGCCAGTCTGCTTGAGCGGATCATGGAGATGTTTGTGACGGGGAAGCCGCCTGTCGACCCGGAGGAGACGTGGCAGATAATCCGCTTTATTGAGGCAGTGAATGAAAGCCGGCAGACAGGAAGAAAGGTGTCATTATAACGGACACCTGATCCATGGCGGCAAAGGGGAGGCGGTGTAGTGTTGTTGAATTTTGGTCTGGCTTCGATGTTCTACCGATACAGTTGGGGGCATAATGATTGGCTGGAAGCGCAACGGGATACGGCCGTCCGGCACGTGGATCTTGCCTGCTGCCGGAGGGACAGCGCGGCTTTTCAGGTTTTGGTCGCCGCAGATGAGCCGTTTCTTCTTACCGTCAGCACAGATCCCCAGTTTTGGAAAGGAGGACCGCTGCCGGTCATCCGGCTTGATGTCGAACTGGATGCCCCGTTGCAACTGGAAGTTAAATTGATCGGCCTGGTCGAAGATGATGACCGCTGTTTAAAATCTGACGTGTTGCTGGAGAAAAGTTCGTTATTTGTGGAGCGGCGAAAAATTCAGGCTGTGTGGGTGGAGTGCCACGCGACGGAGGATACCCGGCCCGGAATTTATCATGGGAAGATCCGTTTGTACAGCCACACTCTGTTTGAAGATGAAAGGACGGCCGGTGAATGTTCCTTTTCCCTCACTGTGAAAGATTGGATGTTGCCTGAACCGAAGGAATACCAATTTTATCTTGACCTGTGGCAACATAATGCAAACATTGCCAGAAGGTATCAGGTGCCTCTTTGGTCGGACGAACATTTTGCCATTTTGGATCGTTATTTGCACAGCCTGGCCCAGCTGGGACAGAAGGCGGTCACGGCGGTCGTTTCGGAAATCCCATGGTCGGGGCAATACAGTTTTCGGGATCGGGAACCCGCCGATTTGTTCGAGTACAGCATGGTGCGGATCACCCGGGAGACCAATGGTCGGTTTTCTTATGATTTTTCCGCGTTGGATCGTTATGTGCAAATGGCGGAACAACACGGCATTGCCGCGGAGATCGAACTGTTCGGGTTGCTGGGCATTTGGCAGGACGAGGAGGCGGGCTACGGGTCGGTGATGGCGGATCACCCGGATGGAGTGCGGATCCGTTATTATGACCAAAGCTCGTGCACCTTCCGCTTTATCCGCAAACGGGCCGATTTTGACGCATATGTTCAGGCCCTGCATCACCATTTGATCGACAAGGGGTGGATCGAACGGGTTCGTGTCCTGGCCGACGAGCCAAAAGATTTTGCCCTCTTTCAGAAGCAATTGGCCGCGTTGCAGGAAGCAGCTCCGTCTTTTCGCTATAAGTTGGCCATTCATCGCACCGAGTTTATTCAAAAAAATCCGGGACCCATTCATGATTATGTCCCGATCTTGAATTGTGTCGCTGCCGAATACACCCGTCTGCTGGATCTGAAGCGGCAACTTCCGGGAAAGATACTTTTCTACGTTTGCTGTTACCCTGATTTTCCCAACACCTTTCTCTCCTCTCCGCCACTGGAAAGCAGAGTGATCCCCTGGTTGGTGGAGAAATTGCAGCTGGACGGCTTTTTGCGCTGGAATTACACGGTTTGGCCGGAAAGTCCACTGGAGAAACTCTCCTATCGCGCTCCGGGCTGGAAAGCCGGCGACATGAACTTCGTCTATCCCGGTGCTGCCGGAAAACCGTTGCTTTCACTTCGCTACAAATGGCTGCAAAGAGGCATTCGGGATTATGAATTGATGCAGCTTTTGAAGCGCTCCGGACAGTCGGAAAAAGTGGAAAATTTGTTGAACCGGGTGTTCCGTTTTCGGGATGCCGGCGAGCTGCACCCGGAAGCCCGAAAGAAAAACACGGAGCTGTACAGTTTGGAGCCGTCCGATTATGACCGCCTGATCGGCGATCTCTGACATTGAATCTCGGGAAAAAAATCCCGCATACTGACCTGCAAATTTTTCGGAAAAGAGGTGAAAATCTGCTGCCAAAGGCGGAGGAGCAGCAGAGTGTTTCCATGCCGGATATTCGTTTGCTCCAAACGGATGAACTGAAAGAGGCTGTTCAACTTTCCGACCGGATCTTCCGCAAATCCGGCCGGAGGTCGATGGTTGAATCGTTTCCCCAGGTGTTTTCTTCCAGCCTCCGGCAGTCGTTCGGTGCGTTTGCGGAGGGGAAACTGGTATCATTTGTGGGGCTGGTTCCTTCCGTAGTCCGGATCGGTTCGGCGCGATTGTCCGTGTATTCTGCCGGTTCGGTTTGCACGCACCCGGAATATCGCGGGAAAGGCTATGCCGGTGCGGTTTTGCATTGCCTTTTGTCTCATGTAGACAAAGCGGGAGCTTCCCTGTTGCTGGTGTCCGGCTATGGCCCGTTGTACAGGCGAATGGATTGTGTTCGCTTCGGAGCGGTTTCCCGTTTTACCATCGACCCGGATTCCGCAGCTGTCATCGCCAGGAAACCGGAGATGGCAAATGTCCGGTTCAGGGAACTGGAACCGGCGGATTGGTTTTCGTTGGCAAGATTGGCCGGGCTGCGCGAAGTTTGTTACGAGCAGAGCCTTTGGGATATAGCCAACCTGATCCAGGCCCGGGCGATGGCCGATTGCCTTAAGCTACATCACAAGGTGTGGGTCGCAGAGCGGGAAGGGCGGGCGGACGCTTTTGTCACAGTGGGCGTTCCTGATCAACCAAATCCGGAGCAGCCGGCGCTTGCCATCGAATGGGCGGGTCACCCCCGTCTGATTGCAGGAACGCTTGCTCATGTGTTCCGGTCTGAACAAATCGGCCGGTTGGATGTACCGGTTCCATGGTACGAAACGGAGCTGCTTGAGGCCTTGTCTCCCGCGCAGCATCAATCCGAGCAAAATTTGGGAACCGTCCGCATCATCAATCCGGAAAGGCTGATCAGTCAGCTCCGGCCTTATTTGTGTGAGAAAGACCGGCGCTCAGGTGAAAGTTTGCGGGTTTGGCAGCAGCCGGACGGCCGGATCAGGATCAGCTGCAACGGTCAGGATGATGTTCTCGATATCCGCTCGTTCGCGTCGCTGTTGTTTGACCCCGAACCGCATGATACGGGCAAGCCGGGTTTTCGATCGGCCGTGCAGAAATTGTTCCCGGTTCCGTTTCCCTATGCCGGCGGACTGAACTATGTGTAGGAATCGGCGGAAAAGAGCGTACATGAGATCAGGCGCGGAAGGAGATGTTTCAGTCCCAGGCCGCTCATGCCGCTTTTCACGGAAGCCGGGAAAACTTACCGAATTTTAGAAGTCTCTCTTTTGCAGAATTTGTCACGACAGGTGGATTTGGAATCTTTATAATTCTGAATAAATTGACAATTTATTTTCTTAATTTTATAATACAAGTATAATACATGTATTAATTTATTGTATAAAATCGATATTTACAGAATGATATAACTCACGGAAAGACAAACAAAATCAGGAGAGAAAAGGAACCGGATCAACTGTCGGGAGCCTCGGACGGGAAGAGGGGCCCGGTTCGGCTTGCCGATGTTAATTTCATGCAAAAGGTGGATTTGGCGATGAACATGGCGCGTGTAGGAGTGTTACTGGACCGGAAGGCGGCTGTGCGCCGGTGGGAATACGGGTTGAATGTTTTTCAGGCCTATATCGGCGAAATTTTGGCTCATGCGGGGATCCCGTTCAAATGGGTGGACGGGGTGGAACAGCTGTCTGAACAATCTCTCGATGTTTTGATTGTCGCCCTGGAACGCAAAGATGCAGAAACTGCTTCCGGGATCTGGAATTTTGCCGAACGGGGAGGGACGGTGATAGCCTGCGGGAGGCTTTCCTGCCTTGCCGGACGGCTTGGGTTTTCCGAAGGAAGGACGCTGGGCCCGGGTTATGTGCAGTTGCCGGCGGAATGGGGGGCCATGAGGCCGCTGAGGTTTTTGCAGGCTGCTCCCTGGATCGCTGTGGAAAAAAATGAGCATTTTTGCCGCGGGATCGGCCGGGTTTTCAGGGATGAGCCGCATGGAGAGGAAAGCGGGGCCGCTTTGCTCCAATTTCGGGTGGGCAAAGGTGTGATCGATCGCTGGGCCGTGGAGATCGGAGAGACGGTTGTCGGGCTTCAGCAGGGGAGAGGGCCGGTGATCGAAGACGGAATTCCCGCCCCGGACGGAACCGGTTCTGTTGATGACGGAATCCTGAAAGCGGACGACCGCAGTGAAATGGACTGGGAGTTGGACCGCCGGAGAACGGAATCCGGAACTCCTTATTTTGCTTGGCCGTATGCCGATTGGTGGAGAGAAGTCCTGATCAGCCATTTGTTGAGGAGAGTGACTGGCCGGGGGATGACATTGCCTTTTCTCGGGTACTGGCCCGCCGGAATCTCGCATGTGGCGATGCTTTCCCATGACAGTGACCTGAATGTGGATGAGTCGGCCGAAGTCACCCTTTCCGTGCTTGAGGAGTGTGGGGTGAAATCCACATGGTGCATGCTCGAACCGGGATACAGCCCTCGTATTTATCAAAAGGTGCGGGCGGCCGATCATGAATTGGCCTTTCATTACAACGCGCTGGAGCAGGACGGTGGCAAGTGGGATCAAGCGGAATTCCGGCGTCAGCTCCGCTGGTTGAAAGAGGAGACGGGTCTTGAGACGGTCACTTCCAATAAGAATCACTATACCCGTTTTGAAGGCTGGGGAGAATTGTTTCGCTGGTGCGAAGCCTGCGGCATTATGTCCGATCAGACGAGGGGGCCCAGCAAAAAAGGAAACGTCGGTTTCTTGTTTGGCACATGCCATCCTTATTTTCCGATCGCCTGGTCAGATGAGAGAAACCGCATCTATGACGTGCTGGAAATCGGCTTCCTGACACAGGATCTCGATCATTTCCGTTTGGCTGACAGCAGCCTGATCGTCCCGTTTCTCGAGCAGGTGCGACGTGTGCAGGGGGTGGCCCATTTTCTGTTCCATCAGGTTCATATTTACCGGCAGCCGCTGGTGCGCGAGGCCTTGCGCAAAGTGGTCGCCGAGGCAAAACAACGGGGATTCGTCTTCTTGACCGGCAAACAGATCAACGATTGGGAACGGGCCCGCCGCAGAGTCCGGATCGAGGGCATGAACGCAGACGGTTCTGTTTGCCTGTCCAGTGACACCGACCTGGACGATCTGGTGATATGGGTTCCTCTTCCCCGCTCTCATCTACGCCGTTCAGACGGATCTGCGGTAATGAAATTCGGGGTACCCTGCGTCAGGAGAGTGGTGACTGTCAAAGCGGGGGGCAGAAATCAAAGCCGGTGAGACAACGAAAAAAGATGGGAGAGATCCGCGATGAATAAACGCAGGTTGGCGTTGCACGGCGGACCGAAAGTGAAGACATCGCCGTTTGGCACAGGCAAACGTTTTGGCGTGGAAGAAGAGAAAGAGCTGATGGAGGCGCTGGAACAAAATACGCTGTTTTACCATCACGGAAAAAAAGTAAAGCAGTTTTTGCGCGATTTTAATAAATTGTACGGCGTGAAATACAGTGTGGCCACCTCTTCCGGTACGGCTGCCATCCACGTGGCGCTGGGAGCGGCCGGAGTAAGCGTGGGAGATGAGGTGATCACGAGCCCGATTACCGACCAGGGCACGATAATCGGGATTCTTTATCAGAATGCGATTCCGGTGTTTGCCGATGTCGATCCTCATACGTACAACATGGACCCGCAATCAATCGAGTCCCGCATCACTTCACGGACCAAGGCGATTCTGGTCGTCCATCTGGCCGGCAATCCCTGCGATATGGATCCGATTATGGAAATTGCCCGCAAACACCATTTGAAGGTGATTGAAGACTGCGCACAAAGCTATCTGAGCCGGTACAAAGGGCGGCTGGTCGGCACGATCGGGGATTACGGATGTTTCAGCACGAACGATTTCAAACATATCTCAACGGGAGACGGGGGAATCGTGACGGTCAACTCGGGAGATGAGGAGGAGTATCGCGTCGTTCACGCTTTTGCCGACAAGAATTATCAGCGTTTCGCCGGACAGGTGCAGCGGGATCTGTCCTATCTGGCCCCCAATTACCGGATGACCGAATTGCAAGGCGCGGTCGGTGTCGCCCAACTCAGGAAACTTCCCTGGATTTGTGAGAGAAGGCATCAATATGGGGAGCGTCTCAGCAAAGGCATCCGCGGTTTGCCGGGGGTGCAGGCTCCCCGGGTTTACGAAGGCGGCTGGTCCAGCTATTGGTTTTACATGTTCCGCCTCGATCTGTCAGCTCTCTCCTGCAGCCGCGAAGAGTTTTCCCGGGCATTGGCAGCGGAAGGGATTCCCAACCAGCCGGGCTATATTCCCGAAGTGATTTATTTGCAGCCGCTATTTCAAAAGAGGCAGGCTTACCTGAACAGTCATTTCCCGTTTGACCTGTCCGATGTTGCTTACCCTAGGGGGCTCTGTCCGACGGCGGAGCAGATTTTGCAAACGGCGATTCGCGTTGGCATCAGTGAGTTTTTCAGCGAACAGGATATCGAGGAGATGATTGAGGCGGTTGGGAAAGTGGCATCTTGGTACGCGCATTGAGGGGGAGCGGAATGATTCTGAATTGTAGCGCCATGGGAAATGAATGCAAGGGGGCTGCGCCGATCAAGAGGATGAGGGGCGGCGGGAACGTCGGCGCGGGAGAAACGGAATGAGGGCGATGCTGGCACTGGGAACGGCCAAAGTGGACATCACTCCGCTCAAACCGGTTCCTTTGGCCGGTTTTATGAAACGGGCCGGGCCTTTTGACGGAATATCGCAGCCCCTCTACGCCAGAATTTTGTTTTTTGAACAAGAGGAGATCCTGGGCCGGAAACGGGCTGCAGTGCTCGTATCGGCGGACATTATCTGGTGGGGCCAGGAATTGACGGCAAGGTTGCAACACCGGTTGGCAGAAAGGTGGGGAATCCGGGAACCGTTTGTGATCCTGCATGCCACTCATACCCATTCCGCCCCGCAGACCACTTATCGCTTTACCCCTTCGTTGGGCAAACCTGATTCCGGGTATATGGAAAGGCTGGAAGAACGGGTCTTCGCGGGAATTGAAGCGGCAGCCGGCAGGGTCGAACCCGTGATGGCGGAGCGGGGAAGAGGGGAGTGTCATTTCGGCATTCATCGCCGCAAACGGATCGGCGGCAGGATGGAAATGGCCCCCAATCCGGACGGGCCGGCTGATCCCGAAGTGAATGTGGTGCGCTTTTATACCCGGTCAGGGCAGACGAAAGCGGTGCTTGTTCACTTTACCTGTCATCCGACCACAACGGAAGAGAATTTCGTTTCTCCCGAGTATCCCGGCGTGGCCATGGAAAAAATCGAGCGCAGTTTGGACGCGGAGGCAGTGGCCGCTTTTTTGCAGGGATGTTGCGGGGATATCCGTCCCGCGTTGGTCAGGTCAGGGCGATTTTATCGGGGAAGCAGGAAAGAAGTCGCCATGCTGGGGAACACACTTGCCAATGAGGCGATCCGCCTTTTGCAGCAACCGATGGAATCGCTTCGGCCTTGCCGGTTGACGGGAAGAACGGCCAGCATTTCTTTGCCTTTTCAGAAGTTGCCGACAACGGCCGAGTTGGAGCAGGTGAAAGATCAGCCGACCGTGATAGGGGAATGGGCGAGATTGCTGTTGCAGGAACCGGAACGGATTCGCCCCGGCATCCCGCTGAAGATCAATTGGCTGAAGCTTGTGGAAGGATTGTCACTGTTGACGATGAACGCGGAGATCGTAGTGGAATACGGGCTGTTTGTCAAACGGCAGTTAGGCGGTTCTGTGCTGCCTGTTCCATACAGTAACGGGATGATCGGTTATGTGCCGACAGCCGGGCAGGTGGCGGAAGGGGGCTATGAAGCGCGGGATTCGCTGTTGTACTTCGGGTTGCCCGCTCCGTTTGCCCCTTCGATCGAAGAGGAGATTTATTCGGCCATTCTCAATCTGATAGAAGAAAAATAAACGGGGGAGTTCATTTCCTGTAAAGGATTCCGGGCAGGAGGATAAAACCGTGAAATTTCTGGTGGGGATCGATGCAGGCGGCACAAATACCGTCTGTGGCCTGTTGGACGGCAGAGGCAATCTTCTTCACAAAATCCAGGAGCCTACCGAAGCGCATCTGGGTTATGAACAGGTGATTGACAAGATCGCCCGGATGGTGAAGTCGCTTCTGGCATCGGAACAAATCGCTCCCGGACAGGTGCTGGCCGTTGGCATTGGCAATCCCGGCCTGGTCGATCCGGATCGCGGGCTGGTGCGGTTCGCCGGCAATCTGGGATGGCGGGATGTCGAAGTGGTGAAGTTGCTTCAAAACAGACTGAATATTCCGGTTTTCGCAGACAATGATGTGAGAATGTACGCATTTGGTGAAGCGATCAGAGGCGCCGGAAGGGGTTATGATCATGTGCTGGCCATTACCCTCGGAACCGGGATCGGCGCAGCGATGGTCAACCAGGGGCAGATGTATTACGGCAGCGGGTTTATGGCAGGCGAAATCGGTCATATTCGCATGGACGGAGAACAGGCTCCCTGTGCTTGCGGCATGTACGGATGCCTGGAGACCGTTGCGTCGGCCACCGGCATCGTCAGGCAGGTTCGCGAGGCGATTGCCAATGGAAAATCAAGCCTTTTGCAGTCGTGGTTTCCGGGTGAAAATCTGTGCAAAATCACGGCGGCCGATGTGTCCAAAGCATACGATGCCGGTGATGCCGTGGCAGTCGAGGTACTGCAGCATACCGGGAAGTTATTGGGCAAGGCGCTTTCGTATGCCGTGTCGTTGTTCAGTCCGGATGTGATCGTGATCGGCGGGGGAGTTGCCCGGGCGGGAGAACGGTTGTTGCACCCGGCCCGGGAGGAGTTGAAGCGCTTTGTTTACAAAGGATATTGGGCGCGTCTGACCATACGGACGGCCACATTGCTGGATGATGCCGGGGTGATCGGCAGCGGGCTTCTTGCCAGGCAAAGATTGGAGGAGGCATCACCCGCTCAGCTGCATCAGCACCACCGAAATGGAAATAGGGAGGAGAAATGATGGTGCAAACACACACTTATCAAGAGATTAAACGGCAACCGGAGACGTGGAGGCAGACAATCGGGATGGCATTGTCCCGGGCGGATGAGGTAAAACAAACATTTGCCGCACTTCAGCCCGAGGAAGTGATTTTTACCGGTTGCGGAACCTCCTACTATGTTTCGATCGCCGCCGCGGCTGCTTTTCAGGAAAAAACCGGACTTCCCGCCTGGTCGGTGCCTGCTTCGGAAGTGTTTCTCAACCCGGGTTCCGTATTTTCCAAAAAAAGAAAAACGATACTGGTCGGCTGCTCCCGCTCGGGCAATACTACCGAAGTTGTCCGGGCAATTGAATTTGCACGGCAGAACAAGCTGGCCCATTGTTTCGCCATCACCACCCGGCCTTCCAGCCAATTGGCCGATAAGGCGGATACGGTGTTTCATTTGTCGCACGTGCAGGAAAACAGCGTGGTGATGACTGGTTCTTTTACCAATATGTTGCTGGCCGCACAGCTGCTGGCGGGGATTCTGCCGGGAGATGAAGCATATCTGGGGGAATTAAAACGGTTGCCGGAAATCGGGGAAGACGTGATCGCCAGGGTGGAGCCGCTGGCGAAGGATATCGGAAAAGACCGGAATTTCAGCCATTATATTTATTTGGGGATGGGGGCACAGTTCGGCTTGGCCAATGAGGGAATGTTGAAGTTGAAAGAGATGACGCAACTTTTTTCCGAGACATTTAATCCGCTCGAATTCCGGCATGGCCCGATTTCCGTGTTAGATGAAAAATGCCGGGTCATCCTGCTGAGCAGCCAGTCGATCCGGCCTTACGAACGGGATGTTGTCGATGATGTGCGGAAATTTGGTGCCAATGCATTGGTCATCGGCGATCGGCTGGAAGATTTTCAATGCGATATCAAAATTGAACTGAACAGCGGCCTCACAGATCTCGCCCGGGGTGTCCTTTATCTGCCGTTTTTGCAGCTGCTGGCTTATTACCGAACGCTGGATTTGGGGCTGAATCCCGACAGGCCGAGAAATCTGGATAAAGTGGTCTTGTTGAAAAACTAGCTTATCTGGACTGGAGACGGCGGGTACAAAGAGCGAAAATTCGGCAAGCCCCCGGGGGTGAAGCCCTGAAAATGGGGAGGGTCGCGGCACCCATCCGACCGGACATGCGGATCAAATCACTGAAAAAAGGGGGCCAATATATGGCGGCAATTGACTGGCTCGTCCTGATTCTCTATTTCCTGTTGATGATTGGAATCGGTGTCTGGTCATATCGCCGGGTAGGAAATGCGGAGGATTATTTTACGGCCGGCGGAAAAATGCCATGGTGGCTCGCCGGAGTGTCTCACCACATGTCCGGCTACAGTGCTGCCGTGTTTGTGGCATATGCGGCCGTTGCCTACCAGTACGGGTTCACGATCTACGTGTGGTGGGCTGTTCCGGTGTCGATTGCCGTTTTTGCCGGGGCTTTTACGATTGCTCCGCGCTGGACGCGCTTAAGGGAGCATTACCAAATCGGATCGCCGCTGGAATACCTGTCCACTCGTTACAATGTCCCGACGCACCAGCTCATGGCATGGAGCGGCATTTTGTTAAAAGTTTTCGATATCGGTGCCAAGTGGGCGGCGATTGCCATTCTCCTGCAAGTGTTTACCGGTCTTCCGCTCTCTGCCGGCATTCTGCTCTCAGGTGGTGTATCGCTCATTTACTCGACGATCGGCGGGCTGTGGGCTGATGCCTTGACCGACTTCGCACAATTCCTCATCCAGTTGGCCGCCGGGATTGCCATGTTTGTGATCGTGCTGGCCAATCTAGGAGGGATCGGCGCGATTGCCGGGATGTGGAGCCGGTTGCCGGCGGGGCATTCGGACTTGTTTGCCGGGCCGTATACGCTCTGGTTTGCGCTGGCGTTTCTGCTGATCGATTTTTTCAGCTACAACGGTGGCACGTGGAACCTGGCCCAACGATATATTGCAGCACCGTCCGGTTCCGAAGCCCGTAAGGCTGCGCTTCTCTCCGGTTTCCTCTATCTCTTCTGGCCCCTGGTTCTGTTTTATCCGATGTGGGCCGCGCCGATTTTCTTCCCGCATCTGAAGCAGCCCGACCAATCTTATGCTTTGCTGGCGACGAAGTTTTTGCCGCACGGTCTGACCGGATTGGTTCTCGCCGGGATGTTCAGCCACACGATGGCCATGACCACGTCTGATGCGAATGCCATTTCCTCAGTTTTCACACGCGATATTTTTCCGAGGCTGCGCGGCAAGTGGACCATGCTGAGCAGCCGGGGCGAGTTGATCGTCGCCCGCACGACGACGCTGGTGCTTGTTTTGCTGACCATGATCGTGGCTGTGGAACAGAGAGCATTTGGCGGGGTGCTGGGACTCCTGGTCTCCTGGTTTGGGGCCTTGGTCGGGCCGGTCTCAGCTGCCATGCTGCTTGGGTTGTTGCCCGCGTTTCGCAACAGCGGACCGGCAGCCGCCATCGTCTCGCTCATGGCCGGAGTGTTCACATTTGCGCTCGACAAAACCGTCTTTGACGTCAGTGAAGCGGCACAACAAGGGTTGCCGGTGCTGATATCGGCCATCGTTTTTGCGGTGACGGGCTGGTGTACCCGCAACCGCCGCCCGGAAGTGGAGCAAATGATGGAAGTCCTCAGCGGGGATTCCGGGGATTCAGAATCGCCCGGATGATGGCCGGCAAACGGAAAAACAGGAAGGAGGAGGCTTCCGTGAGTCGGGGATTGGAACCGATGATCAAGAAAACGGTGGATACTTTGCAGGTACATGTGTTCGAGAATCGGAATGCGATGGGAATGGCCGCTGCGGCAAAGACGGTGGAGAAGATGAAGGAAACATTGTTCCGGCAGGGCAGAGTGCGCATGGTTTTTGCCGCGGCGCCCTCGCAAAATGAATTTCTTGAGCACCTTTGCCGTGCGGACGGAGTGGACTGGACGCGTGTGACGGCCTTTCACATGGACGAGTACATCGGACTGCCGGAGGATGCGCCGCAACGGTTTTCCCGATACCTTCAGGAACATTTGTTTCGCCATGTTCAACCGGGCACGGTTCACCTGATGATCCCGGGTAATGACCCGGAGCAGGAATGCATCCGCTATGCCCGCTTGTTGAATGAAGCGCCGATTGATATTGTCTGCCTCGGAATCGGAGAGAACGGACATATTGCTTTCAACGATCCCGGTGTCGCCGATTTTGCCGATCCTGTTGTGGTGAAAACCGTCGAGCTTGATGAGGCATGCAGGAAGCAGCAGGTTCACGACGGATGTTTTCCCGATCTTGCCTCTGTTCCGAAAACGGCATTGACCCTGACTGTACCAGCGCTCGTCTCAGCCCGTCATCTCATTTGTGTTGTCCCGGGGCCCACAAAACGCCAGGCGGTGCACAGGACGCTCACGGGTCCGGTTTCTCCGGATTGTCCGGCATCAATCCTGCGGACACACGGGGAGTGTATTCTGTATTTGGACGGGGAGTCTTACGGGGGGAGTCAGCATGCAGGAAACTGAGCTCCGGCTGGTTGAAGGGGTGGACTATCGAACCGGATCTCCCGTTGCCGTTGAGATTGAGGACGGCAGGATCCGCGACATTCGCAATATCAAGAGAAGTGACGATTTACCGTGGCTGGCACCGGGCTTCGTCGATCTGCAAGTGAATGGATTTGCCGGAATCGATCTGAATGCGTTGCCGCTGTCCGCTGAAGCGCTGTTTTCCTTGACCCGGATGTTATGGGCGGAAGGAGTGACGGCTTATTTGCCAACCGTCATTACCAACAGCGATGAAGCCATTGAGGAAGCGCTGCGGGTGATTGCGGCGGCAATCCGCGAAGAGCCTCTGCTCGAACGGATCATTCCGGGCATTCACCTGGAAGGGCCATTTATCTCGCCGGAAGACGGACCGCGCGGAGCCCATGATCCGGCTTATGTAAAACCCCCGGATTGGGCGCTGTTCCAACGCTGGCAAAACGCGGCTGCCGGGCGTATCCGCCTGGTTACGCTTTCGCCGGAGTGGCCGGATGCCATCGATTTTATCGAAAAATGTGTCCGAACCGGTGTACGCGTCGCGATCGGACACACGGCAGCCGGTACAGAACAGATCGCTGCTGCCGTTCGTGCGGGGGCGAGCCTGTCCACGCACCTCGGCAATGGAGCACATGCGATGTTGCCGAGACACCCCAACTACATTTGGGATCAGCTCGCCGAAGATCAATTGCTGGCAACGATGATCGGTGACGGATTTCACTTGCCCGATTCCGTGTTGAAGGTCTTTCTTGCCATGAAAAAGGAAAAGGCGATGCTGGTCAGCGATGTCGTCAGTCTCGGGGGAGTATGAAACGCATATCGGCGGGAAAGTGGTGTTGACGCCGGAGGGAAAACTGCATCTGAAAGAGCAGCCGCAGCTGTTGGCCGGTTCGGTGCAGACTTTGCGTCAGAGTGTGTCCTATTTGATCCGGAAACAACTCTGCAAGTTGCCCCAAGCTTGGGATATGGCCTCAGTCAGGCCTGCTGCTTACCTCGGGTTGCCGGCGCTGCGGGGGTTGACGGCCGGAGCCCCGGCAGATCTGGCCGTCTTTAAACAGACAGCCGGGGAAATCCGCATTTTCCGGACGATTAAACGAGGTTGCGTCCTGCATGAAACTGGGTGACAACCGGAAAAGGAGGAGTGGCGCGTGGCGGAAACGGTCATGGAGCAGTACTTTCGCAAAATCGTGGCTCATCTGGAAAGGTTGCGGGAAGAAGCGGACGCGGTCAAACGTGCCGCGCGATTGATCGCGGATCATGTCAAACAGGACAAGATCGTGTACGTTTACGGACCCGGAGGCCATTCAAATCTGGGGGCGCAGGAAATCTTTTTCCGGGCCGGAGGGCTTATGCACATCAGCGCGATTCTCGATGAAGGCACGCTTTTAAGCGGGGGGGCCCTGCGCTCGATGGCGATCGAACGCACCCCGGGATACGGAGCGATCGTCATCGATGATTACCAGCTCGGGGCCGGTGATCTGCTCATCATCGTCAATGCTTACGGAATCAATGCGGCGACCATCGACGCGGCACTGGAAGCAAAACGGCGGGGGGTGACCACGATCGGCGTAACCTCGGTGCAACATGCCGCCATGACCCCGGAAAACCATCCGGCCCGCCATCCGACAAAGAAAAATCTGTATGAACTCGTCGATGTTGTTTTGGACTGCAAGGTGGAAGTGGGAGATGCGGTTGTCAGCATTCCCGGTCTGGAGCAGCGTGTCGCGGCGATTTCCACTTTTGCCAATGCTTACCTGTTGAACAGCCTGATGGCGGAAGCGGTACAGCTTTTGGTTCTGGAGGGAGTGACACCGCCGATCTGGATGAGCGGAAACGCCCTTGGCGGCGACGAGGCCAATGCGCGGTTTATTGATCGCTTCAAAGGACGGATCAAAAAGCTGTAGATCGTTGATCAGGCCGCGTTGTGATCTTTCTTTTGCGGAAGTGCTTGGGTTTCAGCAGATTTTCGGCCCGGGAAGAGATGCCCGGGTCTTTCGCTTGTTTCACTCCGGAACACGGAATGACGCTGATTCGTTGACTGTTTAAAATACGCGGTTGTATAATAAAATTCAGTGTCATAATTTCGGATGGAGGGTACATAGGTGTTAACGACGATTAAAGAGGCAGCCGCGCATGTCGGACAAGAGGTAAAACTGGGCGCATGGCTTTACAATAAACGCTCGAGCGGAAAAATCATGTTTTTGCAGTTGCGTGACGGAACTGGTTTTATCCAGGGAGTTTTGCTGAAAAATCAAGTATCTCCCGAGATCTGGGAAGATGCAAAAAAGTTGACCCAAGAGAGTTCCTTGTATGTTTGGGGCGTTGTCCGGCAGGATGAACGCGCTCCGAGCGGTTTTGAGTTGGACGTGACCAAGATCGAGGTGATTCAGGTTGCCGACGAGTATCCGATTGCCAAAAAGGAGCACGGTGTCGACTTTCTGATGGATCACCGCCATCTGTGGATTCGTTCCCCGAAACAGCGGGCCATCCTCAACATCCGCGCGGAAATTATCCGGGCGGTGCAGGCGTTTTTGGACAAACACGGCTTTACGCGGGTGGATCCGCCGATTCTGACTCCTTCTTCCTGTGAAGGAACCACCAATCTGTTTCACACGAAGTATTTCGATGAAGATGCTTATTTGACGCAAAGCGGTCAGCTGTACATGGAAGCGGCGGCGATGGCCCTGCGCAAAGTGTACTCGTTCGGCCCGACGTTTCGCGCCGAAAAATCGAAAACGCGCCGCCATCTGATCGAGTTTTGGATGATTGAACCGGAAATGGCTTTTGTCGATCACGAGGAGAGCCTGAAGATCCAAGAACAACTGCTTGCCCACGTGGTGCAATCCGTTTTGGATCATTGTCAGGCAGAGCTTAAAACATTGGATCGTGACATCTCCGCCCTTGAAAAAGTAAAGGCGCCTTTCCCGCGCATCACCTATGACGAAGCGGTTGAACTGCTGCATAAAGAAGGCTTTGCCGATTTTAAATGGGGGGACGACTTTGGGGCGCCGCATGAGACTAAAATCGCGGAAAGCTTTGACCGGCCGGTATTTATCACCCATTACCCGACTGAAGTAAAGGCGTTTTATATGAAGCCGGATCCCAACCGCCCTGAAGTGGTGTTATGCGCCGATCTGATTGCACCGGAAGGATATGGGGAGATCATCGGGGGCAGTCAGCGCATCGACGACCCCGAATTGCTGGAAAAGCGATATGAAGCTCACAATCTTCCGCGCGAAGCTTACCAATGGTACCTGGATCTCAGAAAATACGGGACTGTTCCCCATTCGGGATTTGGTCTCGGACTGGAGCGGACGGTGGCGTGGATCTGCGGCTTGGATCATGTTCGCGAAACCATTCCGTTCCCGCGTATGCTTAACCGTTTATACCCGTAAGGAGAATCGGGATCAAGTGAGGGGCATCGGTTCAAACCGATGCTTTTCCATTTTTCAAGTCTATTTTACGCCAAAATTCCTGTGGTATAGTAGAAAGACAAGCGAGGTGGATAAGCATGGATGGAAAAGGATCAGTGCAGACGGCTCTGGTTCAACTCCTGCAGCAGGGCTCCCTCTCTTTGCCCGTTCTCTTATTGACGGAGTATAAACGGGTCGGATTATCTGAAACGGAAGTTATGTTATTGATTCATATTCTTTTCTTTCAGGAGAAGGAACAAAAGCTGTTTCCGACGGTTAGTGAATTGGAGATGAGGATGAATCTCACACAGGAACAGATCGTCGATATGATTCAGCGGCTGGTGCGCGGCGGCTATTTGCGGATTGAACATGAGGTGAACGAGTACGGAGTCCGCAGTGAACGCTATTCCCTTGTACCGCTGATGCAACAGCTGGTTTCCTCATTTATTGACCGGGATTCGGCGGAGGAAGAGTTGGATGGGGAGACATACGATCGAGTTTTCCAGCTGTTTGAACAAGAGTTTGGCCGGCCTTTGTCACCGATGGAATGCCAAATGCTGGCGAGATGGATTGATGAAGACGGATATTCGCAAGAATTGATTGAATCCGCCTTGCGGGAAGCGGTCTTTTGCAGCAAGCTGAATTTCCGGTACATCGACCGGATTTTGTTTGAATGGCAGCGCAATAATGTGCGGACAGCGGAGGAAGCAGTGGAGTATTCGCGCAAATTCAGACAAAAAGGTATGTTATACCAGTCCGGAATCAGAGAAAAACAACATCGGGCCAGCGGCTTCTCTTTTTATAACTGGGTGAATCAAGAATGACGGAAGAGCGAAATCTTTCGTCTATTTTTTTGTCGCCGGGACAGCTATCCTCTTTAAGGCATTTGTTTGTTGCATACACTTAGAGAGAAAGGGGGGATCGTTTGTGGCTGATACGGTAGGGGTTTTGGTAAGCCGCCATATTTTTTCCGACTGCATCCGGGATCGCACGCCGTACGAAGTATTTCCCCATTACGATCAGGCCGCACGCCAAGTGGGATTAAAACCAATCTTCTTTACGATTGAGCATGTGAGATTGGCTGATCGTACCGTAGACGGATTTACCAGAGAACCTGACGGGCGTTACCATCAACAACGCCACCCTCTTCCCAAAGTGATTCATAACCGGATCAAACCCGCCGTCTTTCAGATGAAGTATCAACTTCTCCGAGCCCTGCCCGGATTGATCATCTTTAATAGGGATAACCGCATGGATAAGTGGAGAGTAGCGCAGATTCTTGAGCGGGAACCGGAGTTAAAGCCGCACCTCCCGGAAACCTTTCTCTATCAACAGCCCGTTTTGCAGAAGATGTTTGACCGCTTCGGTGCTTGTTATATAAAGCCGCGGAACAAAAGTTTGGGGATCGGCGTTTGCCGCCTGATGCACAAAAACGGGGCCATCTGGATTGAGGATGCCAAAGGGGCAAAGGGAGAAGTTCCGTTTAATCAGCTTCCGGCCTGGATTCACAAACATATTCACGCTCCTGTGATTGTCCAGCAACCGATTTCTCTGCTCACGATCAACCGGCGGCCCGTCGATTTTCGTGTTTCTGTTCAAAAAGACGGAACGGGTCAGTGGCAGGTTACCGGTATCGTAGCCAAGGTAGGGAAAGAGAATGCCGTGGCCACCAATGTGGCGGTCGGCGGCAAAGCGCGCAGGTTTGACGAAGTAATGGTCGAAGCTGGATTTACCAAACCGGCATCGGTGCGGGAAAAGATGGAGCGGGTTGCGGTGATGGCAGCCAAAGCGCTGGAAAAAAGCATTCCCGGGATGGCTGATTTGGGTCTCGATTTGGCGATTGATGAAAAAGGAGATATCTGGATCATCGAAATCAACGGACGTGATTTGCGCATTACCTTCCATCAAGCCGGTGATCTGGAATCGTGGCGGCGCACTTTTGCCGCACCGATGGAATATGCCGCTTATCTTTACCGCCAGCCGCCGGCAGAAAAGCCGGGAAAACCGACCGTGGCCCTGATCACCCCCGGAAATTTGCCTGTTCACGGTGGAAAAAGCGGCTCTGTTGAGATTGTGGCCCGGTCCTGGGCCAAGGAATTGGGAAAAAACCATCATGTGTTGCTGCTGGGAAATCAGGTGGAAGAGATGGCGGATGCGACGGCGCTCGACTTGAAAGCTCCCGTGACGCAGCAATATTACAAAAGGGTGGAACAGTCGCTCAAGTTTCTGAAACCGGATATCATCCAGGTGGAAAACCGGCCTCTCCTTTTAAACCGTCTGGCCAAAGCAGCTCCGAATGCCAAAAAAGTCCTCTTTGTGCATTCGCACACTTACCTTAACCCTCCGTACGCCAATCGCAAAGCGCTGAGAAAGTTGCTGCCCCGCTATGATTTCATTTTGACCAACAGCCGATACATGGCCGATTGCCTGAAAAAAGAGTATCCCCAGATTATGCATAAGCTGAAAGAAATCTGGCTCGGGGTGGATCTGCACCAATTTGCTTCCATTCACGATCCTGCCGTTCGCCGGCGAAGGATTGAAGAGCGAATCCGGCATCAATTAAACGGACGCCCGGTCATTCTCTATGTCGGAAGGATTATTCCGCAAAAAGGGTTGCACTTGCTGATCGAAGCCTTTAAACAAGTGCGGGAGGTGCATCCCGCTGCCGTTCTGTTAATCGTCGGCAGCAGCTTTTACGGGCGGAACGTGGAGACCGGCTATTTGCGAAAATGCCGCCAGCTGGGGCGCGAGCACGGTGAACAGATCCGTTGGTGGCCTCATATTCCGCACCAGGGGTTACCTGCGGTTTATCAACTGGCTGATGTTTTGGTCGTTCCGTCAGTTGGCAAAGAGGCATTTGGATTGGTGACAGTGGAAGGGATGGCGACCGGGCTGCCGATCTTGGCGACGCAGACCGGGGGGATTGGCGAACTGGTTGAAAACGGGGTGAATGGACGTTTGGTCTCACCGGGGCCGGGTTTGAGCAAGCGCATTGCCAAAGTATTGGTCGAGTGGTTGAACCGGCCGGATCAGCTGAAGGAAATGGGGAAAAAATCGCGCATAAGAGCGGAAAACTATTTTGGCTGGAGTAAAGGAGCCAAAGAATTAAGCGAAATTTATCACCGGTTGGCTTGAGCGATCTGCTCAAGTTTTTTATTGTAAAAAAATCTGACATGATTGTGGTTGGTGATCTCTCTGTATGATAATATACAAAACAAATGTAAGGTATTATAACATAATTGAGGAATCGGGGGATCACCATGAGGCTGGATCAAGCACTTGACTCAATGTGGATGATGCTGGCGGCCGTTTTAGTCATGCTGATGCAGGTTGGATTTGTTTTGCTGGAGGTCGGTTCGACAAGAGCGAAAAATGCCGGGCATATCGCCGTGAAACAGGTGATCGGTTTTTCGGTCGCCGCTCTCGCTTTCTGGGTTGCCGGCTATGCGGTTGCCTTTGGTGAGGGCAAGTGGATTGGCACAACGGGTTGGTTTTTGCATTTGCCCCAGGATTCGGGGGCATTGCCGATTTCGGTTTCCTACTTGTTCCAGTTTGCTTTTTTGGCCGTTTCGTTGGCCATCGCCTGGGGTGGATTTGCTGAGAGAGGAAAAATGGGGATTTATATTGTCTTTGGAGCCATTTACTCCATCTTCATTTACCCTGTCGTGGGGCATTGGGTTTGGGGGGAACACGGCTGGCTCCATCTGTTGGGAAAACAAGACTTTGCCGGTTCCACCGTCGTCCATCTCCAAGGCGGAGTCGCGGCGCTGGTGGCCACGATGATGTTGAAGCCGCGACTGGGCAAATTTGACAAACGCGGAATGTCCGTTGAAATTCCCGGTCATAACCAGGTTTACACGGTGTTGGGGGTTTTTGTCATCTGGTTTGGATGGTTCGGCTTTAATCCGGGCAGCGCCACACATGTTCAGGACGGACTGTTTGCCTATGCGGCCTTGACGACCAACCTCGCTGCTGCCGCCGGAGCCTTGACCATGTACTTCATCTCGCGCATCACTACCGGTAAAGCCGATATTTCCGCGACTTTAAACGGAGCGCTGTCTGCATTGGTGGCCATTACCGCCCCCTGCGCCTTTGTCCGGCCATGGGCGGCGGTGGTGATCGGAGCGGTTGCCGGAACCGTCGGATATTATTCAGGAAAATGGTTTGAACGAAAAGGAATCGATGACCCGGTCTCGGCCGCTTCTGTCCACGGGGCGGCAGGAGTCTGGGGAACGTTATCCTGCGGGATTTTTGCTGCTCCCGACCTGGTGAAAAATGTTGGAATTGGGAGAGCCGGTCTCTTTTATGGCGGAGGATGGGAACAGCTTGCTGTCCAGGCGCTCGGGATTGTTGTCACGATGGCATTTGTGGCTGCAGCCTCCTTTGCGGCATTGTGGGTTCTGGAGAAGGTGATCGGATTGCGCGTATCCGAACATGAAGAACGGAACGGGTTGGATTTAAGCGAGCACGGCCGTTACGGATATATCAGTCTGCCGTTTCCCGTAAACCGGGTTGAAGCACCGGATCGTCGTGAAACCGTTTGGGAATCGGGGCAAAAAGTGCTTTGAGCAGAAAGGAACGGAAATAGGGGCGGAGTTCTCTTCGGAAGGTGACCTCGCCCCTTTTTTGAATGATTTTTAGTCTTCCTTCCCGTGACGCGCTGAAAAGAGACGATTGTTTCCTCAAAACCCTTTGTACTCCGGTTCTTCCCGTTCCAGCTCTCCGACGCGACGCTCTACCTGTTCAATGATCTCAAGCACCGTCTGTGCTGCTTCAGAGAAGACTTTTTTGGCGTCCTGCGTTTGCGATTCCACGGAAAACTGCTCCAAACCTGCTTGTGCACTGCGAAGGGAAGCCAGGCAGGTTTTTACTTTGGCTGCAACAGTCATAAGCAAAACTCCTTTCTGCTGTTAATATGCGCAAAAATCGGGATGAATAGGCCGATTGGGATGCTTCCATACTATACAGAGAAAAATTACTGAAAGTTAGTGGGGATTGCGACATGGCGGATTGGATTCAAGTGATTGTACAAACATTGATAACCGTGGTCGTCTTGTTTGTGTTGACCCGGTTGATGGGAAAAAGACAGATTATCCAACTCTCCCTGTTTGAGTACATCACCGGGATCACCATCGGGAATCTGGCGGCCCACATGTCTCTGGAAATGAAAGAGGGATATTTGGGTTTTATTTCCCTGCTCGTCTGGGTGGCGGTCATTTTGTTTATTCATTTCTTGCAGCTGAAGAGCAAGACGGCCCGCGACTGGCTGGACGGCAAAGACACTGTCTTGATCAAAGAGGGAAAAGTGCTCGAGGATAACCTGAAAAAAGAGAGAATCACCATCGATGAGTTGATGTCCCAGCTGCGCAAGAAAAATGTGTTCAAGCTGTCCGATGTCGAGTTTGCGGTGATGGAACCGAACGGGATTATCGATGTCATGCTGAAAAAGGAATGCCTTCCGCTGACGCCCAAGATGCTGGGGCTGAAGGTTGCGGAGGAACGGGAACCGGAAATCGTGATTATGGATGGCAGCATTTTGGATGAAGCGTTGTTCCGCTTGGGCCGTAATCGGCGCTGGCTCAAGGAACAGCTGGAAAAGCAGGGGGTGCAGTTGGAAAATGTATTTGTCGGGCAAGTCGACTCCAGCGGCGAGCTGTATCTCGATGTGTATGATGACAAGCTCCAACTGGCGAAACCGCAAGAAAAACCGGCGCTCCTGGCGACTCTGAAAAAATGCGAAGCCGATTTGGAAATGTTCGCTCTGTCAACCGAGCGGGAAGACGTCAAAGCGATGTACGGAGAATGTGCCGCCAAACTGGAAAAAGTGATAGACCGATTAAAGCCTTATCTGACTACGTAAGAGACAGCGGCAAAAATTGCCGTTCTTTCGGGTCGCGAAATGATTTTGTTTCGCTTATAATAGAAAGGCGGATTCCATTTTACATAATAAAAGAGGTGTTTTCTTTGCAGAATTTCGTTTTTCATAATCCGACCAAATTGATCTTTGGTAAAGGGACACTGGCCGCTTTAAAAGACGAAGTGCCAAAGTACGGAAAAAAAGTGCTTCTGGTGTATGGCGGCGGCAGTATCAAGCGAAACGGGATTTATGATAACATCCGTAAATTCCTGGATGAAATCGGCGCAGAAGTGTTTGAACTGCCGGGAGTGGAACCAAATCCCCGCTTGTCCACTGTGAACAAGGGAATTGAAATCTGCAAAAAAGAGAAGATCGATTTCCTGCTTGCCGTCGGCGGCGGAAGCGTGATTGATGCGACCAAAGCGATTGCTGTCGGGGCTGAATATGACGGAGATGTCTGGGATATCATTACCAAGAAGGCGGAGGCAAAGGGCGCGCTTCCTCTGGGCACGGTGCTCACCCTCGCTGCAACCGGTTCGGAAATGAACGCTGGTTCCGTCATCACCAACTGGGAAACGCAAGAGAAAATCGGCTGGGGCAGCCCATACTCTTTCCCGCGTTTCTCCATTCTCGATCCGGTTCACACCTTTACCGTGCCACGCGACCAAACCGTTTACGGGATCGTGGACATGATGTCCCACGCGCTGGAACACTATTTCAGCCATGCACCCAATGTGCCCTATAATGAGCGCATGGTCGAGTCGCTTTTGACCACAGTGATGGAAACAGCCCCCAAACTCCTTGAAAACCTGGAGGATTACGAAAGCAGGGAAACGATCCTGTTCTGCGGAACGATGGCTCTGAACGGCGTGATCAATCAGGGGATGCAGGGAGATTGGGCAACACACGGCATCGAACACGCTGTTTCCGCTGTCTATGACATTCCGCACGGCGGCGGGTTGGCCATCATTTTCCCGAACCTGATTCGTTACAACCTGGATGTGGCCACGCCGAAAATGAAGCAGTTGGCTGTTCGCGTCTTTGGCGTTGATCCGACCGGGAAAACGGACCGTCAGGTTGCCGAGGAAGGAATTGACCGTTTGCGCGGTTTCTGGAATTCGATCGGCGCCCCCAATCGTCTGGCCGACTACGGGATCGATGACGCCAAACTGGAGCTCATGGCGGAAAAAGCGGTCAGCCCCAACGGTACGGTTGGCCGTTTCAGAGAACTGACCAAACAAGACGTCTACGAAATCCTGAAAATGTCCCTGTAAAGCCGGAGGACGAAAAAACCCCTGCACTGTGATGGGTCGCAGGGGTTTTTTACCGTTCCCGAATTGATCCAACATGATGGCGGCTGATGAATGGGCCTCATGCGAGCAAAGGGACAAAAAACGGAGGAATCGTGATATTGGCCGAAAACTTGACGGGAAAGGAGCAAACCGATGAAGATCAGCAAAAATACGGCAGAACATTATATTTGGGGACAGCAATGTGACGGATGGCATCTGGTGAAACGGGAAGAATTGAGCGTGATCCATGAGCGAATGCCGGCCGGTACGGAAGAAGTCAGGCATTATCATGAACAGGCGCGGCAGTTTTTCTTTGTCTTGAAGGGAGTGGCCACCATCGAGGTTGAAGGGGAAGTGATTCAGTTGCATGAGCAGGAAGGGATCGAGATTCCGCCGCGAGTGCCCCATCACATGATGAATAAGTCCGGACAGGAGATCGAATTTTTGGTGATTTCCCAACCGACGAGCAAAGGGGACCGGGTGGTTTTGCGCGATTGATCAATCTCTTCAAGATCATGGCGGCAAGAGGCGTTATCAAAACAGAAGCTTGCCGACCGGAGAAAAACGGACTTGGTCAACAAGCTGAACCCGGCGTATGAATTGCCGGGTTTCAGACGGTCGACAAACCTCATTTTCAAACCCTGCAAGAGGTCTTATCTGCAGCGGCCTTTGCGGCGGAAGAAGCCGGGAATTCCATGGATTCAGCCGTGTGGAGCATCAGTGATCAGGCTTCTCTTTTTTCTCTTCATCCGATGCATCTTTTTTATTTTGCTGGATAAGGTTTTTGGTGGTATCAAAATTACATTGATGAAGATGGCGATGATCGAACCGAATATCGTTTCCAAAATTCGCGCCCATTCATATCCCGGAGAATTTATAAAGGCCAAAACCATGATCACACTCACGCCGATCTGATTTGCAATCTCTTGATTCAGTTTCAAAAGTGTTGCAAGTGCCAGCCCGATCAAAACACTGAGGAAAACAGCAACTCCCGAAACCGGAATCCAGTGTGCGATCAAAATGCTTAGCATGACTCCGCCAATTACCCCGGATATGCGATTTTTCGCTTTTTCAAGGGATTCAGCTGCGGTGGCATTGGACACCAATACAGCAGCTAAAGGTGCCAAATAAGGAAAAAAATGAGGCAGAAATAAAGTCGCTAACCACCACGATATTCCCGCTGCGAGAGCTGTCTTGAATATGGGTAACGTAACTCCGATCGAGGTGAGCAGTGATCCTGTCTTTTCGATTTTCGCTTTGATATTCATCAGTGCTCCCCCTTTGCTGATTTGCTTCACAAAAAAAGCCCCGCGTTTTTGAAGGGGCTGATTGTAACGGAATGCCTTATAAACCGAGTGAAATGTATTTTATCTCCAAAAATTCTTCGATGCCATAACGACTTCCTTCACGGCCCAATCCACTCTCTTTAAATCCGCCAAACGGTGCTTGTGCTGCTGAAGGTGCGCCATCATTCACCCCAACAATGCCATATTCTAATGCTTCTGAGATATAAACGGCTTCCCTGAGATTTTCTGTATACACATAGGCCGCCAGACCATAAGAACTGTTATTGGCGCGTTCGATTGCTTCATCGATGGTTTTGAACGTTGCGACGGGAATGAGCGGACCAAATGTTTCTTCAACCATGCAAAGCATGTCATCTTTGGCATTGGCAATCACGGTTGGTTCGATAAAATATCCCTTTTGATTCGTTAATCTGTTTCCGCCGGTCAAGACCCGGCCGCCTTTTTGTTTCGCATCTTCAATATGCTTTATGACTTTTTTAACCGCTTCTTCATTAATTAACGGCCCAATGTCGGTGCTTTCTTCCAATCCATTACCCACTTTCAGTTTTGCTGCTTTCTCTGCCAATTTCACCGTAAATTCTTCAGCGATTGATTCATCTGCCAAGATTCGATTGGTACAGATACAAGTTTGTCCGGCATTGCGGAATTTGGAAGCAATGGCACCATCCACGGCTTTATCTATATCAGCCTGGGCTGTGACAATCAGGGGAGCGTGTCCGCCCAATTCAAGAGATATTTTTTTTACCGTATCCGCTGCTCCCCGCATGAGGATTTTTCCCACTGGTGTCGAACCGGTAAAAGTTAGTTTGCGGACCCGGCTGTCTTTTTGCCAAGCATTTGCAATCGATTCTGCATCTCCCGTTACGACATTGAGCACCCCGTTTGGGATGCCGGCTTGGTCAGCCAGTTCGGCCAGTTTCAATGCTGTAAAAGGGGTTTCTTCAGAAGGTTTTAATACAACGGTACACCCGGCGGCGAGGGCTGGTGCCACTTTTCTTGTAATCATTGCCGCGGGGAAATTCCAAGGAGTGATAGCGGCGATGACACCAACGGGCTGTTTCTGGACAAAGATCCGTTTATCAGGAGAAGAAGCCGGAATCGTTTCACCGTAAATTCGTTTTCCTTCTTCTGCGTACCAAGAAATAAAACTATTCGCATAGGTGATTTCTCCTCTTGCTTCCTGCAGAGGTTTCCCTTGTTCCAGTGTCATGATTTCCGCCAGTTCATCTTTATGCTTCTCGATTAAATCAAACCATTTCATAAGTAATTTGCCGCGTTCTTCGGCAGGTTGCTTGGACCATTTTTGAAAAGCTGGGTAAGCAGCTTCTACTGCCATTTTGGCCTCTGTTGCCCCTCCATTGGGAACAGATCCTATGATCTTCTTTGTAGCCGGGTTTATGACGTCGATTTTATTGATGGCATCAATCCATCGACCGTTGATGTACATTTTATCAGGATGCATGGAATGGCCTCCTTTTGATCCAAGATGACTTTGTTGCTCTGAAGATACCCCTAGATTATCATGGATTTAATTGATTAAGTACTTCCTTTCTCTCTTAAGGGTATAACAAATGGTTATGGGTGATCGGAATGAATGTAGAATGGCTTGAAGCCTTTTTAATAACGGCCAAAGCTAAGAGCTTGACAAAGGCAAGCGAACAACTTCACATGACTCAACCGGCATTGAGCAAGCAAATGAGAAAATTGGAAGAGGATCTGGGCGCAACTTTGTTTATACGTTCTGCAACGGGAGTGGAATTAACAGAAGCCGGAAAAATTTTGTTTGAAGAGATCGAGCCTGTCTTGCGTAAAATCCATTCGATCCGTAAGGATATTTTAATGACGAAAGGAATAACGGGGATCAAGATAGGCACTTGGCCGAGTATTGCTGCTTTTTATCTTCCGGATCGGCTGGCCGCGGCTAAAAAAAGCCATAAGGATCGGGAAATCAGCATTAAAGTTTCTTATAGCTATAAGGAGATTTTGCGTTTTTTGCGTGAAGGAATCATCGATGTCGCATTATTGGATGACAGGGAAATACAACACCCTTATTGGTCGAAACAACTCTTTAGCGAACCTTTTTATTTATTTGTTCACCGTCAACACCCCCTGGCTAAACGGGATCACATTTATTTTAATGATGTTAAGGATGAATCTCTCGTGGTGCTGCCCCCTTCCTGTGACGTTCGGATATTGTTGGAAAAAGCATTTAAAATTCATAACGCTGATCTGAAAATCTCTTCTGAAATTGATTTCGGACAGAGTATCATCGGCTTTATCTCGGCAAATTTAGGAGTATCGATTCTGCCCGAAATTTTTACTCATCACGCAGATCAGTCAAGAATCAAGGCGCTTCCTATCGTGGATTTTAAAATGAAACGAGTCATTTCTCTCATTTCACGGAATCCGGATATGGGGAAGCTGCTTTTATCTCTATTGTTCAGTCCTTATTGATACGGGTTTTGTCCACCGGCACTGTGATCAAAAAAGGATCGGGGGAGAATGGCGGGTTGCCCAACCTTTCTCCCCGCTGTCTCGCTTGTGGTCTATTCACGTTTAAACGCATATTTCTGAATTTTTTCCTCCGCGATTGTACACCCGATCCCCTCCCGGCCGGACAAATGGACGGTTCCATTCCGCACCTGCAATCCGTCCGCTGCCGGATCATCGGCAAGAAAGAACGGCCCGTTTAAATCCACCGGGATTTGCAGATCGAGATAATTGAACAGATGGGCGCTGGCGGTCAAGCCCAGCGTCGATTCCGTCAGTCCTCCTCCCAGCAAACCCAAGTTGGCTTCTTTGGCAATTTCCCCGCATAACCTTGCTTCTTTGAGCCCGCCCGTTTTTGTCACTTTGATTACGACCATATCACATGCTTCGGTGCGGATCGCCTGGATCAGATCGCCAGCTGACCAAATGCTTTCATCCAAGGCGATCGGGATACCGGTTTTTCGGCGCAATTCGGCGTGTCCGGTCAGATCGTTTGCCTTGAGGGGCTGTTCAAACACGTCAACGCCGATTCGTTCCATTTCCCGGGATAAGCGCACGGCCTCTGTCAAAGTGTAGGCCTGATTGGCATCTGCCCGAAAATAGAGTTCGGGTGCCGCTTGTTTAACCGCCTCCAGGATTTGGACGTCCAGTTTTGGATTCAACCCGATTTTGACGTCAATGGCCAGGTATCCGTTTTCCTTGGCCTCTCGTGCTTTTTTGCAGGCCTGGTCAGGATCGTTGGTGCTGATCAGGTAAGAAAGGCGGATCGTGTCTTTAAAGGTGCCCATCCAGAGCCCGGGGAGGTGGGTTCCATGGTGTTTGGCGAGCAGATCATGAATGGCCATGTCGACGGCTGCTTTGGCGATCGGCATTCCTTTGCTGAATCCGGCGGCGATACTCCGGTCCATCAACCGGTGAATCCGGTTCAAATCGCGGACGGATTCGCCGAGCAGAACCGGTTTTAAATAATGTTCAATTGTCGTGGTGACCGATTCAAGGGTTTCATAGCTCCAGCGGTGGCTGGGCCGGGCTTCCCCCCAACCTTCCGCCCCTTCATCATCGGTGATTTTGACATAAACATGGGGTGCACCTTGTCCCAGATCCCCGACTTTCCCGCCGGAGATAAAGAAATTTTGTTTCATCGGCAATGTTAACGGAAAAACTTCGATTTTGCTGATTTTCATCTTTACACCCTTACCTTTCCCGCGTCACTGTCAATCTCTATGCCCCGCTTCCGTTATTCCTGCTCCTTGGAGATAACCATTGCTCTTTGTGCCGGGCGATAAATGCATCGTCATTCAAGTGCGGATACTCGCGGTAGACCCGGTCAATTTCCTCCAGTTGCCCCGGTGACAAGACTTCATCGGGGTTGAGGCACCAGCGGCCCTCCAGCAGTCCCTGGCGGCGGAGGACTTCATGAATTCCGGCGATGCATCCGGCAAAGCGGTTGGCGGAGTCAAAAAAGGCGGCATTGCAGTCGGTTATCTGCACTGCAAGCTCCAGAAGACGGGGCGGAATCGGTTGCCGGTTGTCGCGGATCGATTTGATTTCTTCAAAGAGTTCGACGGCTTTCTTGGTCCAGACGGCCCAGTGTCCGAGCAGGCCGCCGGCGATTTTCTTTTCTGTCCACTTCCCGTTGACCCGGAAGCGATAAGTGGTCAGCAGGTCTGCGACGATATTGTCATCATTGCCGGTGTAAAGGGCGATTTCCTCACATCGCTTCGCATGGCAGACTGCCCTGACTACATCCAGCGTTTGGTAACGGTTGAAGGGGGCGATTTTGATTGCCATCACACCGGGGATGTCCGCGAATGCTTTCCAGAAGTCGAAACTGAGGTATCTTCCGCCGACCGAAGGCTGAAGGTAGAAGCCGAATACAGGAATGATTTCTGCCACTTTTTCCGCCCGTTGAATCAGTTTTTCTTCGGACAGTTCCTGCAAACCGTTCACACTGAGCAGACCCAGATCATAACCGAGTCCGGCAGCCAATTCGGCTTCCCGCAGGGCCTGATCGTCCGGCCCGCAGATGCCGGCTACTTTGATGAAAGGCCGGTTCAGCCCGGCATGTTCCACTTCCTCGGCAGCCAGGCGCAATACCGGTTCCAGCAGATGATGCTCCCTGATCTCAAACTGCGTTGTATGGACGGCAACGGCAATTCCTCCTGCTCCCGCCGCCATGTAATATCGCGTCAAGGCCCGCTGCCGCTGTTCATCCAACTGTCTTGAACGATTCAATGCCAGCGGATGGGCCGGAATCACCACACCTTCATGCAAGGCATCTTTGATTTCCGGTCTGCATTCTTTTCCGCTGTTCATGGTCAAAAAGCTCCTTTTCGTTCCTGAAAGTGGGTGGGTTTATCCAGCGTTTCACCGCCGGAGGCAACCCAGTCGGCCGTCCAGTCGATCATTTGCTTCAGAGTAACCCGGGGATAACCAAACAGCTTATGGGACTCTGATGCATTGCTTAACAAAGCCGTATTTTCTTCATCATGATGAAATTCCGGTTCGACATTGAAACGCTTGGCAAATTCTTTCGCCAGCCAGTGGATGGAGACGGTTTCCGGGCCGGTTACATTTAAAATGCGGGGAGGACATTCGCAAATGGCCAGGGAACGCAGAGCGAATTCATTGGCATCCCCCTGCCAGATTACATTGACATGACCCATGCGCAGATCAATGGGTTTTCTTTCATAGACAGACCGGGCGATTTCCAGGAGCACCCCATACCGCAGATCATTTGCGTAATTCAGGCGAAAGTGCACCATCGGGATTTTGTGGAGACGGGAGAAATACTCAAAAACCCGTTCCCGTCCCAAACAGGATTGCGCGTACTCCCCGACAGGGGCCGTGGGATGATCTTCGGTGACGCCCTGCATGGAAACGGGAGTAAGCGGATATACATTTCCGGTGGAAAAGGAGACAATCCGGGAATGGCGGTACTTCTCGGCGACCCGCCCGGGGAGATAAGCATTCATCGCCCAGCTGTAATATTCCCGACCCGTTGTGCCAAATTTGTTTCCCGCCATAAAAATGACGTTTTTTACGTCCGGCAATGATTGCAATTGCTCTTCGTTCAAGAGGTCGGCGGCGATGGTTTCAATTCCGGATGCTTCCAATTCCTCCCGCAGATTTCCCGATGAGAAGCGGGAAACGGCAAATACTTTTTTCTTTGCGCCAGCCTCATCAATGGCGTTTTTTGCCAATCTTGCCAGGCTGGGTCCCATTTTGCCTCCGGCGCCGAGGATGAGAAGATCTCCATCCAACTTAGCCAGAGTCTCCGTCAATTTTACGGAAGGTTCGGACAACTTTCGCTCCAGCTCCTGAACACTTTTCATCAGATTTCATCTGCCCCCTTGTAGCAGGATCTTTTTCTTATTTTCCCGGAGGAAGGGAAAACAAATCGCTTCAAGGTGGAAGGACGGGGCATTTGCCCAACCGGTTTCGCACCAAACCCGCGGTTTCGCGTTTCAATTGCAATTCATCCGAAGACGGCGGAAGTAAAAAAGGCTTTTACCCTGCAAGTTGCTTTGCAAAGTAAAAGCCTTCTGTTTGCATTTTTACTGGAATGCCTGGCTGACAAAGTGCAGCAGGAACAGCCCGGCAATGATATAGAGCGGAAAAGCCACTTCCTTTGCCCGCCCCGTAAACAGTTTCATCACCGGATAAACGATGAATCCGAAGGCAATCCCGTTTTCGATGCTGAACGTCAGCGGAATAAACGCGATGATGATATAAGCGGGAAAACCTTCAGTCAGATCATTCAAGGGAATATTTTTGATGTTTTCCAGCATCAGCCCGCCAATCAGGATCAAAATCGGGGCGATCGCCGGATCGGGAATCAACTTGATCACCGGGATGAAAAAAAGCGAAAGCAGAAATAAGCTTCCGGTTGTGATCGCCGTCAAGCCTGTTTTCCCGCCGGCAGCAATCCCGGCTGCGCTCTCGACGGTCGCGACGGTGGGACTGGTTCCCAAAAAACCGCAGGTGATCACCGAAAGGGCGTTGGCCTGAAACGCTTTTTTAAAGAGATGGGCGTCCGTTTGGCCCAGCATGTGCAAGTGTCCGTGAATCAAGCCGATATTTTCAAACACCAGCACCAATGCCAACGAAAAAGCGGCTGCCCAGAAGGGAACGGACAAAACCCCGGACCAGGATGGTGCCATAAAAACGGAAGTAAAACTGTTTAAGTTGAGCCCCTCCCAGGAGAAATGTTCCACTTTCGCCGCACCAAAGGCATAGGACAAAATCGTGCCGGCCACGATACTGATCAGCAGGTTGCCGGGAACGTTTTTGACAAACAGGAAAATTGTGATCACCAGGGTCAGAAGGGTGACCAACAAGGCTGGTGAGCGAAAGTCGGCCAATTCGATAAACGTGGTTTTACCGGGATGAATCACGCCGCCTTTTTGCAGGCCGATAAACGTAAGAAGCAGTCCGATCCCGACAGTAATCGCATTTTTCAGCGTATCGGGGATTGCTTTTGTGACCAGATCGGCCAGCTTGCTGAACGCAATCAGGGCAAACATCAACCCGGCGGCCACCACGGATGCCAGTGCCGCCTGCCAAGACAATCCCATCGATTTGACCAACGTATAGGTAAACAAGGCATTGATCCCCAAGCCGGGGGCGAGCAAAATCGGCGTATTGCTCCAGAAGCCCATGAGCAAACAGCCGACAAAGCTGGAAAGCGCCGTTGCGATGATGGCGCCTTCAAGCGGAATGCCGGCATCGGCCAGGATCGAAGAATTGACAACGATAATATAAGCAGCGGTAAAAAACGAAAGAACCCCGGCCATGATCTCTTGTTTGGCCGTTGTTTTCCATTTGTTTTTATTTAAACGTGCTTGTAACGCCTCCACTTCATTTCCTTCCTCATTGTAGCCCCTCTCCCAACCCAAAATCGTCAAAAGCGATTTTTAATTCATTCATTATAGAAAGAAGAAGGCATTGTTGTCAATAATGTGCATGGTTATAAACAAGTTTGCTTCGCAAACGAAAAACCACAAAAAGGACCACTCTCAACAGGGGGATTTTCTCACAACCGCTTGAACGCGACGAAGGAATTGGAGTGGAAATTCCTCAGACCGGCAGCGACTTTTGCCACGGATGGCTGAAACGGGCAAGTGTCCCGGCCGAAACATGCGGATAAACAGCCGGTTCCACCAATCCTTCAATTCATCCCCCTGTATTCTTAAGAATGGCCTGCATCTGCGGAGTTATTTCAATCTCTTCACGATCTTTTCCAAATGCAGATTTCGCGAGGCTTTGAAATAGATGATTGCGTTTTTGGGAGAACGGGCCAAGTGACGGAGCAATTGACTCGACTTTGTAAAGTTAAATACCTTGTTTTTGTTCATCCCGCTTTCCACGGCGGCCTTTGCGATGAATCGTCCGTATTTGCCGACCGTGATCAATTGATCCAGTTCCATGGTGGCTGCATATCGGCCCACCAGTTCATGCGCCGCCCGGGTATATTTCCCCAGCTCCAGCATATTGCCGAGGACAGCGATCTTCGGCCTTGTTCCCCCTACATTTTTTAATACTTCCAATCCTGCTTTCATCGCCGTCGGATTTGCATTCCAAGCGTCATTGATCAAGATGCGCCCATACCGGCCGCGGATAAATTGCAAACGCATCTTGGGAGCCTGGAAAGTGGCAAGTCCTTTTTGAATTTCGCTTTTGCTCGCGCCGTAAGCCCATGCGACTCCGATGGCGGCCAGGGCATTATAGACATTGTGGGTTCCGAAGGTGGGAATCCAAACGGGAAACGACTCGTTGCCGATCGAAGCCACAAAGTTCATGCCGGTTCGGGTGTAGTGGATGTTGCTTCCTCTGATGTCGGCGGGGTTTTCAATACCGAATGTATAGACGGTTCCTTTGAAACGGCTGAGATTCAGTTTGCGGGAACGGGCATTGTCAGCATTTAAAAACAACACTCCGCCCGGGCGCACTCCGTCTACCATTTCCTGTTTCGCTTTCACAACCAGGTCGATCCCGCCCAAGGCGCCGGCGTGTGCCTCCCCTACATTGGTGATGACACCGATTTCGGGTTTGACTATCTTACACTGGCGAATGATGTTGTTCAGCGATTTCATGCCCATTTCCAATAAGAGGAGTTTTGTGTTCGGGTTCAGCCGAGTCAAATATGAAGGCAGGAACACGAATGTGTTCAGGTTGTCCTTCGTTTTTACCATCGGACCGTGATTTTTCAGGATGGAAGCGACCATCTCAGTCGTTGTCGATTTGCCGGCGCTTCCGGTAATGCCGATCACGCGGAGCGGTTTGCATTGTTCCCAGTTCCATTTTGCGATTTTCCAGAAGGCGGCGAAAGCATCACGCGTGCGGATCAGACCGACTTCCTTTGGCAAAGCATGGCTGGAAACATATGGCGGAAGCACGACAGCTATCGGTTTGATCCTTTGAATGGCGGGCAGCTGCTTTTTTTCCCAATTGACCTTCCGGCTGAAAAAGTAAACTTGATGGGGTTTTAATGATTTGGGATTGCCAAAATTAACGGATTGAACAAGTTTGGCGGGATTGGCTTGGATGAGTGTTCCGTCCATCACTTGTGCCATTTTGCCGAGCGAGATTGTTTTCATTCCCGTTTCCTCCCTAGGCTGGTTTCATCACTGATCAATAGCCACCCAGGCCATGTGTTGCTTTATCTTATTCCAAATGGGTAAAAGAGGAATGGGTATCTACCCCGGGAGAGAGGAGAAATATGGAAGAGAGTGCAGATCGCTTGTTTTCCCGATTTCAAAACAAGTTTCCGCCGCTTTAGTTCCGGGCAGTTCGGGATCCGGCCGGTATCTTTTCTCACGGCAGGCCATCTCGGTAAGCTGAGGCGAGGAGGGTCAGGCTAGTGCGTCCATACCGGCAGGGGTTCTTCATGGCTGAAAAAGCCAAACATTTGCCAATGATACACTTGGATTTAAAGTGGAAGCGGTTGGACTCGATCCGGGGAAGGGGGGGCAATTGTGGTTTTTTCAGACACTCCGGCAGGGAAACAGCTCAATCCGTAACTTTCCGCTCCTGATCTGGGGCACATGAAGTGTGATCGTTCCTGCTTGGGTGGTTGGTTGAGCTGTTCCCGTAGCCTTGGCGGTGCTCTGAGGCTCGTATGGCTCCGCAGCAAGTGTTCGGTCATTTGAGCCTTCAAAATCTTGTGAGATGCTGTGCTGATTATTCAACATATATAATTCAGTATTCGGAGTCTAAAAACAAGCGACTGTACACGAAAAGGAGCAAGGGGTAAGAAATGATGAGGATCGAAAAAGCGATTAAGATACTGAGATCGAGATTGATCAAATGCAGTTTCAAAGAAATCAGGTAGATCAGTCCGACACAAATCAGCCCGATAATATAAGACAGGTGTCCGCTTTTAACCTTAATGAATTGAGTTCTTTCATCGTTATGAGCCAGATTAACATTGGCAAACGTATAAAACAAAAGAGAGAATCCCAAAGAAAGCGGTAAAATAGAAGCCCGAATCTCGTTTATGGCCTCTAAAATTCCCCCGAAGATAATGATAATTGCGAATAAACCAAAGAGGAACTGATAAGTTTTTCTGTTATCCAAATTTATCCTCCTCCATGATAAATACTTCTTCAATCAAGCAACCAAACACCTTAGAAAGTGAAAAGGCTAAAGACAGCGATGGATTATATTTTCCATTTTCAATCGAAATAATTGTTTGTCTTGAAACATTGACTAACTGTGCCAGTTTTTCTTGCGAAAGATTATGCTTCTTCCTCAGTTCCCTAAGTCGGTTTTTCATAACATCACCTAACTGCTTTCCCGTTATTAAACATGATATTACAAAGCAGCCTTTATGTAAAGTTACCTTTACATTTGCCGGGCATTTCCCTAAATATCAATCAAGATTAAGACCTGAATTTTCGTCATATTCCAATGTGATTTGGTTGCCCCGGCTTTTTCGCATTGTTCCGGGGCTTCACTTCAAGTGGAGGAGATGAAGCGCGCCCCTCAGCGCAGACACGGGGGAAATCGTGATTTCACCCCTCAACATACGAACCCAATTTTTGGCACAGCCGGGCCCACCCCTGATCCATACGTTTGCGCACAATCGTGTGCGGTTCCCCGAATTCGGTCACCTGATCGGCATCCCAGCCGGAATGGATCAACGTCACTTCGGTTTGACCGTCAAGATCTTTTAATTCAAAAGTAATGTTCCAGTCTTTGCCCCAGTTGAAAGAAAGGCGGTGAGGAGGATCCACTTCCGTCACTTGGCAAGGGGACATGCCAAAATGCCCTGCATTCAGGTGAAATTCATGGCCTGACACGGGCTGGAAGTCATTTGGCATAAACCACGCGGCAAGGCCTTCCGATGTAGCGACGGCATTCCATACTTTATTGATCGGAGCATTGAAAACGGAAGTATGCTGAATATCCGGCAGTGTATGTTGTCCTTGTTTTTCCATGTTTCTTCCTCCAAGGATGAGATTTTGCAGAAAGGCGGGAGGCCAGGCGGGTACATATTTTGTTTTGCCCCGAAAATTGACGTACAATAGCAAAGAAATACAAGGTTGTTTAGAAAGGATTATTCTCATGTTGGAGCAGAAACAAACGCCAAAACGCAAAAATGAACATATCGAAATCGCTTTAAATAAGGACGTAACCGGGAAAAAGGTGACTTCCGGATTTGAGAGGTACCGCTTTCTGCATCAGGCGTTGCCGGAAATCGATTTTTCCGAAATCTCCCTCTCGACCCGCTTCCTCGGCAAACGGATGAAGGCGCCGCTGCTGATCAGTTCCATGACCGGAGGAACCAAAGAGACAGGCGAAATCAACAAGAGATTGGCTGTGGCCGCCCAGCAGAGGGGATGGGCGGTGGGGCTCGGCTCCGGACGGGCGGCCATTGAATATCCCGAGGTGGCGGAGACGTTTCAGGTGCGTTCGGTCGCGCCGGATATTCCGCTGCTGGCCAATTTGGGTGCGGTTCAGCTGAATTATGGCGTCAGTGTTGACGATTGCCGGCGGTTGGTGGAGATCGTTGAAGCCGACGCGCTGATTCTCCACCTTAACCCGATGCAGGAAGTGTTTCAGCCTGAGGGAAATACCCGCTTTCGCGGCTTGCTCTCCAAAATCGAAAAGGTTTGCCGGGCGCTTGAGGTGCCGGTGGGAATCAAAGAAGTAGGGAGCGGCATTGATGGAGATCTGGCCGTTAAGCTTTATAATGCGGGCGCGGCGTTTATCGATGTTGCAGGCGCGGGGGGAACCTCATGGATCCAGGTGGAGAAATACCGCTCTAAAAAACCGCTGTTAAAAGAAGCGGCAGAATCCTTTCTTGATTGGGGCATTCCCACAGCCGATTGTCTGATCGGAATCAGAAAAAAAGTCCCGCAAGGTTTCCTCATTGCCAGCGGCGGACTCTCTTCCGGGGTGGATGCGGCCAAAGCGATCGCGCTGGGAGCAGATCTGGCCGGATTCGGCCGGTCGCTTTTGCCGGCAGCAGCACGGAAATCGGCTGATGCCATGGTTGCCCGACTGGAAAAGATCGAATTGGAGTTGAAACTGGCCATGTTTGGGATCGGTGTGGCCGATGTGACAGAGCTGAAAAAAACAAATAGGCTTACCGCTGCCCGGGATTGATGTGAAACAGGTTTCGAACCCCATTGCCCGGCTGGTTCCGAGTGAGTCAGAACCGCTCTCTGGTCAATGGGGTTCTCCGGCTAACCCGGATCCTCTTAAAGTCGCAAAGAATTCAAGATAAATTTTGCAAATAATGACCTTATTATGCCATTTCCATGTTAAAATAGAATCGGACTTTATATTTTTACATTACTAGAGGGAGAATAAGAATGGCCAGCCATTACAGCAGTATCGGTTTTTGTGTAGAAAGTGATGAAGAATGGGTTCAGCTTTTGGAGCGTTGTAATGAAATGGCGGAAAGCAGGGAAAATGAACAGAGCCGCTATCTTTTATGGAAGGTGTCGGAAGAGATTGAGCTGATTTTGCCCCTGGATGAGGAAGGAAAGGTATTCGCCTGCCATCCGCATTTTGCGGGGAAAGGACGCATGAAGGCGACACTGGAACATTTTTATCCGGGGTCGAAATACCCGCTCGATATTACTTTGCTCGCCTGGGTGAAACATGAAATCAGCCATTTCGGCGAGATGACCGGCGATTTTCCCTTTGTGTTTGATCCGCCGGAATATGGCTCGTTTTTGGCTCTGAAACCGTTTCCGAGGTCGGTCAATCTACAAATTGCTGCATTTGCCCATCGGTTGCAATGTTTTATCGATGAAGAAGATTATCTTCTTGCCCAGGAAAGCGGTGGGCTGATGTATGCAGCGGAATCATTCGTTCCGATCGGGATGTTTGTCGAAAATGACAAGGACCCGGAAGCGATTGCCTTTTTCAGCGGAAAAGTGCTTGAGGCTGAGAAAAAACAAAATCCCGAGACGGGAGCAGAGTTTTGGTATCTGCTCGTCAAAACGTTGGGCGGAACCATCGATGTTGTGGCAGATCCGGAACTGATGGCGGGTGTGCCCGTTGAGGAGGGCATCGTCTGCGGGGAGTTTTGGCTGAGCGGCAAGCTGGCAGAGGAATGAGGAAAGCGGGGTGAAGAAAAAGAATTTGTGGTAAGATAGGTTATAGCATCGTTGAAACGGAGTGGGAGCGATGACGGCTGAGGAGACTTTTTTTCAAATATTTCTTTATCCCGAAAACTGGGATTATACATTAAACCTCATCTTTTTGCTGATCGCCGTGGCTTATTTATTGCTGACAGGCCCTTTCCGGAACAGGCTGAAAGGAGAAGAAGCGGTTCCGGTCTGGAAAAAGATCTGCTTTTTGCTGGGGCTGATCGTTACTTATTTTTCGCTGGGAAGTCCGCTGGATCTGTTGACACATGAGCTTTTCAGCATGCACATGCTCCAGATGTCGCTCATGTTTTTTGTCGCACCGCCATTGTTGCTCCTGGGAATTCCGGCGTATTTGCTTGATCCGGTCGTCCGCCTTCCGGGGGTTCACGGGCTGATAGCCTTTTTTACCCGACCGGTCATCTCGATGTTTTTCTTTAATGGGCTGATGTGGATTTATCATGTGCCGCCCATCTTTGAAGCAATCATGTCATCCCACGCCGGACATAACGCTGCCCATGCGCTGATTCTGTTTGCTTCCCTGTGCATGTGGTGGCCGATCATCGGACCGGTGCCCGGGATGGATCGCCTCAAGCCGCTGTTAAAGCTGGCGCTGATCTTTGGAAACGGCGTTTTGTTGACACCTCCGTGCGCCATGATCACCTTTACGGACAGCATCCTGTACCCGACGTATTCCCAGATGTCGCACATGTTGCCGCTCATGTCCCCCCTCCATGACCAGCAGCTTGGCGGCGTGATCATGAAAGTGGTCCAGGAAATCGTGTATATCTTTGCCATCGGGCTCGTATTTGTCAAGTGGATTCGATTGGAGCGCGAGAAGGATGAGCGGGAGCAGCTGGAATTGGAAAAACAGGGGCATGTTCTGTCCAGGCAGGAGTAAAGGGATGTTGCGCAGGAAAAGCTTCATGCCTGATCTGAATAAGAAACCGAACACCGGGCGAAAAGCGGCCCGGTGTTTTTTGTTATGTGACGTTTTGACGGGCAGGCGAATAATTTACAGGGGAGAACATTACGAGTTGAGGACGTGGAACGGATGAAAGGAATCATTTTAGCTGGTGGAACGGGTTCAAGATTATTTCCGCTGACAAAGATCACCAATAAGCATTTATTGCCCGTCGGGCGTTATCCGATGATCTATCATCCTGTTTATAAACTCGTCGAATGCGGCATCCGCGATATTCTCATCGTGACCGGTGTCGAACATATGGGGGATGTGGTGAGATTGCTCGGCAGCGGAAAACAATTTTCCACCCGGTTTACCTATAAGGTGCAGGATGAGCCCGGCGGGATTGCGCAAGCGCTGTCGCTGGCCGAAGATTTTGCCGGGGAAGACCGCATGGTGGTTTTGCTGGGGGATAATGTCTTTGAAGATTCCTTAAAGCCTTATGTTGAAGCTTATGCCAGTCAGGGTTCGGGAGCCAAGATTTTGCTGAAAAAAGTGAACAACCCGGAGCGGTTTGGCGTGGCCGAAATTTGCGGGGATCAGATTGTCTCCATCGAGGAAAAACCGCAGAGGCCGAAAAGTTCCCTGTGTGTGACCGGGATTTATATGTATGATCCGCAAGTCTTTTCCTTTATCCGCACCTTGACTCCTTCCGGCCGCGGGGAGTATGAGATCACGGATGTGAACAATCTTTATATCCGGCAAAGAGCGCTTACCTTTGATGTGCTGGAGGGATGGTGGACGGATGCAGGGACACAGGAATCATTGCTTCGTGCAAATCAGTTTGCGGCCAATGTCCGCTATGAACTTTAAAACGTCTTTTGGTGAAAGGAATCGGGAACCATGAAGCAAACGGTTTTGGTGACGGGAGGAGCCGGTTTTATCGGAAGTCATTATATTCGCCATCTACTGCATCGGGAAGAGGCTATCGAGGTGATCAATGCCGATGCACTCACATATTCGGGCAATCCGTTGAATCTGAAAGAAGTGGAAAAAGATCCCCGCTACCGGTTTGTGCGAGCTGATTTGACAGATCGCCGGCAAGTGCGGGAGCTGTTTGGATACAAGATTGATTTTATTGTGCATTTTGCGGCGGAAACCCATGTAGATCAAAGCATAAAAAGTGCTGAACCTTTTATCCGATCCAATGTGCTGGGCACTTTTAATTTATTGGAGGAAGCGAGGCGCGCCGGCGTTCAAAAATTTGTGCACATTTCCACGGACGAAGTGTATGGCAGCATCCCTGCGGGAAAAGCGGGTGAAGATGCCCCGCTGGCCCCTTCCAATCCCTATTCGGCCTCCAAGGCTTCCTCGGATCTGCTTTGCTTGTCTTATTTTCATACCTACCATTTTCCGGTGGTCATCACCCGATGCACCAATAATTACGGGCCGAATCAATATCCGGAAAAATTGATTCCCCGTTTTATCCGGCGCTTGCTTCGCTCAGAACCGCTCCTCCTCTACGGTGACGGCAGGCAGGAACGGGACTGGCTTTATGTCGGCGATCATTGCCGGGCGATTGAGAAGGTGCGAAAAGCGGGAAAATGCGGAGAGATTTATCATATCGGCGCGGAACATACCGTAGCCAATCTGGAGGTGGCCCGGCGCTTATGCGAGCTGATGGGCAAATCCACTTCATTGATTCAATTTGTGGAAGATCGTCCCGGCCACGATTTCAGATACTCGCTCGATACCGATAAAATCAGGCGTGAATTGAATTGGGAGCCCTCTGTCCCGTTTCGGGAAGGATTGGAAAAAACCGTCAACTGGTATCTTTCTCATCCCGAATGGTGGGAGTCGATTGAACGGCGGAGAAGCGAAAGGGGGGATTAAGGGTGAAAGCAGTGGTGACCGGAGCCGGCGGGCAGCTGGGACAGGAGGTGATTCGATGCCTGGAAAATGACAGCCGGATTCACGTTGCCGGCTTTACCCGACAGGAATGGGATGTGACCGAGCCGGATCAGACCGAACGTCTGTTAAATCGGGAGAAGCCGGATGTCATCATCCATTGTGCCGCTTACACCCGGGTGGATGAGAGTGAGATCCATCCGGATGTGGCCTATGCAATCAATGGAGAAGCCACGCGCAATCTCGCCGCGGAGTGCGGCAGAAGAGGAATTCGTCTCATTTACATCAGCACCGATTACGTTTTTGACGGGAATCGAGAAGAGGGGTATACCGAATCCGATTTGCCCAACCCGCTCAATCATTATGGAAAAAGCAAGCGGTTGGGCGAAAAATGGACGATGGAGTATTGCCCTGACCATCTTATTTTGCGCACATCCTGGCTCTACGGCATCGGCGGGGCCAACTTTCCTCTTGCAATCATCCAAAAAGCGGAAGCAAAACAGCCGTTGGCCGTGGTTTGCGACCAGGTGGGTAGTCCCACCTATGCAGGTCATCTGGCGGAGAGGATCAAACAGTTTCTGTTTTCTTCAGCCCGGGGGATTTTTCATGTGGCCAATCGCGGCCAATGCTCCTGGTTTGACTTTGCCGTGGAGATCTGCCGGTTGGGCGGATACGATGTCAAAATCGAACCGATATCCTCCGAACAGTTAGCGCGCAAGGCGATTCGCCCTGCCTGTTCGGTACTTCGGTCAGAGAAAATGGAAAAATGGGGGATGCTCCCGATGCCTCACTGGAAAGAAGGGCTGGCACAATTCTTCGAGGAATGGAGGGAATTAAAGCCGTGATTGAAGGGGTTGTGTCGAAAAAGTTAAATAAATATTGCGACGACAGGGGAACATTTATGGAAATCGTGCGCGAGGATGAGGGCCTGCTGCGGAGGTTTGGTCAAGCATCGATGTCCATGACCTATCCCGGAGTGGTGAAAGCGTTTCATTATCATAAAGAGCAGGATGATCTTTGGTTCTTTCCCAGTGGAAACGCACAAGTGGTTTTGCACGATTTGCGGGAGGATTCCCCGACCTACAGGGAGACGGCCGTTTTCTACATGGGAGAGGAAAATCCGTCGATTTTGTTGATTCCATCCGGCGTTGCTCACGGTTATCGCGTGCTGGGAACGAAACCGGCCATTATCGTTTACTTTACGACCAAAGCATATTGTCCCGATCATCCCGATGAATATCGCTTGCCGTATGATGATCCTGCGATCGGCTTTGATTGGAAAACCAAGTTTCGCTGAGGGTGGGGAAGATGGAGGAGGCTAAACAAACGGTTTTGATCCTTTTATCATCCATTGCGCCCTCGTTTCAGCCCGCCCGTTTTCCAGTTATCCCGCCGTCGGGAGATAAAACCGTTCACTTCTCCGTGCATACCGCCGAAGAGATGGCGATGCGCTTCAGGGAATCCGAAGCGGGCTGTTTCCATTTGCACAACCCGCCCGAATCTGTTTTGCAGCTCTGCCGGGAACAATCATCTCCTGTAACGATTTCCTTTGATCGCCTGCCCGCACGCAAGGTTTTCCCCCTGCTTAAACTTTATGAAGTTCAAGTCCCGTCGCTTTCGTTTGGCACGATATTTCGCCGGAACGGGGTTCAAGCGAAGGTGGTTCATCCGCTGCCTCGTGCGATGCAAAGGGGAAAGACCGGCAGAAAGGCGGCGCGCAAACTGCTCCGCACCGGTGAACGTCTTTGCGTCTGGGTGGACGAAAATCTGGTTCCCGCTTCTTTCCGCTTGTCGTTATTTCAGGCACTGCAGGCAGCATTAAAGGAGAATGGCCGGTTTAAGGCGATATGGGTCACTGATCGCACTTCATTTGCCAAGAACCGGATTGTTTCCGTCCATTCCGGCCGGGTGAAGGAGAAAGCATTATGGCTGGCTGCCGATCTGTTGCTGACGGTTGGCGGATTTGGCCAGTCCCTGGCACCGCTCCATATTCAATCCTTGTACCAACGGATTCCCGTCATGACGGATGACACCGGGGATCACGGCGAATGGGTAAAACATCTTCATTCAGGAATATTGCTTGATAAAAAAAACATTTTCAGGGAATTGCGCCACTACTTTTGCCAACTGGCACGCAATCCGGGGCTGCTGGAGCAATTTCGGCAAAACGGGCATGATTTGGTGCAAAAAACAATTGGAGCGAAGTGGGATGCAAGCACAAAAACCGACCGCGAGTATCATTATTCCGAACAAAGATGAATGGAAAATGACTTGCCGCTGTCTTGAGGCGATCCGCAAGTTTACCAGGGAGAGCTGCGAAGTGATTCTGGTGGATAACGGTTCATCCAAAGTCCCTGAGGTGATCCGGCAGTATCCGTTTCTGCGCCTGATCCGAAATAATTGGAATCGTGGTTTTGCAGCCGCCATCAATCAGGGGCTGGAAAGGGCGAAGGGGGAGTATTTGGTTTGGCTCAATAACGATACGCTTCCGTCGTACCGCTGGCTGACTCAATTGCTCCATGTTTTGCGGAGCGATTCATCGATCGGTTTGGTGGGCCCGGTGTCCAACCGCGTGATCCCTGAACAAAAAATTGCCGTTTCGCTGCGATCGGTGGATAAAATTCTCCGCTTTTCCCGGCAGTTTAATCGGACTGACCCTGATCGCTGGCGGGACACGCTTCGCTTATCTGGTTTCTGCCTGGTTTATCCGCGGGAAGTCCTGCAAAAAGTGGGTTTGCTCGATGAGCGCTTTGGTCTGGGAACCTATGAGGATGATGATTATTGTTACCGCGTGCGCCAGGCAGGTTACCGGCTGGTGGTGGCAGGGGATACGTATGTTCACCATTTCGGAAGCACCAGTTTCAGAAAAAACGGCTATGATGAGTTTCGCAAAATTCTGGCGCAAAACCGGCGCTATTATATTGATAAGTGGCAGCGGATTCCCGAGGGGGAGGGATGACGGGGTGAAGATCGCTTATATTCCGTCCGCGGTCAAAAAGCCTTTTTCCGTGATTGATCAAGCCATTGTCTCTGCTTTAAAAAAAATGGAACACCAGCTGTTTTTGCTGAAGCCGGGAAGTTTGACAAAAGATTGGAAGCGGCGCCCCTTTGATCCCCGGCTGGTACTGGCCATGCTCGGTGAAAGGCTGGGCCCGGAAGAAACCGCCTGGATTCAGGATCTGCCCGTTCCCAAGGCGATCTGGTATACAGACGATCCTTATGCGATTGATTCCTCTTTGCAAACAGCCGGTGCATTTGACCTGATTTTTACCAATGAGAGCCAGGCTGTCCCCCTGTATAAACAGAAAACCAGGGCACAGGTATTTCACTTGCCGCTGGCCGCACCGCTCCAACTCTATTATCCTGAAAAGACGGTTCCCTCTGCCTATCGCAGTCATCTGGCGCTGGTGGGCTCCGCATTTCAAAATCGATTGCGGGATGTGCGCAAGTTGTCTCCGTTTCTTTTCCGTTACAAAACCAGGCTGGTCGGTCCGGGATGGTATCGTCTTCAGCACCTGCCCAACATTTCCGTCCGTCGGGGATGGGTGGAAGCGGACGAAGTACGAAGATATTACAACGGCGCGAAGATCGTTCTCAATATTCATCGCTCGTATGATGATCCGTATTTGCAAAAAAATACGCATCAGGTGAAGGCAGACACGCCGAATAACCGGGTGTTTGAGATTGCGGCATGCCGGGCGTTTCAATTGGTGGATGAAAGAAAAGATCTGGGCCGGCTATTTCAGCCCGGAAAGGAAATCATTACGTACCGGACGCTGGAAGAGCTGAAGGAAAAAATCGCTTTTTACCTCCCTCGGCCGCACTTGTGTCAAAAGATTGCCCACCGTGCTTTTGAACGAACGCGAAAAGAGCATCAGTATGAAAACCGCCTGCGACAAATACTGAAACTAGTGAGGTGAAATTTGCTTTGAATCGGCTGGCCGTTTTCATTCCTTAAACTTCCTCCATTCTGGGCGAAGGGCGTTTCAGAAGGGAGGTTTTTTTCATATATTAGTCCGAAACGGAGGTGAAGGGATGAGACAGACAGGCTTTACCTTGTGGCTGACGGGCCTCTCCGGGGCAGGAAAAACGACTGTTGCCCGACTGGTTGCCAATCATTTGCAGCAAATGGAACAGATGAAAGTGCAACTGTTGGACGGGGATTTGCTCAGAGAAGTGATCAACAAAGATTTGGGCTTTTCACGAGAGGACCGTTTCCGCAATGTCGAGCGGGCTGCTTTTATCGCCCATCTTTTAAATACACACGGCGTGATCGTACTGGCATCCTTTATCACGCCGTATCAGGAGATGCGGGATTACTGCCGCCAAAACATTGCCGAATATCTGGAGGTTTATGTGAAGTGCCCCCTTTCCCGTTGTATCAGCCGGGATGTCAAAGGATTGTACAAACGGGCGCTGGCCGGGGAAATCAAGCATTTCACCGGAGTGGATGATCCCTTTGAGGAACCGGACAATCCGGATCTGGTTTTGGAAACAGATCGGGAATCGCCGGAAGAAAGCAAGCATCGCGTCCTTGCTTTTTTGGAGCAGAAAGGATTGCTGGCGCGGATGGCGGGTGAGAGAGGATGACGGCCCGGCCCAAAGTTCTCGTCATCGGACTTGATTGCGCTGAGCCGTCGTTGGTATTTGACCGGTATTTCAATGTGCTTCCTCATTTGAAACGATTGATCAATACCGGCGTTTTCGCACGCATGAGAAGCAGCGACCCGCCGATCACCGTGCCGGCGTGGGCGGTGATGATGACGGGAAAAGATCCGGGGCAATTGGGGTTTTACGGTTTTCGCAACCGCAACAGCCATGACTATGACGATATCCATATTGTGGACAGCAGTTCGTTAAAGGAGCCGTGTGTCTGGGATATATTGGGGAAGAACGGGTATCAATCGATTGTCATCGGAGTTCCGCCGTCGTATCCGCCAAAACCGATCCACGGTCATTTGATCAGTTGTTTTTTAACACCGGAAAATGCAGAAACCTACACTTATCCGGCCTCACTGGCACGGGAGATCGAGGAACAAGTGGGAGAATATCGCTTCGATGTGAAAAATTTTCGCACCAGCCCGCGAGATGACTTGCTTGAACAGATCTACCAGATGACGGACACCCGTTTCAATACTGCCCGCTGGCTTATCAACAATAAACCCTGGGATTTTATGATGATGGTCGAAATGGGGGTCGACCGTATCCATCACGCTTTTTGGCAATACATGGACGATCGCCATGTGCTTTATCAAGAGTCCCCTTATCAAAATGCGATATTGGATTACTATCGTTTTGTCGATCAAAAGATCGGGGAACTTCTTGACCAGGTTCCGGAAGGGACGCGGATTTTTGTCGTCTCTGACCATGGGGCGAAACGGATGGACGGCGGCTTTTGCATCAATGAATGGCTGATCCGGGAAGGCTATTTGACATTAAGGAAACCCGTGCACAGACCGGCTGAGCTTTCTGCGGATCTCGTCGACTGGAGCAGGACGGTTGCCTGGGGTTACGGCGGCTATTACGGCCGGTTGTGTTTCAACGTCAAAGGCCGGGAGCCGCAAGGCATCATTCCTCCGGGAAAATTGCCCTCCCTGCGAAAAGAAATCGTGCAAAAGTTGAAAAAATTGACTGATGAAGAAGGAAATCCGCTTCACACCAAAGTGATCCGGCCGGAAAAACGCTATGTTGCCACCAAAAATATTCCTCCCGATCTGCTCATCTATTTTGGTGACCTTTACTGGCGTTCCGTCGGCAAAATTGGATTGGGCAAGGTTTATATCTATGAAAATGATACGGGACCGGATGGAGCCAACCATGATTATGAAGGCATTTTTATCATGACACAAAAAGGGAATGGAACGGGTTCGGCTGGCAGATTGGAAACGATCCGCATTACCGATGTGGCGCCTACCCTGCTCGCCCAATTCGGTCTGAAGCCGCTGCCGGGAATGCGCGGAAAAGCCGTGACGGTTTAGCCGGCCTGCAAAACTAACCAATGCCTATTCCCGTGGAACGACACCGAATTGGACAGTTACTCATATGCTAAGAAAAGGGAAACGACCTTAAAGGCAGGTGAGATGATGAAAATCGTCTTGATTGCCATCGATACGCTTAGAGCTGATCGTTTGGGATGCTACAACAACCGGAAACCGTCTCTCACTCCTCATCTGGATTCCCTGGCGAAACAGGGAGTTTTGTTTGAGAACATGATCGCGGAAAACAATGTAACCCGCAGTTCGTTCGTCACGATTATGACGGGAAAAAATCCGCATCAGCACGGGATTGTCAATATGAAGCACGTTCCGATTCCCGCGCGGTTGGTTCCGTTGGCGCAAATCTTGCAAAAACACGGTTATACGACCGCCGCAGTTGATTGCAATCACCGCATCACCGGCAAAAACAGCGCCTGGTTTAAAAAAGGATACCAAACGTATATCGATCCGGCGGAGGATAAGGAAACGCATTTGACTTTGCCCGCGCGGGAGGTCAGCCAAAAAGCGGTCGCATGGTTGAAAAAACACGCACATGAACCGGATTTTTTCCTGTTTTTACATTATTGGGACCCGCACTACCCCTATATGCCGGAACCGCCTTATGCCAAATGGGCTGAAAAGCATGCTGCCACGGTCTCGGAAGTGCGGAAGGAACCTTCCCTGAAAGCCGTGATGCGGGAACCACTGTGGAGTTTTATAAACAAATACAATAAAAGCGGTCTCCCGGCCAGCAGCATTCGCCAGCGCTATGATGGCAGCGTGAAGCAGGTGGATGACTCGATCGGAGATATTATCAAGGTGTTGTCAGAGACGGGGACGCTGGAAGAGACGTTGCTGATCGCAGTCGCTGACCATGGGGAAAGTTTGGGGGAACACCGGATCTACTTTGATCATCACGGATTGTACGAACCGACAATTCATGTTCCCTGCATCATTTCTTACCCGAAACGGCTGCCCAAGAATAAACGCATTACTCCTCTTTGTCAGCATGCGGATATATTCCCCACTGTTTTGCATCTGGCCGGGATCAGGAAGCCGAAAGGGATCGGCAGGATTGACGGGCGTTCACTGTTGCCGTTGATTCAGGGAAAAGTGAAGCAGATTCGCCCCTTTGTCGTTTCCTGTGAGGCCAACTGGCAGCTGAAGCGCTCGATCCGAACCTTGCGCTGGAAACTGATCCGCTCCTATGAGAAGGATGTTTACGGAAATCCGAAATGGGAATTGTATGATTTGAAAAAAGACCGGGGTGAAACAAAAAATGTGATCGCACAACATCCCCAGGTGGCGAAACAATTGAGGGGACAGATGGAGCGATGGGTGAAGCAAATGCTGCAAAAATACAGGCGCAAAGATCCGTTGGCACAAGGGGTAAAGGTCAAACTGCACCGCGCGACAGTGGCGGATGAAGAGAAAGTGAAACAGCGTTTAAGCGAACTCGGGTATTAAAGGGAAGGAACCCATCTGCAAGATCAGGTGGGTTCCTTGTACATGGTGAGGAAAGTTTCCTTTCGCAAGGTGTTGATCCGTGTGTCAAGATCTGTTTGCCGGGGGATGACCCGATCGCGTCCGTATCTCTTTCACGTAGGCATCGCTGAAGCCGGCTTGATGGATTTGTTCTGCTTTCGCATCCGCATCGGGCCGTTTGTCATATATGCCGGCGTTTACATAATAAACGATTTGTCCATTTTCCTTCTTCTGATAGAGTCGGGAGTCGATTCCTTTTTCCTTCAACTGATTAACCCGGTTTTGCGCATCTTCCTGTTTATCAAATTTGCCGGCGATCACGACATACTTGACCGCAGGAATTTGTTCCTCCGGCGGCGGGGCAGGTGGCGGATCTTGTTCCTGGTCGTTGTCCGGATTTTTGGGTGGCGAGGCCTCAGGCGGTTTGGGGGCTTGCGGCTCTTTGTCCGAAAAAGGGGGATCCACATCGTCTTGTTTCGGCTGCGGTTTGGTCTCGTTTGGATCATCAATTGTTTTGTGCTTTGGCTTTTCTTCGGAAAATTTTATTTTTTTATGAGCGGCTTCTGCCACTTTTTGTGTGTCCTCATTATTGATAAACGGAGCGGCGATTACCCCGAGCTTACGGGGGTTGTTATCGGTGTTTACAAAGTTGAACCCCAAACAGAACAGCAGGATGATGACAAACAGGAGAGAACCGCTCAGCAACACTTTTCTCTTATTCTTCGCTTTGGCCGGCCGTTGCACCCCTGCACGGTCTGTCGAAGGAATTTCCGGCTGGTATGTGCCATGCAAAGCTTCCCGGAGGGCGTTTTTCATTTGGTCGGCTGATTGAAAACGGTGCTGCGGTTTTTTGGACAGCGCTTTATGTATGATGTGGCACAATGGGTCGGGCAACTGTGGATTGGTTGATTTTGGATCAGGAACAGGCTGCTGTATATGCTTCAATGCAATGGCCACAATTTCATCGGCATCAAACGGAACTTGTCCGGTCACCAGTTCATACAAAACCACGCCCAGCGAATACAAGTCGGACATATAACTTACCTTATGACCGGATGCCTGTTCCGGAGAAAGATAATGGACGGAGCCGAGAACCGTTCCCGTTTTTGTATAGTGCGTCGTTGCACCGAGCAGGCGGGAGATGCCAAAATCCATGATCTTATAGCGGCCGTCCGGTGTGCTCATGATATTGTGAGGTTTTATGTCACGATGGATGATCCCGTGTTTGTGCGCATGAGATAATCCGTCACAGATCTGCATGGCGATTTTCATCGCTTCGGCAGCGGGAAGAGGGCCGCGCATCCGCAGGAGCTCGTCCAAGGTAAGCCCTTCGACAAATTCCATGACGATGTAATAAGTTTGTGCCTCCTGTCCCACGTCGTAGACATTGACAATATTGGGATGGGACATTTTTCCGGCCATTTGCGCCTCGCGTAAAAAACGGTTCACAAATCCTTCATCTTTGCTTAATTGGTCATTTAATACTTTAACGGCCACGTGCCGGTTCAAAAGCACGTCCTTAGCTTTGTAAACACTTGCCATGCCACCGTCGCCCAGGTGTTGAAGGATTTCATACCTTCCACCCAACTGCTTTCCTTCCAAATGGCATCACCTTTTTCTTAAATAGCTTACACCTCTACATTATACATAAACTGTTTGAAAAATATATAATTTTGCGACTCGATTTTCTAAATAGTAAAAAATTTGTCAGCGAAATTCATTTTGTTAATAAAATTATATAGATTAAGAATGCGACAATTCGCGATACAGGTAATCCTTGGATTCAGGTGGGATCGTATCAGGCATCCGGGTGGCAGCGTGTTTTAAAAACGAAAACCAGCCGGACAGTCCCGAAGGAAATCGGCTGGTTTTCTGTGGAAATGCATTGCGGGCCGGACGAGGAAAGTTAAGGTTGGAACTCGCTTAAATGATTGCGTCGGAGCTGATCTTTTTCTTCGTCCGATTTACTATAGTCAAAATGATAGATGGCGCCTTCCCAATCGCCATACATCGGATTGGGGAAGATGATCAACTTGTCGCCAAACTGGCTTTTCATTTGCTCCACCATCGCGTTTCTTTCGGTCAGCTCCTTTCCTTCAAAACCGCTGAAATCGCTCAGGTTGTCGCCAAAGAACAACAGGATCTGATGATTTTTGGCAACTTGCTGCCGTCTGTTTTCTTTCCCTTTCTCTTCCGGCTGTTGCAACAGAACGTGATCAGGCGTCGCTTGCGGGGCGCCGATGAGTTGAAGATTTTTGATCGTCGCCTCTTTCTGCGATTCTTTCCGGTTGGAAATATAGTAAATATCAACGCCTTTTTTGTCGGCATGGTTGAGAAAATCAATTGCACCCGGCAGTGCTTTTGCTTTGGCACTGGCAACCCATTTGTCCCATTGGTCGGGATATTCTTTATTCTCTTTTGCCGTATACGCCTGGTAGGGGCTGTTGTCGAATACCGTCTCGTCCAAATCCAGGACGACAGCCGGCTTTTTCTCTGTCCCTTTGTCCAGAGCCTGATCCAATCTCATCGTTCCGATATTGTAACCCTGGTAATACAGCGCTTTTGCTTCCCCGGAAGTCTGAAACCACAGGTCGGATAACAACTGTTGGCTGCTGATTGTCGCCGCCGGTTTAGCCTTGGGGGGAGTTGCGGATTGTGCAGGAAGGGAAGAGTTGCAGGCGGTCAGACCAAGTGCCAGAAAGGCGGCCATCGCGGTAATGAGCTGTTTCATGCTGATCATGTTGACCTCCTTCACAAGTTGGGCGTCTTTTTTATATATTGAATTTCTTCTCTTTATTATAGGATACTTGTGAATATTAGCATAAGATGATAGGAGACACCAAGAGAGATTTCTGGATCTCTGCCCCGGCCGCGAATTACAAGCAAGAAGGGGAACCCCTGGACAAAAGAGGATTTTCAAGGATGGAGCGCACTTTTTGAGTGGCGGGAAAATAAAATGATGTTAGCTTATGAGATAGAAAGGAAAGGGACGAAGATGAATGCGCCTTTTCTATATTTCTTCGGGATGTGGGTTTTCATTCCAGAATCATTTGTCCGATGAGGATCAAAACATCATTCAAGCTTTTCGCCAGATGGAAAAAAGCCTCCCCAATTTCCGTTTCTCTTCCTTTTTGCTGCGTCGTGAGCATCCTTCATTGCTTTTTTCACGGATTCGCAATTTCCGGCCTGATGTGATTTTATCCTTCCGGGGAGCGAATCTGCCTGCGTCAGTAGTCACCCGGTTGCGCTCATACCGCATTCCGATCGGAGTCTGGGTGGTGGATGATCCCTACCGGTTAAAGACACATGAACAGTTGGTAAAGCCTTATCATTTTGTGGTGACTCAGGACAGCAACAGCGTCCGGTTTTATCGAAACAGGGGGAAACCGGCAGTTCACCTCCCGCTGGCCGTAAATCCGGACAAATATTGCCCGCAGGAAGTCCCGGAAAAATATCGGTCCGACATCTGTTTTGTCGGCAGCGCTTTCCCTGTCCGCATCCACTTTTTCGATACATTGACACCGCTGTTGCTGCGGCACAAAACGGTGATCATCGGACAGTGGTGGGAGAAATTAAAAAACTACGACAAACTGAAAGCCTGTATCCATAACCGGCCGATTCCCCCTTCGGAAGTCGTCAAATATTACAATGGTGCAAAAATTGTACTTAATATACATCGCACATCCAATGACCGTCAGGATAATCCGTTAAACATCCCGGCGCACACTCCCAACAACCGCACGTTTGAAATCGCGGCCTGCCGGGCCTTCCAACTGGCCACATGGCGCGAGGACATGCAGAAGTTATACGATCCCCAAACGGAAATGGCTACATTCCGCGGATTAAATGATTTACGGAAAAAAATCCGCTATTACCTGCACCATGATGAAGAGAGAGAGGAGATGGCGGCCAACGCATACCGCCGTACACTGAAGGATCACACCTATGTGATGCGGTTGAAATTCCTGCTCCATCTGTTGCGAAACCATCCGCAATTAAAAGGGATCCGTTCGAAGCCGGCGCGTCTGTGAAATCGGCTTGAACATAAGTTGTGATTGCAGCCGGAAGCCGTTTGTGGCGGGCAGATCAAATAATAAGGATGAGAATGGGACCGGCACTGTGTTAATATGGGAAACGAGGCAATCGTGGCACCTTGATCCAGGTAAAAGAAGGAGGAGAAAACATTGCACCAATATTTGGGGCACATCGGTTCCTTTCCGATCCGTTCCTACAGCATCCTGTTTTTGCTGGCGATTTTGCTCGGCCTCGGCGTGACGGTGACCCTGGCCAAACTGCAAAAAAAGGATCATCTAATCGAGCCATTGCTTGATATGATTGTTCCGGTTCTGTTCGGCGCGATCATCGGGTCGCGATTTTGGCATGTTTTCCTGTTTGACTGGGGCTATTATAAAAATAATTTATGGGAGATTCCGGCCATCTGGCATGGAGGCTTGTCGATTCAGGGCGGTGTTGTCGGGGCGCTTCTGGTCGGCCTCTGGTATGTGCGCAAGCATCAGCTTTCTTTCTGGGAATTGGCTGATTTGTGCGCTCCGGGGCTCATTCTGGGCCAGAGCATCGGCCGGGACGCCAACCTGATGAATGGAGATGCCTTTGGCGACCCGACCGGGGGAGACTTCGGGCTGGTTTATCCCGAGGGGACCGTGGCCCGGGCTACTTACGGGGATCAGCCGCTATGGCCGGCCGAAGTGTGGGAAGGGCAGATGGATGTGATCATCTTCGCCCTGCTTCTCATCCTCATGCAGAAGAAGATGCCCAAAGGTTATCTTTTCCTCCTATACAGCATCTTGTACAATGCCGGCCGTTTTTGTCTGGAAATGCTGCGGGGGGATTCGCCGCGCTATCTTTTTCACTGGACAGCGGCGCAATGGACGGCGGCCATCGTCATTCTCATTTCCATTCTGGCGGGAATTTACCTCGCTTTGGCCAGCCGCAGGAAAGCGGAAAACAATTAATCGCGATAAAAAGGCGAAACGCAGGTGCACCCCTGTGTTTCGCTTTTTGTTTTTTATCCTAATAACTGCGCAAGGTCAGCTGATTCCGCCGGTAAAGCTCTTCGACAAATGCCCGCGTTTTGGCAAAGGCTTCTTCGGGCGTATCGACGACTTCGGCGATATAAGCTTCATCCGGCAACCGGTCATCCACACCGGGGATTTTGATTCGGTCACCATAGCTGTTTATTGTGCCGAACTCCCGCATGTGGTCGACTAAACGGAAGAGCGGTTCCCAATATTCCCGGTGGACAAAAATCACTTTTGTCCGGTGTCTTCTCAGATGTTTGGTGGAGATTTTGGACAAGGTTTCAAACACTTCCCAAGCAGTGCCGTAGCCGCCTGGCCAGAACAGGATCACGTGGGAGTAATTGATCAGGACCCCTTCGCGGATGGAGAAATTGTTCATTCTGAGCCGTTGATTGGAGTAAATGGAATAACTGTCGCGCAGGTTGAAAAAATTGTCATAGCCAAACTGACAGTCAATCCCGATGACATGCGCGTTCTGGCTTCTCGCTCCCTCTGCGACAGCCTGCATGATGCCGGGGCCTCCTCCCGTACAGACAGGCACATAGCAACCACCTAACGCTTTCTCTTGTTCCGTCGCCGCATACCTGCCCCACAATTCGCCGAACTTTTTGGCCGAATACCAATAGGAGGCGCTTTTTTCCTTGATCTTCCGATGCCGGTCTATTCTGACTTGCAGCCGGTCCAGTTTGTCTTGCAGAAGTTGCCGGCTGAATTCGTCCTGCTCATTTTCCAGCGCCGATTTCCAGTTGTTCCCGTGCTGGCCCAGGATCTCCAGACTGGTGTCGATTTTTTCGTGAGATGAAATGCTGGCCGATCCCATGACAGTCACAACCCCGTACTTGGCCTCGTAATCAAACAACAGCCCGGCGGCATAGATATCCGCCACGCTGTCTTCATTGCTCAGGGCACGGTCATTGGGCACATAGGAGACTTTGCTGCCGGCGACAGAGAAAGAAGCGATGCACGGGGCCGCGGAATAATCTTTCCATCTGAGAATAAATCCGTCTTCATCGATATTGTAAGCATCAACCTGACCGTTTTGGCTGATGTTGCTGAGAGATAGGCTGTAGCTGTTTGTTTTCAGCGGGTCGGCCAAATTTTTTGCAAATTTGATTCGTTCTTCAAATCTGATTTTGGCGTGAGGCCCCGAAGTTTTTTCGATCCACCATCCCGTTCCGGAGCTGGTCCATGTTCCTGTGGCCGGTTCAAAAAAGACGGTGCCGTGAAGTTCGATCTCATTTTTCACAGGAAAAACACCCTCACTTTAGCCGATTTTGATTTTTTCAAGGGGTGAGAAATTACGTGACAGCTGAACCTTAAGTTTTCCGTTGTACTATGATGGCCGAAGTGAGAAAAAATATACCGGCACCGGTGCATCTTTGACGGAAGCCGCTCACAGGTCATCTCTTCTTCAACGGATTAACCGGCAACAATGTTTAACCGTTCTTTTCCTCCGTAAACATTCCACCAGGCGACGGCATTTTTTTGCAACACGTCATTCAGCTTCTGCACTCTTTTTACTCCCACGTTTAACAGCCATTCCCGCAGGGCTGCTTCCCCATGGCGGGCGTAGACGGGAATGCCGTCTTGCCAGGAGGCGCGGCCGCAGAGAACACCGGAGAAGGGAATCTGTGCTTCACCGGCGAACTCAAGGGTTTCGATAAAAACTTCATCCGTCACCCCGCCGCTTAAAAAGATAAAAGGCACTTCGGCGGCTGCGGCGGCTTCCTGCATCAGTGTTTTCGCTTCTTCCAGAGTGTATGCGACGGGATGGCCTTCGTTCGCTTTCAGTCCTTTCACATAGTGGACATTTACGGGCACTTCCACTTTCAAGACATCGATATGGTATGCCGGCCGTGAAAATTCCTTCATCATTTTCCTTACATTGTGCGGGCGGACTTTGGCAAATTCGATGCCCTTGCTGTCGGGAATGTGCCGGGAGTAACATAACGGTTCCAAAAAGAACGGAAGATTTAACGCTTTGCACTCCAGGCCCACCCGTTCAATCAGCGCCTGCTTGACGGTGTTGATTTCTTCCCGGTCATCGGGATCATAGTAAACGAGCAGTTTTACCGCCTGTGCTCCTCTCTGTTTTAAGCGCAGAACCGACCACTCGGGGAGCAGATCGGGCATGCGGTTTTCGTCTTCTGCGCTGTACCCGGTTTGCTCGTAAGCCATGATCAGTCCTGCATTGTCAGCGCGCTGTTTCGCGGCCGGCCATCCGTATTCGGGATCGAGCAGGATGCTGCTCGCATGGGGAGAAAGGATTTCCGAGACCAAGGTTTTAAAGGCAATGAGCTGTTTTTCCGTTACCTCGTTTTGACTGTACTGAGCCAGTGCCTTTTTCAGTGATCCGCGTTGATCCATCGCCGTAGCCGTAATAATTCCCCGTTCATTGGCCAGTGAGCAGAGCAAGGAAAACTTTTCTTCGGTCATCAGGCGACCCATCGCGTTCCCTCCCGATCGGGCTATTATTCAATAAATTAAGAATTAATCGTTAATTATCAATATATTATTAATGTAATATACAGAGGAAAATTTTGCAAAGATATCCATCCTTGCGAGGTGAATGCATTGATTCGCATCGTCTGTCCAAATCCCGCTCTCGATCGGACGATTCTGTTGCCGGAATTGTGCTATGATGAGGTAAACCGGGCCACCGATTTCCGTGTTGTTCCCGGAGGAAAAGGGTTAAATGTGGCCCGTGCCTGCCGCCATTTTCAGATGGCTGTGGCGATCTACGGATTTGTTGGGGGAATGGCGGGAGAGCTGGTGCAGGAAGGTTGCCGGATGCCGGGAATTTTCAACCGTTTGACCAAAATCAAAGGGGAAACGAGAATTTGCAGCATCTTCGTAGAAAAGAAAAACGGCCGGGTTACCGTCGTCAATGAACCCGGGCCGGAAGTGAGCGGGGAGGAACAAAGCGACTTGAAACAGAAGCTTTATTCCGACATCCGCGAAGGTGACATCGTGATCTTTTCCGGAAGCCTTCCCGGCGGTGTTTCCAGTTCCTTTTATGCCGAACTGGCCAGACAATTGACGGAAAAATCCGTAAAAATTATTGTGGATACGAGCGGAAAGGCGCTTCAAGAGGCGATGCGGGTAAATCCGTGGTTCGTCAAGCCCAATTTGGAAGAGTTTCAAGAACTGACGGGAGTGGCTGAAAATGCGGATCGCCGGACGATATTGCAGGAAATGAAAAACTGGATAAATCAAGGCGTGAAACACATGGTAGTGACATTGGGAAAAGAAGGTCTGCTCTACGCCGGTCAAACGGAGTGCTTTTTCCTGAAATCCCCGCGGGTCGCGGCCGTTAACCCCATTGCCTGCGGCGATACGTTGTTGGGCGGATTTGTTTCGCGGTATGTGCAAACAAAGAGAATCAGGCCTTCTTTGCAACTGGGGGTTGCTTGTGCCGCGGCCAACGCCATGAATCCGTACCCGGGGATTCCGGACGATGCGGATCTGAATGCTCTCACCGGACTTGTCGAAGCGGAGGAGATGGATTGATTGGCATAAAAACAAAAACCCCCGTCTCCCCGAAAGGACGGAGGTTTGCCAGAAGTCAGGCCTGCACTTTTTTCTTTCTTCCAAGCGGCAGGTTCGTCAAGAGAAGAATGCTGAAAATAATCAAACAAAGTCCGAAGCAGGTGGCCAGTCCGATTCGTTCCCGGAGGAAGATCGCTCCCCAGATGCAGCCGAAGATCGGAACGAGAAAGGTAACATACAAGGTCTGGGTCGGACCAACCTCTTTTAACAGCCGGAAATAGAGCAAGTACGCAAAGGCGGTGGAAAGGAGGGCCAATCCCAGGACGGACCAGATGACGGCCATCGATGGAATCTGCCCGGGTATGGTAAAACAGGCAAAAGGCAAGATGGCCACGGCAGAACCGAACATCTGGCCGATGGAGAGTTCCAGAGGGGTGGCGTTGAAATTTTTCTTGGCATAAATGGAACCGATCCCGTAAAAACAAGCGGCCATCAAGGAACTGACGATCGCGACAACGGTTTGCCAGTGAAGCTGGATCGTTGTCCAGCCCACCAAAACGATGACGCCGATAAAACCGGTAATAAGGCCGAGGATTTTTCTTGCGTTTAACGGTTCTTTAATCCAGATGCGGGCGATCACCGCAGAAAACAACGGGGTGGTTGCATTGAGAATGGCCGCGAACGAAGCGGGCAGGTATACTTCAGAAAACGAAATCAGCACAAACGGAATCGCCGCATTTACCGCTCCCAGAGCAATATATTTTTTCCAGCTGCCGATAAATCCAAGCCCTTTTTTAATGACCAGACCGTAGAGGAACAGGGCCAGAAAAGCGAATCCAAGGCGGAGGGCAACAAGGAATATCGGGCCGATCACCGGTGCAGCAATCCGCATGAATAAAAAGGAAGCCCCCCACAAAGCGGCCAGAGAGAATAAAAGGGACAGATTTCGCCAATTCATAGTCGCTCGAACCTTTCTGTTTCCAAATGGAATTTCTTATAAAAATAGTTTAATAGAAAATATGATGGATATAAAATAAAAGTTTTTCATATGCAAAGGAGCTGGGAGCATGAAACAGGAAAAGCAGCGGGGAGAATGGCAAGATCGTGATACAGCGTTATTTCTGCGATACGGGCATATTTTTGTTCCCGAGCGTGAAGAATGGGGCCGTACTTTCACGGACCTGATTCCCTTCGAAAGAGATGAATCTTTCGTCGCGGTGGAGATCGGGGCCGGAGGCGGATGGTTAAGTGAAACCATTCTGACTCAGTACCCGAACAGCAAAGTGATAGCCCTCGACGGTTCTCAGCAGATGATCCGGCATGCCCGCCGGCGTTTGCAATCTTTCGGGGATCGCGTTGAATTCCGGCTCTTTAATCTCTTTGATTACGAGTGGTACCGGATGTTTGATGAAAAGATCCATTGTTTTGTCAGCAGCTTGGTGATCCATCATCTGGACGGAGAGCAAAAGCGAGCGTTATTTAAAGGGTTATATTCGGTTTTGGAGCCGGGCGGCGCTTTGCTCATAGCCGACATCATGAAAGAAACAAGTGAATATGCGCGGATTCATATGGGACGGGCTTGGGATGAGGAGACCGCCCGCCGCTCCCTGGATTTTGAGGGGAATTTGCAGGCATTTAACCAGTTTCAGAAAGAGAAGTGGAATTTATTTCATTATCCGGATCCGGCGGTGGATAAACCATCCACGTTGCCGGAACAGCTCGGTTGGCTGCAAGAGGCCGGTTTTACGGGAGTCGATGCTTTTTGGGTGAAAGCCGGACATGCTTTGTTCGGAGGGTATAAAAGGGGAGAAAAATAATACAGCGCTTGTCGATGCAGCGGGTAAATCCCTTCATTTGCACGGGGTTTACCCGCTGCATCGCTCTTGCTAGGCTTATCTGAAATGGCCCAAAGCGTGTTCGTCATGGTGGAAGTCGGAACCGCCCGTCACGATTAAATCATGTTGCTCTGCCATTTGCAAAAATTTTTTGGCTTCTCTTTTGCCATGCTGGCGGTGCCATACTTCGATCCCGTCGATCCCCATCAAGATAATTTCTTCAATGAGCTCATGGTTTTTCAGGTATCCAGGATGAGCCAGAACGGCGACCCCTCCTGCTTCGCGGATCATTCGGATGCCTTCGGGGAGCGGGAGTTCTTTTTTGCTGACATCGGCGGGTTTGCCATCGCCAAGATAGTGATTAAACACTTCTTTTGTATCATAGGCATAACCTTTGACCACGATGGCTTGGGCGATGTGCGGTCTGGCGATGATGCCGTTCCCGCTGATTTTTTTTACATCTTCCAGGGTGATCGGCATGCCCAGACGGCAAAACTTTTCGATGATTTTCTTGGCGCGTTCTTTCCGGTTTTCGCGAAATTCGGCCAAACGCGAGTGAAGCAGATCCAGATCGCGGATGTTATAACCTAAAATATCGATGCTCAGGCTTTGCCAGCGGGTGGATATCTCCACCCCGGGAATTACCGTCAAATCATAAGCCGGAGCCAGGCTGATCGCTTCACGGAGGCCGTCCAGCGTATCGTGATCGGTGATGGAAATCGTTTTTAACCCGACTTTGGTCGCGAGATCAAGGATTTCTGCCGGCCGGTAACGCCCGTCTGATGCGGTGGTATGAATATGCAGATCAAAAGTTCCCAATGGCAAATCATTCAGGATCTTCATTGTCAAAACTCCCTTGCGTGGATTAATGCATTATATGGAAATGAAATGGAAGGGTATAGGCCAAAGGAAAACAGATATGTTGATGCAAATCAACTTCCGAAAGAAAAAAGAAGGTGTTTTTATCACGGGCGAAAAATATTTACTTTGCTGGAATCTTTTTCAAAACAGAAACGGTTGGCCCAAGCTCAGGCCAACTCGCATTACATATGGCAATACCCGGCTGTTTTGAAGATTAAACCGTAATCTTCTGAAAAGGAAAGGAAAATGGAACATGACGGTAAAAATGAGAGAAGCGCTTCCGGGACATTTATTGTACGATTTGTACGATGATGCGGAGATGACGATCCATTATCTGATTGATTCCTATGAGGAATGGAAGCAGAACTGGCGGCAGGTTCCGCTTAAAGTGACGGAAGCGCTGGAGGCGGTCGGGGCCAGATTCAGGCATGACCAGCATTTGATTGAGAAGCGCAGGCGGGAGATATTAATGGAACTGAAGCAACATTTTCCTGAAGTCTGGCAATATTTCCACCCGAACGGCGAATTCAGCCGCTACCATTGGGATTATGCCCGCTCTGCCTTTTGGTGCCGCCTCCGTTTCAAGCAGATAGGATCAGCAGGGGAAGAGGGCGATTTGGAATATTAATGAGGCAAAATCCGGTCAGGATGAGTATAAATATTGCATTTGCGGTTTCGCATAAATCCGGTCGTAATTCCCAGCTCATCAGCCAGGGTGAGCGCCAAATCGGTGGGGGCGGATTTGGACAACAGGATGCCGACGCCGATTTTGGCTGCTTTTAACAGGATTTCCGATGAAATGCGCCCGCTGAAAGCCACCAGCTTATCATGAAGCGGAATCGGGGAGCGCAGCCAGTGGCCGTAAAGTTTATCCAGTGCATTGTGCCGCCCGATGTCCGTACGCATGGCAAGAATCTGACTGCGGTCGCACAATGCGGCATTATGAACTCCGCCGGTCTGTCGAAAGCAATTGGACCGGCTGTGCATCATCTCCATCAGCTGAAAGCATTCGTCCAGCGTAACGACCGCCCGGCTGGTTACGGTTTTTGCCGTTTTCACGTCGTTGTGAAAATAAAAGGATTGTCTGCTCTTGCCGCAACAGGAGCCGATAAAGCGTTTGGAATAAAATTCTCGGGCTTGAGGGGATGGATTCCTCGTTTCCGCATAAGCAAACCCGCCTTTGTAATCGAGTGAAAGTGCTTTGAGATCGGATGAAGCCCGAATCACACCCTCGGCGGCGAGGAATCCGTACACGAGATCTTCCACATCGACCGGACTGCAGACGATGGTGGCAAATTCAATTCCATTCAGCATGATGGTCAGCGGATATTCCACGACAAATCATCTTCCACAGGTTCCAGCTCTGATTCATGGCAGCGAATCACCGGACGGCGGATCGATTGCTCCATAACCATACGCCCCTTTATAAAAGTTGAATCATTTGAGAAATAAAATATCTCATTTTATAATGATTATATCGTATCTCTAATGAAATTTTTCAGTTGGGAAAAACCTTAGTCTTTTGACAACCGGAAATTAAATGATGAGACATTTCAGGAAAAAGAGGGGAGAACAGTGGGGGAGACAAAACATACCGGGCCGGTCAAGCTGCCGAAATGGCCTGATCCCAAATTGTGGGTCAGCCCGATGCCTTTTGGATTGGGAAAGCTGAAACCGCACCATTTGCGGGATACGCTGAAAGTGGTTTGGGAAAATCGCGACCAGCTGGAGTTTGCGGCGCGCATTTTGACCAAGGGCGTCTGCGACGGGTGTGCGCTGGGAGTGGCCGGCTTGAGAGATCAGACATTGACCGGCATGCATCTGTGTACAACGCGTTTAAATCTGCTGCGACTCAATACGATGCCGGCGATCCGGCCCGATGTCCTTCATCGCGATATTGACGAACTACGTAAGTTGGACAGTACGGCGCTGCGAAAGCTGGGAAGAATTCCTTATCCGCTGCTCCGTTTAAAAGGGGAGCGTTCGTTTCGGAGGATCAGCTGGGATGAAGCATTACGGTACATCGCGGCGAAGGTGAAGGCGATTGATCCGAAGCAGATGGCGTTTTATTTGACCTCACGGGGGATTCCCAACGAAACTTATTATGTTGCCGCCAAAGTCGCCCGTTTTTTGGGCACCAACAACATTGACAACGCTTCTCGGATTTGTCACTCTCCTTCCAAGACAGCCCTGAAGCGGTCACTCGGAATCGGGGCATCCAGCTGCAGCTACAAGGATTGGATCGGGACGGATGTGCTCGTCTTCTGGGGGAGCGTTGCGGCCAATAATCAACCGGTCTCAACCAAATACATGTACGCTGCCAAACGAAAAGGGACCAAAATCATCGTGATTAACCCTTATCACGAACCGGCGATGGATCAATACTGGATTCCGTCGATTCCTGATTCCGCCCTGTTTGGGACAAAAATTGCGGATGATTTTTACCAGGTCAACATCGGCGGCGATATTGCCTTTATGAACGGCGTGATAAAGCATTGGTTTGAAATGGAAGAAAAAAATCCCGGCTCTGCGATCCGGCATGATTTTGTGCGCGAGCATGTGAACGGTCTGCCGGAATTGAAACAGCATGTACAGCAATACAGCTGGGAAGTGCTGGAGGAGTCGTCCGGATTGACGCGCGAACGGATGAAAGAGTTTGCCGAATTGTTGGCCAAAGCGGACTCCGCTGTTTTTGTCTGGTCGATGGGACTGACGCAACACCGCTTCGGTACCGATAATGTTTCCCAAGTCGTCAATTTGGCTCTGCTGCGCGGGTTTATCGGCCGGGAACACTGCGGGGTGATGCCGATCCGGGGCCATTCCGGCGTGCAGGGGTCAGGTGAGATGGGAGCCGATCCCTTCAGTTTGCCCGGCGGCGATTTCTCCGATGAAAACGTGGCCAGAATCGAACGGATCTGGGGGTTTCCGCTCCCTCGCTGGCAGGGGGATATCGTGGGGATATCATTGGAAAATGCGCTGTTGCCGGAGGATCATCAGCGAAAGCTGAAGCTTTTTTATACCTCTGGTGGCAATTTCCTGGAAACGATGCCGGACCCCGATTTTATGAGAAAGTGTTTGGAGAATATCGAAGTCCGCGTGCATCAGGATATTATTTTGAACACCTCCACTTTGACCGATGCCAAAGAAGCGGTTCTTGTTTTGCCGGCGATGACCCGGTATGAGATTCCGGGCGGGGTGACATCTACATCGACGGAACGGATGGTTTATTTTTCTCCGGAAATTGAAGGGCCCCGAATTGAAGAAGCGGGGCCGGAGTGGGAAATTTACCGGGATCTGGCGGCGCTTGTCCGTCCGGAGCAGAAGCGGCTGATTTGGTTTGAGACGACTTCGCAGATTCGGGAGGAGATCGCCAAGGCGGCGCCCGATTATGAGGGGATTCAAAACCTCCGGAAGCAGGGCGATGTCTTTCAGTGGGGCGGAGCCTGGCTGTGCGAGGGAGGAGAATGTCCCACCCCCGACGGACGCGGCCGATTGATTCCGATCGAATTGCCGGAGCGTAGAAAGGAGGAGGGACAGTTTTATGTCACTTCACGCCGGGGGAAACAGTTTAACTCCATGATTTATAACACGAGGGATCCTTTTAACGATGCTGATCGCTACGATGTTTTGATGAACCCCGACGATGCCGGAAGCCTTGGCATTGCGGAGGGAGAAGCGGTTGTCGTCCACAACGCGTATGGAATATTTCACGGACGGGCCAAATTTGCGCGAATCAAGGCGGGAAATCTTGAAGTGCACTGGCCTGAAGGAAATGTGCTTTTTCCCAAGGGCGTTTACGAAAAGTTTGCCGGCATCCCCGAATACAACGCGGCCGCTGTTTTGGAAAAGGCGGAAACGTTCCATGCGCATAAAGACCGAAAGTATATCAAAAAGCGGATCAAAGAATTGGACCTGGAGATTACATAGCGATCCGCTTTTCATCTGAGACGTTTCCGATTTGACAATTGATGCAATCGAATTTAGAATAAAAGCAATAAATAATGTGGAAAGGAACGGTACTTCGAGCGATGGACAACTAATTCTGCTTGGTTGAAGCGAAATTTCATTTGCAGAAATTTGCTTTCCGGAGCAGGATTCGTATGCCCATAGTTCGATGTGCCTTTTTTTGTGCCATATGTCAACGCCTTAAAACCTTGTGTTTTTTGGCGTATTTGGGATACGAATGCCTCTCTGGAAATAGGGAGGTTTTTTTGTGTTTGTATTGGAGACTTATCAACTGAAAAAGTGGGTGGCGGATCGTTTGCTTTTCTCCCTGGAGCGCTTGCAGATTAAAGCAGGGCAAAAAATAGGGGTTGTCGGGGTCAATGGTGCGGGCAAAACCACTTTGCTCCGGGTTTTGTCCGGGGAGTTGCCACCCGACGAGGGCAAGGTGTTGTCCCAGGGGACGACGGGCTGGATTCGTCAAATGGAGGAACAGGAGCGTTTGGAGGATGGCCCATCTGCTTTGAGCGGCGGGGAACGGACAAGGCGAAAGGTGATCCGTGCACTGGCGGAGAAACCGGAGCTCCTTTTTGCCGATGAACCGACCAGCCATCTGGATACAGAGTCGGTGGAATGGCTGGAAAAAGAACTGATCAAATATCCGGGAGCCGTTCTCCTGATTTCCCACGACCGCGCTTTGCTGGATGCGGTTTGCACCAAAATCATCGAGGTGGAAAACGGAAAGGTTCGTCTGTATCACGGAAACTACAGCGAATATCGTCGGCAGAAGGAAGAGGAGCTGGAACGTGCCCGTTTTGAATATGAACAGTATGTGGCAGAAAAAAAGAGGCTGACGAAGGTGGTTGCTGAGAAGAAGCAGAAAGCCCGTTCGATGGAAAAGCCGCCCAAGGGAATGAGCGCGTCTGAGGCAAGATTGATATCCAACAAAGGAAAGGCGAATTCAGCCAGGGCAAAGATGGAAAAACAAGCGAAAGCGATCGAGTCCCGGATCGAGAAACTTGCCAAAAAGGAAAAGCCGGTGGAACTGCCGACGGTTCAGTTCGATTTAAATGTTTATCGTCCCATTAAAGGGAAAAATGCGCTCAGGATTGAAAACATGAGCAAACGCTTTGAGAAAAAAGTGTTGTTTCACCAGCTTACCTGTACCATTCCCAACGGCAAGAAAGTGGCTGTTCTGGGCAAAAACGGGGTTGGCAAATCCACCCTGCTTCAGATGATTGCATCTGGGGCAGACGGGGTTCACCTTCCTCCTTCGGCGAAAATCGGCTACTTCCATCAACAATTGGCCAATCTCGATGAAACGAAGTCAATTCTCGACAATGTGAGAGAGAGCAGCCCTTATTCTGAACAGCTGATTCGCACTGTTCTGGCACGTCTTTTGTTTCAGCGCGAAGCAGTTTATAAAACGGTTGGTGTGCTGAGCGGGGGAGAAAAGGTAAAAGTGGCACTGGCCAAGGTGTTTTTAAGCGATGCAAATCTGTTGTTGCTCGATGAACCGACCAACTTTTTGGATATCTTCACCCGTGAACAGCTGGAAACGGTTTTGCAGGCTTATCCGGGAACCATCCTCTTTGCCTCCCACGACCGTCAATTGATCCGGAAGCTGGCCGACCACATGCTGATTCTGCGCAATGGAAAAGCGATGTACGTTGCCGAGGGATACGACGAATATCAAACCCGTCTGAACCGGAAGTCACTCCATTCCGAACAAAGCCTGAAAGAGCGTCTGCTAAAGGTGGAAACGGAGTTGACGCAGATCCTGGGCCGCTTGTCCATGCCGCAAAAGGAGGATGACGTGGAACAGCTCGAACAGCGGTACCAGGCGCTGCTAAAAGAAGTGAAGCAACTGCGGGAAATGAAATCGTAAAATGAAAAGAGAAATGAAAGGAGCAGAAGTGAATCGTTTCTGCTCCCCATCTTCATCAACCGGCAGAAAGCGGAAGATCAGGAGGCTTAAAATGTGGTCAGGCTATTTCTCCATCCCGGCAGGAATTTTACTTATTTTGTATAAAATGTAAATAAAACGGAAATTCACAGCCGGGAGGGGAATAGCGTCATGTCGTATGACAACAGAGAAAAAAAGAAACGGGATACAGGGACAACCAAGGTGATTTCGAAATTTTTGAATGTTCCGGAGGACTATGTCAGAGAGCGTTTGACCAAAGAAAAAAGAGAGTGGATTTTCTCGAAAATAAAGGATTTTTTAAAAGAATTTTATCGAAAACAGGAAAGCAAGTGAAAAGCGGCTTTTCCGGAATCCGGTCACCCCGGTCAGATGTGACAATGGCAAGGCATGAAGCAAAGAAAAAAGCCCGCTCCGTACAGGCTGCGGGCTGGTCTGGTGATCCGGAAATCGCGTCTTCCCGGTTCAGCCGCCGATATAGGACATTTCGATTTTTTTTCTGTTTTTCCCATCACCGGTCAGGAATCGTTCTTCAGAGTAGCGGTCTGCCCGTTTTGCCCACAGTTTTTCGATAAACCGGCGAAGTTTTTCGTCGTCTGCACCTTGCCGCATGAAATCCCGCAGGTTGAAGCCCTCCGTCGCAAAGAGGCACGTGTATAAAAAACCGTCGGAAGAGAGGCGCAGTCGGGTGCAGGAGGAACAAAAAGGCTGGGTGATCGAAGGGATCATTCCGACTTCGGTTTCGGTTCCCTGATAGCGGTAACGCGTGGCAACTTCGCCAAAATAAGCGGGGTTGATCGCTTCAAGCGGCATTTCGGCATGAATGCGACTGATGATTTCCTGCTTGGAGATTACCTGGTCTGCATTCCAACCGTTGCTGTTGCCGACATCCATAAATTCAATAAAGCGGACAACCAATTCCCGTTCGCGGAAATATCGGGCCACCTCAACGATTTCCGTGTCATTCACTCCTTTGATCACCACCATGTTCACTTTCACCGAAAGCCCTGCCTTCTGTGCGGCTTCGATTCCTTGCAATACGTCGCGTACACTGTAATTTCGGGAGTTCAGCCGATGAAAGGTATCATCGCGCAATGTGTCGAGACTGACATTGATTCGCTTGAGACCGGCCTGTTTCAGCGGGGCAGCGAATTTCGTCAGTAAAACGCCATTGGTGGTCATGGCGAGATCTTGCAGCGGTTTTATGTCGGCGAGCATTTCGATGAGGTGGACAATTCCCTGCCTGAGCAAGGGTTCGCCTCCGGTGATCCGGATTTTGGAAACGCCCAGTTCCGTGAAGATGTGTGCCAAGCGGACGATTTCCTCAAACGTTAACAATTTTTCTTTCGGAAGAAACGAAAATCCCGAACCGAACAATTCTTCCGGCATGCAATAGCGACAGCGGAAATTGCAACGGTCGGTCACGGAAATACGCAAATCCCGCAGAGGGCGACCCAGCGAATCGACGATGGGTTTCAATTTTTTCATCTCCTTTTACCTGAGCGGCTCACCCGCCGCTGATCGGCGGAATCAAGGCCACTTCATCCTTCGTTCCGATGATTGTCTCTTCACGGGCGTATTCCTGATTGACGGCAATCATGCAAGTCTCAATCAGTTCCCGGCATTCGGGATACTGCCGGCCCAGCTCGCGGCGAAGGGCAGAGACCGTCATGTTTTCCACGGCGGTAATACTGATCGAGTTCCCCAGTTTCTCCCCGATTTCAGCAAAACACAAAATGCGGATCATTTCCTCTCTTCCCCCCTGGCCCCTGATTGGCTGCTAACCCAGAAGGAGCCATCTTCACCGTGCTCTTTTTTCCAGATCGGTACCAGTTCTTTTATTTTTTCGATGGCGTACCGGCAACCTTTGAACGAAGCATCGCGATGGGGAGAGGAAACGGCAATGGCCACAGCCACGTCGCCGATTTCCAGCCGTCCGATGCGGTGGACGATCGCGATTTTGCTGCAGTCAAACTTCTCCAGTGTTTCTTCACCGATTTTTTGCAGCAATTTTTCTGCCATCTCCTGATAAGCTTCATACTCGAGAAAGATCGTTTTTTTTCCGTTTGTCAGTTCGCGCACCGTTCCCATGAAGGTGGTGATCGCGCCGCAATTGCGATCCTGAACCCATTCAATCAAAGGAGAAAGTTCGATTTTTTCGCGGGTGACCGAAAAATTTTTCATGTTGCTTCCACTCCCATAATCCTGAGCAAATATTCAATGCACTTTTCCTGATCATGGACGAACCAATACGGGCACGGGATGGCCCCATCCAACGGAACGCGGGTGAGCACAGCGATAATCCGGTTCAGTTCTTTCAATTGCTCCCATTCTTCCTTTGTGTTAATCAATACAACTTTGGGATGATTTTCATGTTTAAAACCTTCAACCAGGATGAGATCCACTTCACCCATAGAGGATATCAGGTCGGCAAGGGCAGACGGCCGCCTTGAAAACACAGCCGTTTGCGATGCGGAAGTGATGCTGACCGGGTCTGCACCGGCCTGGCTCAATTTCCACGAATCGGTGCCCTCCCGGTCGAAAGTGAAGTCATGCCCGTCATGTTTGATTGCGCCGACACGAAGGCCGCGTTTGGTCCATTCCTGAATCAGGCGGCAACAAAAAGTGGTTTTGCCGGCGTTCTTGAAACCGACAACTTGGATGATTCGCTTCGTCACAATATCACTCCAGTTTTTTAAGCATCAGCACTTGCACTTGATCCCCTTTTTTGACACCGCGCCCGCCGGGCGGAACGATGATCAGGCAGTTGGTGTCGCGGATGGTCAGCGTAACGCTTGATTTTTCCAACCCGGCTGGTCGCACGTAAACCCGGCCGTCTTCGATCTGATAAATTCCCCGGACATACCGCTCAAAGCCGGAAGGCTTGGTAAAATCGACAGCCATGGATGCTGTGATCAGCGGCAAGTCGAACTCCGTTTTCCCCATCATCCCCAGGATCACCGGACGAACAAAAAGCTCAAACCCGACGAAGCAGGCACCCGGGTTTCCGGAAAGCGCGAACAGGAACCGATTATTTCTCACGCCGACAGTCGTGGGACTTCCCGGGCGCATGGCCAATTTATTGAAAAGCATCTGTCCGTCCCAGCGTTCAAAAATGTCGACGAGGATATCGTAATCACCGACAGACACCCCGCCGGTGGTGATCACGAGATCCGCTGTTTCCATCGCCTGTAAAATGGCGGTTTGCGCTTGGGAGACATCGTCAGGCAAAATCGGCTGCATGAGAGGTTCGGCGCCGCAGTCAAGGAGCAGGCTGTACAACATGTAACTGTTGCTGTTGCGGATCTTCCCGGGTTCGAGGGGCGCATCTGCTTCCAAAAGTTCCGAACCGGTGGCAAAAATGGCAACTCTGGGTTTGCGGTAAACTTTTACTTGCGCATGGCCAAACGTCGCGAGCAAGGCGATTTCACCTGGTCCGATCCGCCGGCCTTTATGTAACAGAAGGGTTCCTTGCTCCAGTTCTTCCCCGATCGCAGCCACATTGGTGCCCGGGGCGATTTCCCGTTCGACACCGACATAGGTTTCGCCGTTTTTTACGGCCGTTTGTGTCATCTCCAGCATGACGACCGCATCGGCGCTGTCCGGAACAGCTGCCCCCGTCATAATTCTCGATGCGGTGGTGTCGGTGATTTCACAGCGCGGAACGTTGCCGCAAGGGATTGTTTCCAATACTTTCAGCCAGACGGGATTTTCTTTGGTGGCCCCTTTCGTGGCCCGCGCCTGGATGGCGAATCCGTCCATACTCGAGCGGCGGAAATGGGGAAGCGGAATCGGTGCGGTGATCTCCTCGGCCAGGGTGCGTCCGTGACACTGGGACAAGGGGAGAATTTCCGTGTCCAGTTCGTTGATATGCGGAAGCAGCCGGGCCCTGGCTTCTTTTACTTTGACAATTTCACGCTGAAAACGCACAAAACCCCTCCTTTTTCAATCGTGATTGGTGTTGCCGGCCAACAGGGCAAGGGCATGGGGGAGTACGGGCCGGATGATTGCAAAGCATTCTTCCACGCCTTTGGGACTTCCGGGTAGATTGATGATCAGGGTCTGATTGCGGATTCCGGCAACAGCGCGGGACAGGATGGCGAATTTCGTCTGTTTCAGCGTCTCCATGCGCATCGCTTCGCACAGTCCGGGCGCTTCTTTATGAATGACGGCCCGGGTGGCTTCCGGTGTGACGTCCCGTGGGGCAAACCCGGTACCGCCGGTGGTGAAGACGAGCTGGCATCCGGTTTCATCCGCCAATTTTTTCAATGTTTGTTCGATTTGAGCTTGTTCATCAGGGACGATTTCATAAGCACACAAATCCCAATCCCGGCATAACTCTTTCAACAATGCGCCGCTTTTGTCGTCTTGTTCTCCTCTGGCGCACCGGTCGCTGACAGTGACGATCCCCACGCGAATGCTCATCTGCCGTCACCTGTCTTTCCGTCAAATTGAAAATGCCCGCTTTTTCCGCCTTGTTTTTCCGCCAGATGAGTCGGACCGATCACCATCTCAGGATCAATCGCTTTGCACATATCATAAATGGTCAAGGCGGCGATGCTGGCAGCCGTTAAGGCTTCCATTTCCACACCCGTCACGCCGACCGTTTTGACTGTCGCGATAATCTCAATTTCCTGCTCGGAGAGAAAATCAAACCGGAGGTCGATTCCGGTCGTAAAAATGGGGTGGCACATCGGAATCAGTTCCGCCGTTTTCTTGGCAGCCATGATTCCTGCGACTTGGGCGACGGCCAAGACATCTCCTTTTGCCATTTTTCCTTGTTTAATTATTTGCAGTGTCTCCGGTTTCATGGTAACCTTGCTTTTCGCCACCGCAATTCGTTCTGTCGCTTTCTTATGAGAAACATCAACCATTTTCGCCCGGTTTTGTTCGTTGAAATGGGTGAGCATGCTTAACCTCCTTCGGGCTGCGGATAAAACCGGCCTCTCAAGCGTGGCGCGGGCCGGATCAATTTTTCTTGAGCTCCCGTCTCTTTTTAAGGATATAGTTAACCGATCATCAAAGTAAAGTATATCCTTTGCATTAAAAAGGAAGAGGAGGCAGAGGATGAATACGGAAAATCCCATTGACCAGGGGACGGGGGCGCAATGGGATCTGGAGAGGACGATAAGGGCTTCATCATTTTTGCCTGCCCGGCAGGTGTTGAACGAAGAGCAGCAAGGCAAAAGAAAGCGCGGCAGAACACAGTGCCCACAAAAGGGCAAGCCGGTTTTGCCCCGATTCGATCGCCATGTACATCGCCATCGGCAAGGTCTGGGTCCGACCGGGAATATTTCCGGCGACGAGCAGCGTAGCGCCGAATTCTCCCAAACTGCGTGCAAAACCGAGGATCACCGCAGTGATCATGGCGCGCCTGGACAACGGGAGATAAATATGGAGGAACACCTGCCAGTCATTCGCTCCGTCACACTTGGCTGCAAATTCAAGTTCCGGGTCGAGGGAGGAAAATGCGGTTTTAAATGTTTGATAGACGAGCGGGAATGAGACGACCACGGCCGCTGCAACAGCTCCCCAATAAGTAAAGATAAACGGGATCGGCAGGAAACGTTCCAGTCCGTCCTTGCCCAGCACGGCCAGCAAAAACAGACCGACGGCCGTGGGAGGAAGGACGAGCGGAAGCAGGAGACAGGTTTCGAGCAGACTTTTGCCGCGAAAAGATGTTCGGGCCATGATCCAGGCAAATAAAATGCCCGTCAAAATCTCGATCAGTGTGGCCAATAAGGCGATGCGGATCGAGATAATGATCGGACTCCAGAATGACTCAACCAATGAAAAACACCTCTACTGCTGCTTTGTCACGAAGCCATACTTGTGTAAAATAGGAATGGATTGTTTTGATAATAAAAACTTTTCATATTCCGCGGCAATTCCGGCCTGTTTGGTCTGTTTGACCGTGCCGACAAAGTATTGGATCGGTTGGTGGCTGTTTTCGGGCAAGGTTTGGACGATCCGCACTTTTTTCGATGTCAGCGCATCGGTTTTATACACGATTCCGGCATTGACCTGTCCTTGTTCCACATAGGTCAAAACTTGTCGCACATCTTTGCCGAACACGAATTTGTGTTTCAGATCGTCCCACAGATGAAAAGAATGCAATGCCTGATCAGCATACCTGCCGGCGGGGACGAATTTGGGTTCGCCGATGGCCACCCATTTGACACGGGGAGCCGTAAGGTCATTCAGCGACTGGAGATGATCGCTGCCTGTTTTCGGCTCAATTAATACGAGGGAGTTGCCGGCGAAAGAATGGACCGTTTGCTTCAGAATCAGATTTTTGCCGGTCAGGGCATCCATCTCTTTTTTGCCGGCAGACAGATAAACATCAACCGGTGCCCCTTTTTCAATCTGCTGTTTCAGAGAACCCGAAGCGCCGAAGTTGACCTTTACGTCCACTTGCGGATGCGATGCTTCAAATTTGCGTGTGATTTCCGAAACGGCATCGCTCATGCTTGCCGGTGCGGAAACAATCAGGGTTGCTTTGCCGGAGGAAGGGCTGCATCCTGTAACAAGACCGCTGAGCAGCATGAAAAACGCGAACATACGAATCATGAAGTCATGAGCCGATCGAATGATGCATCAGCCTTTCCATATGATAGAAGTTTCTTGATCATATTAATGAATAAAATTGAAATCGTCAATCTGCTGAGAAGCAAATCAGGAGGTGGGTTGATTGCTCTCGGGTGTCATTTTGGCAGGAGGGGAAAACCGGAGGATGAACGGGAGAGTAAAAGCGCTTCTGCCTTTTGAGGACAGTACCTTTTTGCAGGTGCATCTGAGGGAAATGAAAAAAGTGTGTGCGGAAGTTTTGGTGGTGACCAATCAGCCGGATTTGTTTTCTTTTGCCCTGGATGAACAGGTGCGGGTCATCTGGGATCGCACTCCGGGATTGGGGCCGCTGGGAGGGATGGAGGCCGCATTTGACGAGGTTCGCCAACGTGACGTCTGGATTGTCGGGTGCGACATGCCTTTCCTGTCCGGGGAAGTGGCGCAAGCATTGGCTGAATTGCGCACACGGTCATCATATGACGCCGTGATCCCTGTCATAAAGGGAAAAATCCAACCCTTGCATGCCATTTACCACCGGGACAGCGGAAAAGGGATTTCCCGCCTGCTGCAAAAGGGAATGCGGCAGGTAAAGCATTTTTTGGATTCAATTCATTGTTGTTATGTAGAGGAAACTTTTTTTGAGAACCGGTCACTCCCCGTTCAGTTTGCGGAAAATGTCAATACGCCGGAAGATTACCAAAAAATCTTGGACGGGGGCCGGGGGATTAATTAGATTCCTTTCTTTTGCCACTGCTTGGTCACTTCGCGAATGCGGTCCAACTGTTCCCAGTAATTGTGAAGCGCAGTTTTTCCTTCATGGGAGATCCGGATTGTCGTGTGAGGGATTTTTTTGCGTACAAACTGCTTGCTGATAGCGACATAGCCCGCTTTTTCCAATTTGGAAAGATGGGAAGACAAATTCCCTTTCGTCAATCCGGTCAATTCCTGCAAGAAGAGGAATTCGGCCATGGTACAGGCATCCAGCGCACTCATGATCGCCAGCCGGGCTGGTTCGTGAATCAATTTGTCCAAGCGGGTCATCTCTTTAAACGGCATCATCGGTGATCGCCTCCCTTAATTGATCTATCTGTTTAACCAGTTTGTATTATAAACCAGAGCGGAGTGAAAGAAAACACCTTCAGATCCCGGTAAACAAAACCCAGGAGATGAAAGTTAAAGCAGGGGATGGTTTTCACCTTCACAAAAAAGAGTCTCCTTGTCATGTCAACCACTGGTTTATGCATAATGGTCTGATCGTTACGCCAAATCCACGCGTTTCTTCTCATTTTCTTTGCATGGACTGAGGAATCGTCCTTTTCGTCTTTTTCAAGATCCTAAACCTCATCAAAAATGACGCATGGATGGATAATATGATCCGAAGATTTCCGTTGTTTAACCCCGCTTATTTATCATCATGCGAATCCATATGGAAAGGACGATCTTGATATGAGGAATAAGGGACCACTCTGTAAAAGAGTGGTTTTATGTTACTGCTGGTAGACTGTCTCCAAAATGAGTTATAGATCAACGCCCTCCCTCTTTTTTTCCCTCAGCAATTACTGAAGAGATCCCGGTCGCTTTTACATGGGTTCTAAGTAAGGCTTCCGCTTCAGTAAGTGCAGGTGAGAGACCATCACCTGAAAAGCTGATAATCACCATCATGATCTGCCTTGTGTGAAGCGAAATCATGGCCCTTTCCGAGTCGCTGGTCGGGGAGCCGAAAGGCCCGTGTTCATCTTCGAAAACCGGGAGGTTCTCAAGGTTGATGTTCGACTTGCCTATACCTTTGTATGACTGTCCTGGTTCACCGACACGAAACGTAAAGGGTGGCACTAATTTGGATAAGTCATAAGTACCAACCGGGTGCAGCGTTTTCAGCGAGATTAAATTATTGATGTCAACGATAGTATTGACCTGGTACAATCCCTTGCCTTGAAGTACACGGCGCAGCAAGGCTTCCGAAGAACCTCGATAACGGGATGGGTCTTTTCCAAGGATTTTATAGACGTTTCGTAACGATGCAATCGGAGAGAGGCCGGTGATGTTAGCCCCCGTATAAGTTTTTTTGATTATAGAAATTTGATTGGTGATCTTGCCCCACAGTTCTTCATCATATTCTGTGTTCTGAACTGTAGCGGTCAAAATACCCAGTTTTAGTTGTGGGGCCGCATCTGACAAAGCAGGATCGATATGAATTGGTTTGACCATGTTATACCCTCCTTTAGTATAGACAGTGTGAATCTCTTGTATTTCTTCTAATACAGGTGCCGGTTGTCCTTCTGCTGTCATATATATCAATCCTGGAGTATACATGGGCGGTTCGTCTCACTAACTAGTTACCAGGCTGTATTGCAAACAACAAAATGGATTACTTATAATTGAAGATAAAATATGAAAAATTTTCGCCGGCATTTGCGAACACCGGAAGCTTCGAAAAAGACCCAGGGGGTGTTCGGAAACGCCAAAGCCCGCATAAGATAAGAGGGAACACTACTTTTTGGATGGAGGTTATCCAATCAATAAAGCCCGAAACTTGTCCAAATCTGGGAGATGTTCGGAAAATTGCATACAAACTCAATAAAATCAAAGGGTACAGTGAACGCTGAATCAACAAGTACACCTCCGGTAGGAGGATTGAAACAATTGAACCCCAATTTCATTAAAATGAGATTAAACCTAAAGAATCAACAAGTACACCTCCGGTAGGAGGATTGAAACAAGTCAGGATTGTAGCTCTTGCGGACGACTTCCAGAGAATCAACAAGTACACCTCCGGTAGGAGGATTGAAACTTTCGGTGTCTAAAGTAACCACGTCCGAGCGCTCATTGAATCAACAAGTACACCTCCGGTAGGAGGATTGAAACGTGTCGAGAATCGGCTGACGTTGCTTCTGGTAACACCGAATCAATAAATAAACTTCAGGAGACCATCGTACTGCGTTAGTCACTAAAACAAAAAAGTCTGTCAACTTCCAGCACCGTAAAAACCCGGGGGTTGACAGACTTTTGTTCAGTTTGTTTCCGATACGAAGGGAAAATGGCTCCATATTTGAGAATTGTTGCCTGCCTTTGCCAAAAAAAAGAGGCGTCCATCGCCTCTCTAACCTAGGGCATATAAGTCGAAAAATCCAAAAACATTTCTGTTTATTGGAAAGAACCGAGTCGCCGGATGCTGGCTCTGCCTCTGTTGATTTAAGCATTAAATTCCTTCCACAATCCGTTTTGCCCGTTGATGCGCCTCGTACAACAGTCTCTCTTCGTCAATCGTCAACAGTTCTCTGTTTTTCATCAGGATCTTTCCATTCACAATCGTTGTCACCACATCTTGACCGAAAGCGGAATATACCAGCAGCGAGACCAAATCATGATGCGGCACCAAGTGTGGTTGATGGATATTAACCAGAATTAAGTCAGCCTTCTTCCCAACCTCAATCCTTCCAACCTGATGATCCATTTGCAAGAGTGTAGAACCATTTATCGTGGCCATTTGGAGAATCGTATGTGCATTGATGATCGCGGGATCAAACCGATCTAATTTCTGTAGCCCGGATGCCATCTTCATTTCTTTGAACAAATCGAGGGAAGTGGCGCTTCCTGCACCATCGGTACCCAATCCGACCAAAATCCCTTTTTCCAAAAATGAATAAACAGGGGCGATACCACAACCCAACTTCATATTGCTGAAAGGATTGTGTGCCAAGCCGCCTTTCATATTCTGCAATAATGCAATGTCATGGTCATCAAGGTGAACGGCATGGGCCAAGAGCACATGATAATCACCGTCAAACAAGCCTAAATCGTATAGGTATTCGGTTGGGCTCTTTCCGTATTTGTGATTGATTTTTTCCGCCTCTTCCTGCGTTTCCGCTAAATGGATGTGAATCGGAACCTGTAGCTCTTTGGCAATCTCCATCACTTCTTTCAATTGGTCCGGGGGACATGTATACGGAGCATGGGGGCCCATCATCGTCGTGATACGGCCATCCGCTTTTCCGGACCAGGATTTAACCAAATCAATCCCCTCTCTCAAACGCGGTCCGCCATCATCATCGAGAAACACCAGACCGCGGGTCAAAGATGCCCTGATGCCGGAATCATGTACAGCTTGGGCAATTTGATCCATATGTATATACATGTCCGCATAAGCGGTGGTTCCCGATTTAATCATCTCGGCAATTCCCAATAACGCCCCCCAATAAATATCCTCCTGATTCATGTTTGCTTCGGCAGGCAACATTTTTCGGTTGAGCCATTCCATCAGCCGCAAATCATCGCTGAAGGAGCGCAGTAAACTCATGGGGGAATGGTTGTGCGCATTAATCAATCCCGGTAGCGCCACGCAATGAGACGCATGAATGATTTCATCAAAAACAGACAAATCAGCGGGAAGATCGTTAGTGATATCGGCAATTTGATCATCTTCGATAACGATATTGGCTCGATATGGATGAAATTGTTTTTCCTGATCCTTATAATCTAAAATCAACGGATCCTTAATAAAAATTTTCATGGTATCCTCCTCACATCGTCGCGCGGTCTCGCCATCCATACGTGCAACATGGGTGTCAACGACCGGTATTGAACGTCATATCCCCGGGATATCCACCATTGGCACAGCCATTCCAGGTGAACATAGTATTCCGACGCCATCTCCTTCAGCACATCCGTTCTGCCTGCCCGGCGGATCTTCTCTTTCCAGGCGTGAAACGTCTCGTTGCTCTCGATCATCCAATCGACAATACCGATTCTGCCACCCGGACGCAAAACCCGGTGCATCTCCTCCAGTGCCAGCGGTTTTTGTTCCTCGCGCAAGTGATGAAATGCAAAGCTGGTGACGATAAAGTCGAAAGCATCATCAGGAAAGGGGATGGCTAAAAAATTGCCCAGTTTGGTCGTCATTGCGGGACATCCGGATTCCGTTTGCGAAAAACCGTCCGGCTAGATTGCCTGTTCCCGCTCCCAGATCCAAGCCGGTTTCCTCCGGACGGGCATCAATCCACTCGGTCAGCGTTTGCAAGGCGTGGTCATACTCCGCATACAGGTCCAGCGGATCATTTCGCTCCACACGCTGGTCAAACGTTTCCGCCTGCTGATCAAACGCCCAAAGGTCTCGCCACTTTAACCTCCATTGTTCCCGCTCTTGCCAATGGCGTGTAAGACGGTACCAATCATCCCAGGAAGGGGCGCTGTTTTGTTCCCCGTTTTGAATCATCTGCTCAATGATCTCTAATTGATGTTTGAGTCGAACCCACTCGGTGAATGTGGCGGCCCGTTGCAGTTCCAGGTAGCGTGTGACGACATGTTCGTGGCCGCGGTCCACCTCCGCCAGCACTTTTTTGATCTCACTTACCGGCATGCCGATGCGGCGCAACGTCACGATCGTTTGCAGACGCCATGCCTCCTCCTCACTAAAGGTGCGGTATCGGTTGTCCGGTTCTTTGGGTGGCGCGATCAGACCCTTTTCCTCGTAGTAGCGGATGGCGCGTGGCGTGATTCCCAGCCGCTCCGCCATCTCCTTGATCTGCATTCTTCTCACGGAGATCCCTCCCGTTTCATCATAAACGTTGACGCTGCGTGAAAGTAAAGGGGGGAATGTACCGCCGGGTTCTGTCAGAAAATCGGCCAATCAGCCCCAGCCTATCAATCGGTAGCAGGTTATGTTGAAAAATATAAGATAGATAACCTATAATTGAAGATAAAAATATGAAAAAATTTATATTCGAAAAAATGATCTTCGTATAAAAGAAGATTTGCGTATTTCGGCATTTGCGAACACCGGAAGCTTCGAAAAAGACCCGAGGGGTGTTCGGAAACGCCAAAGTCCGCAAAAACAAAGGGGGATCTGACTTTTAGGTCGGAGGTAATCCAGTCAACAAAGCCCGAAACTCAGCCGAATCGTGGAGATGTTCGGAAAGACCCGGAGGGAGATAAAGACGTTGAAGGTTTCAGCGAACGCCGTCTCAATCAATACACCTCAAGCAGGAGGATTGAAACCGAGGTGGTTTTTATCTCATCCACGGCGGTGCTGACGTCTCAATCAATACACCTCAGGCAGAAGGATTGAAACTGCCTGCGAAAATTCGGCAATACGACATCTTCGAGGATCAATTCTTTGGTAAGAGAATTGAAACAGGGAGTACATAGCAAACGGTTTTGACGAATCAGTAAATACATCTCCGGCAGGGATGAAAGCAAAATGGTACTCCCGGTAAACTTCAGCTTTTGGCTGGTATCATGGGATGGCGTAATGAAGAAGATCCTGGCATTGCTGACTAACGATGATCAAACCAATACTATTAATGGATCCGGCTGATTTGTCCGATGTTGGAGGCAATTTCAGTGCCGGATCCGATATGATATACCCAGCCTAGTCGATTTCCTGAATCGTCCGGGATTCTTTTCCGGGGGTGTAAGTTATATCTTTACTGAGAAGTTATATTTAATAAGGAAAGAGAGGATAGAAATTGCGTCTAAGAAGAAAAAGTTTATACTCTTGTTACTACCTGCTCTGGCATCTGCTTCACTAATTTCATTCCTGGTTTATTCTTGTGTCCAGATCTGGATTCCGCCCTACGATCCAGATGTCGTGAAACATGATGTCTCGAATTACTTGAGCAAGAAGTATGGGATCAAAGATGTTATGTTTGAAGAGATTGAGAGACCCAAATGCTCTGAGGCGGGGCCGTGCGACAGTCTTCATGTGAGTGTTACTCCCTACGATAAAGACTACCCGAGAGTGACGTTTACAGTCTTTTATGGGATTAAAGACAAGTTTTGTAACGACGATTATCTTGAGCGAGTTTGGGATAGTCAGGCAGATGATGACTTATCCAGAGATGTAGAACTGGCAATGGGCTTGAGCACTCGGGATCAGGTATCTATCGAGGTTTTCAATAAAGGCACTCCGTTCAAAGACCCTAAGACATTTCCGTCTTATAGAGATGAGCTGGATCATTGGGTTGAAGATGTAGGAATCTATGTAACCAAGAATGGGAATGTGAATAAGATGGATGCGGCACCAAAGCATCCCTTAACCCCGGAACGGTGGAGGCAAGAAGCGGAAACCTTGGTAAGTCTGAAGAAAAAGCTCCTGGCCAAAGGGATAACTGAAGATCAACTCAAGTTGTTTAGATTGAATGTTGAGTATGGGAAGAACTCATATACGATTTCTATGGATAAGGTTTCTTATGATGTGGAGACCACATTTTGGTACTTACAGACTTTAGATCCGCAAAGTTATCAAGATAAGACGAGGTTGGAGTAAACTGTGATGGGATTATATAAGAAGTTGGGTGTAATGTTGGTTGTTATGGTACTTGTTTGCAGCTTTTTGATAGCTTGTTCTTCTTACTCAGAATATGAAATGGAAGAGAAGCAGTATGTGGATCTTTCGAAGATGAGCCCTTCAGAAGAGAAAAGAGTAGGAAAATTGGCTATGGATTATGTAGAGAAAACATATCATAAGGCATTTAGGGTAGATGAAGTTTGGAAAGATGAAATCTTTGGGGCTTATTATCAGATAAAAGGTGCAGTACAGGATGGCACCAAAATAACGGTTATTTATGACCCTCCCGGTGAGTTTAGAGATGATTATGTACAGACGATATGGTTAAATCAAGTGCAGCCAGATATACAGAAATTGCTGGAGAAGAATGTGAGCTTGAGGAGTATAGACACAGAGAAGATTGATTATGACGATTTGGAAGGGAATATTGGCCAGAAGTATGGGAAGGACATCCCCTCTTTCTATCATGTCTTAAGTAGCAAGAAAGGGGAGCATTTTACGCTGAATTTGGTTTTGGAAGTTTATCAGCATGGAGGAAAGGCACCGGAAGATATAAGTAATCTTTTGAGAGAGCTAAAGAAAACCTTTCATAATGCTTCGATACAGGTATTTGTTTATACTGATGAACTAAAGCATTACCCGGAAATAACGTCTGATTCGGAACGTCAATATAAATATCTGTTGGAAAGATACGATATATCGGGAGATTTAACGAAGGTTGATCTAAATAATCTGGATCACTATAAAGTGCGTTATGTACAACCGACAAACAGGTATTATTAAAGAAAACAGGCACCCGACGAGGGGCTGATTGGATTGCTGCTCAGATTTGCCTTTTAGGGTGAAATAGAGTGTGACCAAGATTATGAACGATCACGCTTGATCGTAAGATCTCTATGTACATAACCGAAATATCGGTGCATGCAAGACCTTCTCTAGGCAGAAGATCAAGTAAAACAGAGATTGCATTATAGTTATGCAGATTCTTGCATGATAAAAAGACCAGGGGTGATCTGTTTCCCTGGTCTTTTTGTGAGATTTCGGGGAAGGAGAGCAAGCGGGGGCATGTTTGATGATCGCCTGTTCCCTGTAGCTGTACGAACGACATTCAAGTCGAAATATTCGCAATCATACAAGGAATGATGGAGCATTAGTGCAATCACTTGTACAAGTTCATCCGTTCTACAACGGAAATAAACGAGCAGCTTTGGTATACTTGGACACTTAATGATCAACCAAGAGGCTGAATGAAGAGTCCAGGGCGCAATACCCTGGTTTGTTAGATTGGCCGGGGCGAAATCAGCCACGTAAGAATATCTGTCTTATTCTTTTGATATATTTGGAATAATAAGGTACGGATGCCTTTTTAATCCTGATATCGATTCAACACGTGGCTCATCTCTTCGTGTCTGATCATCATCGTAGTGTTTCAATACCAATATGGATGCAACTAAACGATTACACAAACCCAACATACCAAGTCAATGACCGAGTTTCAATCCCAGTATGGATGCAACTAAACGTTTTCAGGACAGCCATCGTGTACAGCAATTACGAAGTTTCAATCCCAGTATGGATGCAACTAAACAGATGGGGTGATATTTACATGATCGACATTAAAGGGGTTTCAATCCCAGTATGGATGCAACTAAACCCGTGTGTGAACATCAGTAATATCAATTATTTTTCATTATAACTAAAGTGGAAAGAGTCTGTGAACCTCCAATCGTGCAAAATCCCCGGGAGGTTCACAGAAAAAGCAAGTGAAAATAGGATTTTAGAATAAAATACAGAAAGATAAATAAAAACGGCAGTTGATAGATTTATTAGAAAATATTATTTTGAATTAATCTCCTTAAAGAACAACATTATAATTTCTACGACAGAAGAAAGGGGTGACGTTCTTTCAAATGCGTGTTGAAGTGAAATTTCATTTAGCGAAAGAAATCCTGTTGCCTTATGATCTGAGCTACTACATAAGCAGTTATATCTATCGTTGCATTAAGCAAGCCGCACCTGAACTGTCCGAATGGTTGCATAACACTGGTTTGAAATACAAAGGAAGAAGATACAAACCGTTTGTTTTTTCCCGGTGCAACTTCGCTTCAAGAGTGAACTTGGATTCGGTCATGAAAGTGAAAGGTACGCTTTCTTTTCAGATCGATTCGATCATGCCAGAGATCGTTCACCGGTTTGTTGAAGGTGCATGGGCAAATGGGCATTTGGATCTGTTTGAATTCAAGTTCCCATTACAGGAGACCTGTTTCCTGCCCCCTGTATCTTTTAGCGAAACCATGGTCTACAAAGCGTTAAGCCCAATTGTGATCCCGATACAAAAAAATAACCAAATCGTCTTTAGCCATCCCTTGGATAGCCGTTTTTACGACAGTATGCGAAATTCATTAAAGAATTGGTACTACCTGCGCTGGCAGGAAGAGTTTCCGGAAGGGGAGGAGATACACATTCAACTTTACCGCCCCGAAAAATTCCAACTGGGTAAAGCGGCTGTATTAACCCGTTTTAAGGATAAAAATATCAAGGGATATCTTGTTCCATTGGAAGTAGAGGCCCCGGTGAAGATGCAACAAGTGATCTATGAGGCGGGGATCGGCTCTTATGGTTCACAAGGGTTTGGCATGGTTGAAGCTCTAAAGGAGGTGAAATGAATGGGAGCAATCCTGCGGTTTGCCACCTTACAAGTTAACTGGCATCAAATAATCGAGTCACTAGGGCGTGTCTGGTGAATCACTAATTGAGCCAAATCATCAGGGAAATCAAGGTAATGGCAGCACAAAAATAAACCGCCCGTTTTTCATAGCGCGTGGCAAAGCCACGCCATTGCTTCAGACGGTTAATACAACGTTCAATCATGTTTCGACGTGCATATCGTTCTTTACTGAAGGAGAGAGGACGACCTGGCTTTTTGGACCGGCGCTCAGCCTGATTTTTACGCTCTGGAATCGTGTGGGGAATGCCACGTTTGAGGAGAAGACGCCGGCAAAATGGATAGCTGTAGCCGCGATCTGCAATCAAATGATCCGGCCTCTTACGAGGTCTTCCTTTTCCAAAACGGGGAACACAAATGGAGTCCAGCAATGCTTGTAATTGGGTACAGTCATGCTGTTGACCTGGGGTGATGGTAAAAGCGAGAGGACGACCTTTCCCATCACAAGCAAGATGAATTTTGGTCGTCAGTCCTCCACGGCTCCGACCCAGTGCCTCATTTTGGAAGTGAGGATCCCCCTT
>NZ_JAECVX010000007.1:0-175417 GCF_016055105.1 Thermoactinomyces sp. CICC 10523
CTCCATCATCTTTTGAATCTTTCAAAAACAGGTGATGCAAAATCTCTGAATCTACGGTAATCTGGTATTGAGCCATTGTGAAACCCTCCTTGTTTGGGGATGCTTGCCAACTACTATTCTAACCGAGGAATTTCACCATGGCTCAATTATTTTTCGCAGCTGCCATTTTTACACAATTATACGGACTTAACTCAAAGAATGAAAAGAGGAGATTGAAAAATAAATGAATTTCAGACCGAATGATTTGGTACCCCTGGAAGAGAGAATAACAATGAAAGTATTTAAAGAAAAAATTATCAATCAGTTGGAGTCGCATCGGCGATGGATCCAGTGTCACAGAAGTGTAAAAAATGGATTCACGGAGGGAGTCTCAGGCCGGCGAGCCTAGGGACTGAGGAGCAAACAGATGAAGCGGGCGAGGTTTGCCGTTTGATTGATAGCATGAAGATCTCCTTACAGAAAAACACGCATGGATGAGAAAGTCCCATGCATGTTTTGGTTTTAATAGACAAGGCCTCCGTAGATCCAGGAGGGGTGTCCAGAAACGTTCACGATTTTTATTTTATAGTAGCCGGTTGGGAGGCCGGTGGAATAGCTGAACCGTTTGTGGCCAACAGCTTCGGCCGAGTGGGATAACACGAGTTTTCCGTTTTGGTCATAAAAATCAAAGCGAATTTTTTCTTTTTGGCTCGGATCAATGGGGCTTTGGACGCCTTTCAGGTAATCGTCACCGGTCAGATAAAACGGATTGCCACCGTTGAGCCAAATGGAGTTGGAAAAGTTGTCGCTCCCAAATTCATAGGTTCTGCCATCCGGATGGGAAGAGGAGGCAGAGATGGCTGCACGGACGGCATCAGCAAATTTTTGCATCTTGGCAGAATCGTTCAGGAGCTCATCGCGCTGGGCTGTGGTGAGTTCCATCTGCGCTCCTTGGAGAATCCGATTCTTATTGGCGATGTTTTCCGGGTGGTTCCCGTTGAGATTGTCAGGGGCATTCTCGACACGGAAACCGGCGGCAGTCAACCGCTCTGAGAGATTGCTCATTAAATTTTGGTTGAGTCCTCCCATGTAAACGATTTTTTCCGTGCCCTTGGCTCCATGGAGAGAAACGATGCGGTTTTTTTGTGCCGTCATTTGCAGGGCGGTTGGTTCATCGTAGTGGGAAGCGGTTAAATGTAAATCGTTCCGGTCATCGTTATTGGTGTCTTTATAAATGTTTGCCTTAAATATGTAGTAACTGTAATCGTCCTGCGCGATTGCTTTTGCCAGTTGATCGGTTCCCTTCTCGATCCTTCCGCCATGAATGGCCAGAATCAGCACATCGTTTGGTTTCGACTGGGTTTCAATCGTATAATCCGTGCCCTGTTTATAGTGCGATGACAGTTCCGCATAATTGGCATAGATATCGGTTGCAGCCAGGGCTTGCGGGACTGATGGCCAGAAGACGGCCAATGAAGAAAGAAGAGGCAAAATGAATTTTTTCATCCGAATCTCCTTTCATTTATTTATGAATGATAAAAGTATAATATATTTTTTAATTCTGATAAATACATGTTGTTCAGTTGATGAAAAATGTTCAAAATTCATGCTGGCAGCGTTTTCGCCGCAAGTCGGCATGTTTGTGTTGAAAAATTCATGGCCGGCAGGAATGTCATCAAACAGACGAAAGGATGTTGGATGGCCGGAAATATCCTGGCCCCAACATCCCTTGAGGAAATGTCTGACCGATGGTTGAGAACTCGGCAGGAGGTTGTTTTTGAGTCACAAGTCCCGACTGATGCGGGAAATGTTTTTGAAGGAGGAAAAATGGGTCGCGACTTTGCAAATTGTGACAAAGATCGGCTTAATTCGGATTTGGCGTGGCTATTGCATGATACGGGAGGGAATCCGATGCGAAGTTCATTTGTGTAGCTGTTTTTCTAATTAACATCCAAATCCTCCGCAGATAAAGACAAAGATCGTGGCGATGACGAGCAGGAAGATCAGCAGGCTTCTCCAGCCAAATCCGTAACCGTAGCACGACCCGTAACAGGAACTGTAACACGAACCGCATGAAGCACCCATTCGTTTCACCCCCTAACGGTAATTTCGGTATATCATATTTGACCATGACAAAAAACGACTGTGCATTCTCCTATTTTTTGTAAAAAATGTCCTGGCAGGGGAAGAGGGAGGCTGTTCACAAGCTTAAAAGCAATTGGAGAAGTCCGGCGAGGAGGGGAAATGAAGGGGATCAGTGTGTGGGATGGAAAGACGGCGCCGGCGTTGCAAGTGTGGTTAAATGGTTTTGAAAACCTTGGGGCAATTTTCTGCCGGTTTGTCGTATGATTGAATTAAGCCAGCGGCGGTTGAGGATATCCATTGGATTTGGGGAGAAGAATATGAATTTTGTTCATTTGAACCTGATCTGTTGGGGAATCTTTATCCTGGCCTGGATCGGCGGAGCGATTTACAATCATTATCATGCTCCGGCCGTGCAGCAAAGGCGCCTCCGGTTTGACTGGATGATCCTTCTGCTTTTCTGGGGTGTGATCCAGTACATTGCTGTCCGGTATCCGGGAGCTTTGGCTTTTCACCTTCTCTGGTTGCAGGTTGTCGGCGCGGTTCTGCTGGCTGGGTCGACGTTGTTCACTTTATGGGCCAGATGGAAACTGGGGAAAATGTGGGCATCGGTCGCAGTGGTTAAAGAGGCTCACCGATTATGCACGGAAGGGCCGTACCGAATCACGAGGCATCCGATTTATACCGGAATTATCGGGATGGTGCTTGGCTCTGCGCTCTCGACCGGGGCTGGTGTCTTATTCCTGGGCTTTCTCGGGATTCTGATCCTTTTCCTGATCCGTATTCGTATTGAAGAGAGGTTGATGGTTCAAACGTTTGGTGAACAGTATCTGGAATACAAAAAACGTGTTCCCCGACTTATTCCCGGTTTAAAATGGAGAAAATGACCGCATCCGTTATCGAAGCAGTTCTTTAAAGCCGGAGATGACGGTCTCGATGGCTTCGATGATCGTATGAATGTCTTCGGAAGCGCGCGTTTTTTTCAGCCGGTCGCCGCAACTGACAAAACAGTCGGATAAATGGCTGATGGCAGTTGCCACCTCTTCTGCCATCGGGTCGGAGTCATCGAGGAAACCATTCTCCCATAACTGATCGAGCATGGCATCCAACTCCAGTACTTCCTCATATGCTTCGTCCACATAAGTCCGGTCCAGCAGCGCGTTGATCACTTCCCTCGTCACTTCATCCAATTCAAAACTGTTGATCTCCAGATCCATTTCCCCGAGCATGTGGCTCAATTGTTGCGCCGTTTTTAACACCTGCCCAGTCTCCGATTGATTTTCCCTCATGATTTGCAATGATTGTTCAAGTTTTTCGATCACCCATTGGACCCTGTCCGGCAAATCGGTCAGCTGTGCCCAATACCGTTTGTCCAAATGCACGGGTGGCAACGGATCGTTCACGGTGAATGCCTCCTCTCTCCTGCTTGGTTCCGCTTTTTGCCATGATCCTCAACTTACAAGACGGAGTCAGAACGGATCAGCATGGCAGGTGATACTGACAAATTGTGTTATAATGATTTTGGAATAGAATGACAATGTTTTGATTTCAAATGGGAAAGGTTGATCCGATGTTTGGAAAAGTTGCCGCCGATGTGTTGGGAATCAGTGATGTCGGAAGTGTGATCAAGCCGGAAAATTACGATAAGGTGGACACAGACGATTATGTGCTTCATGAAGATGGCGAGAAAATTTTCTTTCTCATCAAGTCAAAATCGGATGAGTACTGTTTTACGAACAAAGCCCTGATTCATTTGGATGGTACCAGTGCCACGAGCAAAAAGCGGATGCTTCATCGCTATGATTACCATGCTCACAAAATCGCCAATGTGATGCTGGAAACAGCCGGTTCGATTGATCTGGATGTTGAGATCAAGTTTACCATGGGTTCCAAACAATATACAATCGATGTGCACAAAAAGCATCTTGAGGAACTTAAGGATTTATACAAAGCGCTGGTGAAGATTGCGGAACTCTCGCGTGAAAACGAGATTCTTCTGGCATTTGCCAAACAGAGTCTGGAATTGGCCTCCACCACCTTAAGTTCGTTCAAGAATGATGATAACAATTTGGTCGAACAGTTTAAAGGGCTGAACCAGGCGGCATTTAACTGGCTCGTCGAGACCCGTGAGAAATACCATGTGAAAGACTTTGGCTTTGTGTTTGAACGCTATATCAACAACTGACACAGGCAGGCCCGCCGCATTTTGGCGGGTGGTTTTTATATCTTTTGCTCTCTTTGGCCCCTGTTTGTATGTGGGACAAATCCATATTTTAAAATGAATGAATTTTTTAAATAAATTTCCTTATTGGGCAGGAATTTTTGAATCTATTGCTAAATAATAATTATATTGTTGTTCAGCAGTTCATGGTTGGTTTGCAAAAAAAGCTGAGGGAGGAAGCCGCTGATGAGTGTGAAGTTATCCGGTTTTAAAGCGCCAAATACCGAAGGAAGCCTGCTTCATTACAAGCCGCGATACGAGAACTTTATCGGGGGAGAGTGGGTTCCGCCGCTCGGCGGGGAGTATTTTGACAATCCGTCTCCGATCAATGGCAAGGTGTTCACCAAAGTGCCGCGCTCTCAAAAGGAAGACATCGATCTGGCATTGGAAAAAGCGCACCAGGCAAAAGAAAAATGGGGAAACACTTCCGTCGCGGAACGAAGCAATATCCTTTTGAAAATTGCTGATCGTCTCGAAGAAAACCTGGAAAAGTTAGCGCTTTCAGAAACGTGGGATAACGGAAAACCGATCCGTGAAACACTGAATGCGGACCTTCCACTGGCAATTGATCATTTTCGCTATTTTGCCGGCGTGATTCGCGGGGAAGAGGGCGGCGTTTCCGAAATCGATGCCAATACGCTCTCCCTTCATATCAAAGAACCGGTCGGCGTTGTGGGCCAGATCATCCCTTGGAATTTTCCGCTGCTCATGGCGGCATGGAAACTGGCTCCCGCTCTGGCTGCCGGCAATTGCGTGGTGTTAAAGCCGGCCGAACAGACTCCGGCTACCGTCCTTCTGTTTGTGGAACTGATCGCTGATCTGCTGCCGCCCGGCGTGCTTAATGTGGTCAACGGATTTGGTCCCGAAGCCGGCCAGCCGCTCGCCACCTCGCCGAAAGTGGGGAAAGTGGCCTTTACGGGTGAGACGACCACCGGACGCCTGATTATGCAGTACGCTTCGGAAAATATTGTTCCGGTCACGCTGGAACTCGGGGGGAAATCGCCCAACATCTTCACGGAAAGCGTGCTGGCACAAGATGATGACTTCCTCGATAAAGCCCTGGAAGGATTTACGATGTTCGCCTTGAACCAGGGGGAAGTCTGCACCTGTCCGTCCCGGGCCCTGATTCAGGAGTCGATTTACGAAGAATTTATCGAACGGGCTATGGAACGCGTGAAGAAAATTAAAATGGGGGACCCGCTCGACCCCGAAACGATGATGGGAGCACAAGCTTCCAACGACCAGTATGAAAAGATCCTGAACTATATCCAGCTCGGCCGCGAAGAGGGAGCCAAATGCCTGACGGGTGGAAAGCCGTACAAGAACGACAAGTACCCCGACGGCTATTACATTGAGCCAACCGTGTTTGTCGGCCACAACAAAATGCGGATTTTCCAGGAGGAAATCTTTGGCCCCGTCGTTTCGGTGACGACGTTTAAGGATGAAAAGCAATTGCTCGAAATCGCCAATGACACGCTCTACGGCTTGGGTGCCGGTGTCTGGACACGGGATGCGCATCAAGCTTATCAGATTGCCAGACGGATTCAGGCCGGGCGCGTCTGGGTGAACTGCTACCATCTCTACCCGGCACACGCGGCCTTTGGCGGATACAAACAATCGGGAATCGGACGGGAAACGCATAAAATGATGCTGGAACATTATCGCCAAACGAAAAATCTCCTGATTTCCTATGATAAAAAGCCGATGGGCTTCTTTTAAGGACAGTGGAGGACATGGCAACAGTCAAACGCGTTCTGGTTACGCCCGAGGCGAAAAAGGTTATTGATCAGCTGAGCAAGCAGCATGGAAAGCTGGTGTTTCACCAGAGCGGCGGTTGTTGTGACGGCTCCTCTCCCATGTGTTTTAAAGAAGGAACTTTTCGGATCGGAAGCAGCGATGTCCGACTGGGCGAGATTGCCGGATGTCCTTTTTATATGTCCCGTTCCCAGTTTGAATACTGGAAACATACCCAGTTAACCGTTGATGTTGTCAAAGGGAGAGGGGCTTCCTTTTCATTGGAGATTCCGCTGGGGGTTCGGTTTGTCATCCGTTCGAGGCTGTTTACGGAGGAAGAGTTCGCCCGGTTGGAACCGATTCAAAATGGATAAAGCACTGTTGAAAAAAAGGCGATCTGCTCCTGATCAGGGCGGATCGCCTTTTTTCGGGAAAAGCCACCCGCGAGATGAGGAGGTGGCTTTGCAACTATAATGGAACTTTTTTTGTATAAGGTTTTTTCATCAGCATATCAAATTCAATCGGAACACTGTGGTAACCGATCGCATAAAGCCCTTCTGTCGGCTTCCAGATGTTATAGGCTTTGCACGCCCGAAGAAGAATGGCTTTATCGGCCGGATTGCGGAGAACAACCATCTGGCTTCCGGGAACCTTCACTTTCATGATCCGGTCAGTTGTGATCGAGAGATAGGCGACCCAGTGCTTGACGATGTGTTCCCGGAACAGATCATCCATAACCCGGCCGCACATGGCATGGTCAGGATGAACATCATAGCGGGACATCGTTTTAAAGGTTGCATCGGGGAACTTTTTGGCATATGACGCCATAATGGCTCTTACCTGACTGTACAGAAAATTATCGTTTACCACATTGTATACCCGAATTCTGTCCTTGGGAATGCCAAAAGCGGCAGCAGCCAGGTAAAATTCACGAAGGCGCGCATCCCCGAATTCTTTGCGGGTGAGCCATCCGTCTTTGTAATGTTCCTTATAGGGATCGTGATAGGATTTGTACAGATTGTCTTTTAATTTTTTTCCGGCCAATTCTGCACGATTGGATTCAATGTCGTAGGCTCCGTTGATCCGTTCACGTGCAAACGAATGGCTTCCCGGCGACATCAGCACCAGATATACTTCTTTTCCCGCCCGAATGTCGTTAATGAGCGGAACCCCCATGGTCAAAACTTCATCATCAGCATGGGGAGAGAAGTAGATCACAACATTCTTGGAAGGCACCGGTTTTGGCGCAGCAGGTTTTACTGCTTCCATCGCCCGCGTTGCGGCTGCTTGTTCCCCGTAGGTTTTGTATTTGTGCATTGACATCACGGCGACGACCAGTCCTGCTGCCACCAGGGGGATCGATAAAATGAAAAGCCATTTTTTCATCTGATCACCACACTTAAGTGAAATGTCTATCTAAAAAAACCGGCCTTTCCTTGTAGAAACCCATTCATTGCATTGTCGTGCCAAAAGATAGATTTAGACATTGGTCGGGTAAATCCCTATCAAATATTTTAGCGGGAAACCAATGAGATATATAGAATTTTATATGCCTAAATATGACAGATTCATGAATGATGGATTATAATTTTATTAAAGATAAAGATTTCAACCAAGAGCAGGGCGTGGGTTTTCTTCCGGTGAAACCTGAAGGCGGGAAGGAAACACCACGCCCCGCATTTTTGTCAGCCGGCCATATTATTGACTGCGGCCGGGGGATAGAAGACGGAATAATGATCCAGATGCGTCGAACCGGAGATTGGTTCATTAAAAATAAATTTTAATTGATATTTGGAATTCACCTTGTAAACGAGGATTTTTTGGTGGCTGATGCTGTTGACGGATGAAGGCCGGCCCAATGTTTCGGTGATGTCCCGGTACGTGAGCTTTTGGATTTCCGCAGAGTAGGAGCGAATGTCAAAAATCTGCAACCCGTGATTGAAGCCAAAAGCAAGGCCTTGTTTTTTATAAGTATCATAAATCCCTTTTCCCGCCGACTCGGTCGTGTCCGGATTTCCCAAATCTTGATGAACATCGGAATCGATGAGGGATTTGCCGCAAATAAAGCGGTAATGCAAAATCTTCCCCTGCTGGGCGCGCTGTTTGATCTCCAGAACGAGAGCTTTGTTTTTGGCATTGATCGGTGCGGGTTTGTCGCCCGGAGTGGATTGTTGAGGAGAGGGGGTCTGCTGGTGGGAGGGCGGGACGGATGAGGCAGGGGGAGCGGGCTTCGGTTCCGGGGTCGGGGCTTTTTCATGCCCGGTGCAGCCGGTGATAAGGAGAAAACTGATCACCGCCAGGGAGAAAACCTTTCTTTTAAAGGGCATCACAGAACATCTCCATTCATTTGAAAATGATGCATTACAACCCAATAATATCCCATTTTCCTTTTATTTACAATCTTTTGTCAATTTCAAAGGAGAAAAAATACCCCCGCGAACGAGGGCCGGATTCTTGGTTTATTGCACTTTTTTCTTCCAGATTCCGAGCATTGCCGCCGTAACGGCAGAGCCGATGAGAATCGCGAGAATATAGAGCAGTGGTTTGTTGACGAGCGGAATCACGAACAGTCCGCCGTGGGGGGCAGGCAGATGAATGCCGAACAACATGCTGAGCGCGCCGGCGATGGAAGAGCCGATGATACAGCTGGCGATGACGCGTACCGGATCGGCTGCGGCAAACGGGATTGCTCCTTCTGTAATAAAGGAAGCACCCAGCAAATAGTTGGTCAGGCCGGATTTACGCTCGGCATCGGTAAATTTGTGTTTAAAGAAAGTGGTTGCCAGCGCAATGCCCAGCGGCGGTACCATTCCGCCGGCCATGACGGCTGCATGCGGAAGCTGGTTTCCGGTCTGCAGTGCGGCCAGTCCGAAGGTGAAAGCCGCTTTATTGATCGGGCCGCCCATGTCCACGGCCATCATGCCGCCCAGAATCAAGCCGAGGATGGCCGCGTTGGTTCCGCTGAGGCTGCCCAGCCAGGAAGTGAGCGTTTTGTTGAGCAGAACCGCCGGTCCGTTAATGACAGTGATCATCAGGATACCTGTAATCATGATTCCAAATAAGGGATATAAGAGAACCGGCTTGATCCCTTCCAGTTGCTGAGGCAGGATCGAAAACACCTTTTTCAGGCCCACGACGACATAACCGGCCAAAAATCCGGCAATCAGGCCGCCGAGAAAGCCCGCACCCGCGTTTGCCGCCAGAAAACCGCCGACAGCACCAGGAGCAAAACCGGGACGGTCGGCTATGCTGGAGGCGATAAAACCAGCCAGAATCGGCACGATGAAATGAAAAGCTCCATCCGCCCCGCCGATTTGATTCAAGATTTGGGCGATCGGCCCATTCGCGTGAATTCCGCCAAATGCGAATGAAAGCGCAATCAAAATTCCTCCGCCGACAACAAAGGGAAGCATGTTGCTGACCCCGTTCATCAGGTGGCGGTAAAAGCCGAGCCGCTGTTTTCCCGCTGTTTCCTTTTCGACGTTTCCCCGCCCCTGATAAATGGGTGCATCCTGTTTCAAAGCTCGTTCAAGGAGCGCTTTTGCTTTGTGAATTCCATCAGCGACGGGTACCTGAAGTACGTGTTTTCCGGCGAACCGGTCCATTTCCACCTGCTTGTCCGCTGCGACGATAATGGCGGTGGCCTGTTCAATTTCCGCCGGGGTCAGGCGATTTTTGATCCCGGTGGATCCGTTGGTTTCCACTTTGATCCTGATGCCCATCTCCGCTGCTTTGGCCTTGAGGGCATCAGCCGCCATGTAGGTATGGGCGATTCCGGTCGGGCAAGCGGTGACGGCAAGGATCAGTTTTTCCGGTTCTGTTTGTTCTTCTATGCTGTCTTCCTCCTCCTGATCCGCTTCTTTGTTATTGATTAAAGCGATCACTTCCTTTGCTGTCCCGGCCTGATTCAGTTTTTCGCGGAAGTCATGATCCATCAGCAATACCGACAGGCGGGATAATGTTTCCAGATGAGTTTCATCAGCCCCTTCCGGAGCGGCGATCATAAAGAAGAGACGGGCAAGCTGTCCGTCCAGGGATTCATAGTCAATCCCTTTCAGGCTCCGTCCGAAACAGATGGCGGGAGTTTTTACCGCCTTGGTTTTGGCGTGCGGGATGGCAATGCCCTCGCCGATCCCCGTCGATCCTTGAGCTTCCCGTTTCAAAATGGCCTGCTTGTATTCTTCACGGTCATGCAAGCAGCCGGCTCCGGCCAGCTTTTCGACCAGTTCATCAATGACAGCGCTTTTATCGCCAGCCCGGAGTTCCATGATGATCGTATCCTCTTTTAGCAGATCCGTAATCTTCATCGCAGGGCACCTCCCTGAAAGTATCGGTTCCCGGTTTTATCAGCCGCTGAAGGGGATAAAACCGGGTGATTGGTCAGTTGCTAAATTGCTCCCAAATCAATGGGATGGACGACCGGCTTGATTTTCACTTGCGGAAGCAGCTGTTCCACTTGGTTTTTGGTGCACAAATCGGAAGAGAAAGCAGTTGCGCTTCCGGCAGCGATGCCGCATCGGAACGATTCCAGAAGATCCCCCGTCCGGACGTAGGTGGACAGAAAACCGGCAACCAGCGAATCGCCGGCCCCGACAGAATTGATCACTTTTCCTTGGGGGACAGTGGCTTGATAGGTTCCCTCTTCCGCAAAGAGGAGCGCACCCGCCCCGGCCATGGAGACGATCACGTGTCGGGCCCCCTGCTCAAGCAGTTGGTGTCCATAGGGAAGAATCTCCATGGCATTGGTCAGGGTAACGCCGAACAGTTCCCCCAGTTCATGATGATTCGGTTTGATCAAAAAAGGGCGATGGGCGATCACCTTGCCGAGTGCTTCACCGGAGGCATCGACAACCACTTTGACTCCCCGCGGGCTGAGGATCCCGGTCAGATCTTCATACAGACCGGCGGGCAGGGAGCGCGGAATGCTGCCGGCAAGAACGAGCACATCTCCTTCAGCGAGTGCGTTCAGTTTTTCCCGAAGCAGGGCAATCTGTTCTTCGCTGATGGAAGGCCCTTGCCCGTTGATTTCAGTTTCGCCGTCTTCCGTCTTCAGTTTGATGTTGATGCGCGAGTCACCGTCTACCCGGATAAAATCGGTTCCGATTCCTTCCTCGTGCAAAGTGTCGCGGATGAAAGCGCCCGTAAATCCGCCGATAAAGCCGAGGGCCGTTGTCTCCGCTCCCAGCCGGCTGAGGACGCGGGAGACGTTAATCCCTTTTCCTCCGGGAAATTTCTGCTCTTTCTGCATCCGGTTGAGTCCGTTCAGCTGAAAAGATGGTACGTTGACCACAAGATCGATTGATGGATTGAGGGTTACGGTATAAATCATGGCGTTCCAACCTCGATTACATAAGTTTTGTTTTCATAGGCTGCCCGGCTTTCTTCAGGAATCCGGCTTGTTACAAGAACAGCCTCTTCGATCTCGGCGAATTGGGCAAAGGAGATTTCGGCAAATTTGCTCTGATCAGCCAGGACATAGGTTTGGCCGGACAGGGTGCGGGCCAATCTTTTCAACCGGGCTTCCTCGGGATCGGGAGTGGTATACCCCATTTCCGGGTGAATTCCGTTTACCCCCAGAAAACAACGGTCAAAGCGAAAGTGGCGGAGTTGATCGAGTGCCATGCTTCCGATCACTGCCTTGGTAGACGCTTTTACCATTCCGCCCAGAATATGGCATTTGATGTTGGTGGCATCCATCCGGTCAAGATGGGAAAGACCGTTGGTGACCACAACGATTTGTTTGCCGGACAGATAAGGGATGAGCTCCCCGACCGTGCTTCCGGCGTCCAGATAGATGCAGTCTCCATCTTCCACCAAGGTGGCGGCATGCCGTGCGATCGCTTTCTTTTCTTCCAGGTTTTTCGCGAACTTTTCCGCGATGCTGGGCTCGGAACCTTTGCCCTGAAGCAGGGCAGCGCCGCCGTGGACGCGTTTTAACAGCTTGAGTTTTTCCAATTCAATCAGGTCGCGGCGAACCGTCGATTCAGAAGCCTGGGTAGCGTCTACCAACTCCTGCACTTTGACAACGCCCTGTTGTTTTAACATTGTCAGAATCAATTGATGCCGCTGTGGAGTCAACAATTTTGATCACCTCATGAGTTCACCTTTATAATAACGAAAACCCTTTCAAAAAACAATCATTATCTATCAAAATCATTCAATTTCATTCAAAAACATTCGCTGTAATTGCCGGGCTTGCATCACAGCAGGCTTGTTAAATTGCATGATTTTGGAGGGGATTTTTTGAGTTCCGGGCTCTTTCCGCCTTGCTTGCACTATTTCTGAAATGGGCAAATTGCTTTATTCTAGGAAGTGGAGAATTCCTGCATTAAAGCGAGTTAAAGGGGATTTTGAGAAAGATTATAAACACCAACAGCAAATGGCTGTAAAGGGGAAAATCGTGTGTTTTTTGTGCAGCTTACTTTAAATCTCATTTTATATTTGTCGGCCGGCGTGCTTTTTTATAAACAGCAATGGATGGCAGGGGGGATTTTGCTGGCGGCTGCCGTCTTGTTTTCGTTGTTTTGGGGTTACTGTTATTGTCGGAGGAGGAAGCGGAAAAAAGGAAAAAATGACTGCACTGTCTGTGATTCCTGTGATTGTTTACCGATGGATTGCCCTGATTGCAATTGCCATCATTTTCATAAAAATGTGCCGGAATGCAATTGCCATCATTTTAATTGTGATGGGCCGGATTGCGACTGCGATATGCCCAATTGCAGCTGTCATTAGCGGGGAGGGAAAAGGATGGGATGGTGGATGAAGTGGGCGGAATGCGTTCCTTGTCACCGGCGTCCGGAGCGCTGTTTGCGCATCAGGGGAAAACCGATGCCGATTTGTGCCCGCTGTTTCAGTATCCTGCTCGGGTATGGGCTGATCCCGGTGTTCTTCTTTATGCCGCTGCGGTTGCCATGGTATCTGGGAATCATCAGCCAGATTCCGATGCTGGTTGACGGTTTTACGCAAAAATGGGGTTGGCGCGAAAGCAACAATCTTCTCCGCGTGATCACGGGACTTATCAGCGGGGGAGGGTTGTCGCTGCTGGCGGTGGCGGGAGAGCGATTTGTGGTCACTGCCGCAGAACGGGTATTTTGAGCGGATCATGCATATCAATATCCTGATTTACTGTTCGGCAAATTTTACCGTTCAGCTCCAATCTTAAAAGTGGAAAAAACGCACCAAATCTTTGTTTTCGGGTTTGTTCAGTACTTGAAACGGGAGCACCTGGGCGATGGTAATCCAAAGAACGAATCATGTTGAAATTGTGAAAGATTGACCGGGATGTCCAGATGCACCCGGCTTTTTCTTTCAGGTTTTCGACTGGAAAAAATTACACTCCTATATATGGTAATTTTTATTTATTCATTTCTTTATAAAATAAAATAGATGAAGTAATATAGAAATAACAAGTATTCCGAAAGGGAGATCGCCGATGAATGTGATTGAAATGAGTGAAATTGGCAAATTCATCCGTAAAGTGCGCAAAGAACGTGGCTTGCGGCTCGAGGACCTGGCTGATGAGCATATTTCCACGGCGACGATCAGCAATATCGAACGCGGGGTTCCCCATGTAAATAAAGATAAAGTTTTGTATTTAATGAGTAAATTAGGTCTTGATTTAAGTGAAATTCCTGAAATGATCGAAAAAGACAGCGAAAGCTTGGAAAGTATGCAGGTAAAGTTTACGGCGATCGAGACGATGATCGGACTGGGCAATCCCGGACGGGCGCAAGTACTGTTATCCAATATTTCGGAGGAAACGTTTTCCCGGCACCAGGCGACCATTCATTATTTAAAGGGCAGAATTTACGCAGCCAAAAAGGATTGGCGCAAAGCCGAAAGGGAACTGAGCGAAGCGATTCGCCTTGCCTATCAGGACCCCTACTCTCCCAAAAGCAATCTGGAAGCGGTGAGCTATTGCGGTCTGGCACAGTGCCGCGCAACCCACAAGGATTATGAACAGGCGCTGAAATATGTGGAACGCGGTCTGGAAGCATGCCGGGAGCAAAACGAAAGCCCGGAGCAAATTCAGTTTCAGCTGTCCCTGAACCGCGTGATCTATCTGGAGAAACTAGGCCGGATTGATGAAGCGCTTAAGAATCTCGACGAGCTTTGGCAGTATCAATCCGAGATCCAGAACAAAGAGATGGTCATCCAGATGTATTCGCTGAAAGCCGGGCTGTTAAGACGGATGAAGATGTACCATGATGCCATCCGTTATGCCCGTGAAGGGGCGATGATGGCGATGTCCAGCAAAGATTATGATGAGATGTTCCGTCTGTGGAACATTTTGGGTACGTCGTACAAGGAGATTTCCCAGCTGGAGGATGCTGAATCCTGCTTTTTGTTTCTCCTTGAATTAAGTGATCATGTTTCCAATAAAGATGAGGTTGTCCGCGTTCATTGTTCCCTGGGCCATATATACATGTTGCAGGGCAAATTTAACGAGGCTCGCGAAGTGCTGGAGAAGGCGCTCGGCTGGACCGAAAAGTCGCATGATCCCTTTGAGAAGAGTACCGCCTTGCTGATGCTGGGGCAACTGATGAAGAAGATGAAGCACTATACGGATGCCGTTGAGTATTTTAAACGGGCAGTTCAAGTGGCAGTGAAATATAAATTTAAAAAGCGAATCTATCTGATTTATTATGAATTGGCCGATTGCTGTGAAGAAATGGGGGATCTTGAGGGATTCAAAGATGCGACCGAGAAAATGTATCGCGCCAAAAAAGAGATGGAGAAAGAAGAATTATTCTTTTAAATGAGTTGACATAAAACGAAATCATTTATATATTATTTAAATAATTAAAAAGATCTCTTATCCAGAGTGGCGGAGGGACTGGCCCGAAGAAGCCCGGCAACCTGTTGGTTAATCCAATGTGGTGCCAATTCCAGCAGAGAGGACCTTCTCTGAAAGATGAGAGCAATAACCTGGCAAACACACGCCTTCATCTTTCGGAGATGAAGGTGTTTTTATTTTTTACAGGGATGTGGACATTGTGGAAAAAACAGCGATTCACAAACGATTGCAAGAGAAGATTTTGATTCTTGACGGTGCGATGGGGACCATGTTGCAGCGGGCGAACCTGACAGCGCAAGACTTCGGCGGAGAGGAATGGGACGGTTGCAATGAGATGTTGAACCTGACGCGCCCCGATGTGATCCGCTCGATTCATGAAGCTTACTATGAAGCCGGAGCCGATATCGTCGAAACCAATACATTCGGAGCGACACCAACGGTTTTGTCCGAATACGGATTGGAGCAGCGCACGGAAGAGATCAATCTGGCTGCGGCCCGTCTCGCCGTGGAAGCGCGGGATCAATGGTCTACCCCGGATTGGCCGCGCTATGTGGCCGGAGCGATGGGGCCAACGACCAAAACATTGTCGGTTACCGGGGGAACAACCTTTGAGCAGCTGACGGAAGGGTATTATCTTCAGGCCAAGGCGTTGATCGAGGGCGGTGTTGATCTGCTTCTCCTGGAAACCTCGCAGGACACGCTTAATGTAAAGGCTGGCGGAATCGGCATTCAGCGGGCTTTTGCCGAGACGGGAAAACAGGTTCCGCTGATCATTTCCGGCACGATCGAACCGATGGGCACGATGCTGGCCGGGCAGAACATCGAAGCGTTTTACCTTTCGATCCAACATTTGAATCCATTGGCTGTCGGGTTGAATTGTGCGACCGGTCCCGAATTTATGACGGATCACATCCGTACGCTGTCCGGGTTGTCGCAGGCTGCGGTCAGCTGTTATCCCAATGCCGGGCTGCCGGATGAGAACGGCAACTATCTGGAAACGCCGGAACAGCTGGCCCGGAAGCTGGCGGAGTTTGCCGAGGCGGGCTGGCTCAATTTGGCAGGTGGTTGTTGCGGGACCACCCCCGATCATATCCGGGCGATTGCCGGGGCGCTGCGGGACAAGAAACCGCGCCGGCCTGTTCCTTCCTATCTTCCGGCAGTCTCGGGAATTGAACCCGTTTATCTGGAAGAGGACAACCGGCCGATACTCGTCGGGGAAAGAACCAATGTGATCGGTTCGCGCAAATTTAAGCAGTTGATCATTGAGGGCAAGTATGAAGAGGCATCGGAAATCGCCCGCAAGCAAGTGAAGGGCGGAGCACAGGTGATCGACGTTTGTCTGGCCGATCCCGACCGGGATGAACTTCAGGATATGGAGCGCTTTCTCTCTTTTGTGACGAAGAAGATCAAAGCCCCGCTCATGATCGATTCGACCGATGGACAAGTGGTTGAACGGGCGCTTCAATATTCTCAGGGAAAAGCGATCATCAACTCGATCAATCTGGAGGAAGGGGAAAAGCGGTTTAACGAAGTGGTTCCGCTGATTCATCGTTACGGCGCCGCGGTTGTCGTCGGCACGATTGATGAAGAGGGGATGGCGGTCACGGCAGAGCGAAAATTGGAGGTGGCCCGACGTTCCTTTGATTTGCTGGTCAAGCGGCATGGACTGCGGCCTGAGGATCTCATCTTTGACCCTCTCGTATTTCCGGTGGGGACGGGCGATGAACAATACATCGGATCGGCCAGGGAGACGGTGGAAGGAATCAGGCGGATTAAGGAAGCGATGCCGTCGTGTTCGACCATTCTCGGGATCTCCAATGTGTCGTTCGGGTTGCCGGCAGCCGGGCGCGAAGTGCTGAATGCCGTCTTTCTTTATGAGTGTACCAAAGCCGGACTTGACTATGCGATCGTCAATACGGAAAAGTTGGAACGCTACGCTTCGATCCCGGATGAAGAGAAGCGTCTGGCGGAGCGGTTGCTCTTTGAGACCAATCATGAAAACTATGATGCCGTTTTGGCTGAGTTCACCTCTTTTTACCGCTCGAAGAAAGTGGAAGCAAAACAACCCCTGGAACACTTCACCCTGGAAGAGCGGCTGGCCCGATATGTCGTCGAAGGGAGCAAAGACGGGTTGTTTGAGGATTTGGATCAGGCCTTGGCCAAATACTCCCCGCTCGATATTATCAACGGCCCATTGATGGCCGGCATGGATGAAGTGGGACGCCTTTTTAACGACAATCAGTTGATCGTCGCCGAAGTGCTGCAAAGCGCGGAAGTGATGAAAGCGTCGGTCGCCTATCTTGAGCCGCATATGGATCAGGTGGAAACGCACACCCGGGGGACGATCATGCTGGCCACTGTCAAAGGCGACGTGCACGATATCGGGAAAAACCTGGTGGAGATCATTCTGGCCAACAATGGTTACAAAGTGATCAATCTGGGGATCAAAGTGCCGCCACAGCAATTGATTGAGACCTATTGGAAAGAGAAACCCGATTTGATCGGGCTGTCCGGGCTGCTGGTAAAATCGGCTCAGCAGATGGTGGTCACAGCACAGGATTTGAAAAAGGCCAATATCAATGTGCCCATTTTGGTGGGAGGGGCCGCGCTCACCCGCAAGTTTACGGAAACGAGGATTGCCCCTGAATACGATGGGGCAGTTGTTTACGCCAAAGATGCCATGAACGGTCTGGAACTGGCCAATCGTTTGATGAATCCGGAAGAGCGGATTCGCCTCCGGTCGGAGTTAAACGAGAAGCAGCGGGCAGCACAGGCAAAAGCAGGCGAATCTGGAGCGGGAGCGGTTACCATGACGCTGGTGAAAAGCAGTGTTGACCGCAAGGCGCCGATTTTTGTCCCGCCGGATTTGGAGCAGCACATTTACCGTGATTACCCGCTTTCCCATTTGCGTCCGTATATCAATGAACAAATGCTTCTGGGCAAACACCTTGGCCTCAGCGGCAACGTCGAACAATTGCTCCGGTCGGGAAATGAGAAGGCGGTTGAATTAAAACAATATGTGGATCACCTGATTGATCGCTCTGCACGGGAAGGGCTTTTGAAACCGCAGGGGATGTACCGGTTTTTCCCGGCGCAATCGGTTGGCAATGATATTCTCATCTATGACCCGGCCGATCCCTCCCGTGTGCTTGAACGCTTTTCTTTCCCACGGCAGACAGCATCGCCCTATCTTTGTCTGGCTGATTACGTTCGCCCTGTTGAATCGGGAGAGATGGATTATGTCGGGTTTTTGGCAGTGACAGCCGGCGGCAATGTGCGTGAATTGGCCGAAAGATGGAAAGATCAAGGCAATTATCTCGATTCCCATCTTTTGCAGGTGCTCGCCCTGGAGATGGCAGAGGCGTTTGCCGAGCATTTGCATCAGGTGATGCGCAAGGTCTGGGGCTTTCCCGATCCTGCTTCGATGACAATGAAAGAGAGATTCGCCGCAAAATATCAAGGGATTCGCGTATCGTTCGGTTATCCGGCCTGCCCGGATCTGGAGGATCAGGCTAAGCTGTTCCGCTTGCTGAAACCGGAACAAATCGGTGTCGCTTTAACGGACGGTTTTATGATGGAACCGGAAGCTTCCGTCTCTGCCATGGTATTTGCCCATCCGGAAGCCAGATATTTTAATGCGAGGTAAGGAGGAAAAGAGAAATGCGCAAACCGGGGCTGCTGGAACAGCTGAAGTCTTCTTTGATCGTGGGGGATGGAGCCCTTACCACTTACCTGTACCAGCTGGGAGTTTCGATCGGCCATTGCTCTGAAGAGCTGGTGCTCAGTAACCCCTCCCTGATCAGCGAAGTGCATCAGGCTTATTACGAAGCGGGAGCGCGGGTGATTGAAACGCACACCTACGGGGCAAACCGTGAGCGGTTAACCCGCTATGGGCTGGACAACAAAGTGATTCGGATGAATCGGGAAGCTGTCAAGATCGCGCGCGATTCCGTCGGGGATGATGCTTATGTGATCGGGGCGATCGGTTCGATTTGCGCCGGGCGGGTTCCGGTGTTTGATGAAGAGGAATATCGCGCGATGTATGAAGAGCAGGCGACAGCGCTGCTGCTGGCCGGAGTGGACGGCATTTTGCTGGAAACCTTTTTGGATTTGAAGGAAATCTTGCTGGCGGTCGAGGTGATCCGTCCGCTCACCTCATTGCCGATCATCGCTCAACTCTCCATGCTGGAAGTAGGCAGAACCAGGGATGCCTATACGCTTACAGAGGCTTTCGGGCTTCTGGCGGAACGGGGGGCCGATGGAGTCGGGCTCAATTGCCGGCTCGGACCGATGGAGATTTTGCGCGCGCTGGAAAAAACGATCGTGCCTGAGGGGATGATCCTCACTTCCTTTCCCAACGCCGGACGGCTGGGCATGAGCGAAGGAAAGCTTCATTACAAGTCTTCGCCGGATTATTTTGAGGAAACTGCCCATCTTCTGGTGGATCAGGGTGTCAGTCTTCTCGGGGGATGTTGCGGGACGACTCCGGATCACATCCGCAAACTGGCGGCGGCTTTGGAGGGGAGAGAAAAGGTAAAACGGACAAACCCTTCTTCCGATGCCATTTATGACGGGGCGGTTGAATCGATTGCCGTTCGCGCACGGTCCAATCCCCATGTCGTCGATAAGGTGAAAAGCGGCCGGGCCATTATTTGCGAATTTGATCCGCCGAAAGATCTGGACATTTCTCAGTTTTTGCTTGGGGCTGAACGGCTCCACCGCGCCGGCGTGGATGCGATCACGATGGCCGACAATTCCCTGGCGACGGCAAGGATGAGCAATTTGGCTTTGGGCGCAATTTTACGGGATCGCCTTGGCATTGATCCGCTTCTGCATGTCGCCTGTCGCGATCGGAATCTGTTGGGCCAGCAGTCACATTTGATGGGCATTCATGCATTGGGGATCGATCAGATTCTGGTGATTACGGGGGACCCGACACGGATCGGCGATTTGCCGGGGGCCAGCTCCATTTATGACTTGTCTTCGATCGAACTGATCCGCATGGTGAAGCAGCTGAATGAAGGTATTTCTTTTTCGGGGAGAAAGCTGAAGCAGAAAGCGCGCTTTGTGGTGGGAGCAGCCTTTAATCCCCATGTGCGCAATCTGGATGCGGCAGTGAAGCGGCTGATGAAAAAGGTGGAGGCGGGTGCGGATTTTATCATGACCCAGCCGGTTTATGACGAGCAGGGGGCCCTTAATCTTTATGAAGCGACCAAGGGGATCGGCATCCCGGTATTCATCGGGGTGATGCCTTTAATCGGCTACCGCAATGCGCTTTTCCTCCATCATGAGGTGCCGGGAATCAAGATCCCGGAATCGGTGTTGAAACGGATGGAAGCGACGAAAGACAACAAAGAGGCGGGGAGAGAAGAAGGGATTCAGGTGGCGAAAGAGCTGCTGGAAGTGATTTTGGATAAGTTTCCCGGAATATATCTTATTACTCCCTTTTCATACTGGAGGATGACGGAAGAATTAACCCGGTTTATCCGCTTGAGAGATCAGCAGGCCCGGAGGAAACTCGCCAGCAGATAAAAATGGCCATGTCTTGCCGCCACAGCTTCAAAAAAAACTGCCGCCCGGAAGGGGAGGCAGTTCAGATTTCCAAAACCAAAATCAAAACGGAGAGAGAAAGGCAATGAAGCGATGCTGAAAAGCAGATGCTTCATCTATGCAAAGGGGGCGCAAATTTTGTGTCCCCTGTTTTCATGGAATGATGGAAAACAATAAAGAGCATTGGTTAAACGCTTAATCCTTCTTTTTGATGGAGACACCGCGGGAGAGCTGGTCGAGAAACATCTCTCTTGCGATCTTGAGAAAAGCTCGTTTCACCGCGGGACGAACCCGCCGTTGCAAGACACGGTATTTGTAACTCAGACGCCTTTCAGCGATTGTTTTTGCTTGCCCAACTCGGTTAGTCACCATCCGTCCCTCCTTTAAACAGGTTATTTGACAATCATGACCCTGATTTCCTCCCGGTCGACATAATCAGTCAAATTACCTGTTCATTAGACAAAATTATTCCCGGATCAGGACGGAACGGAGGGATTTTTGACATCGAGGAACCTCGGGTGCCGCAACGAGTGAAAGCATCCTGCTTTTTTCATGTAATTGTGCGAATATGGGAGCAACCCGGTGCCGATTTCCAGTAAGATTAAAGTGAAAACACATGTGGCGCAGGAGGGAGTTCAACCAATGTATAGTAACAGCTTGGAATCACCCGGACTGTTAATATTTTTCATGATTATTTCTTTTATTCTCGCTGCATTGTATATTCGCGAACGGATTAAGAATTCGGCAAAATAATCGCTTTCCCCGCATTTTGTGGGTTTTGTTCAATAAGCAAAACCTCCCCTGACGGGTATGGGGAGGGAGAACAGGAGTAAAATCTAGCTTGAGCTTTCCCAATACCGGCTGGATGAAGAGGATTCATAGTAGCCGGGATGGTGGTGAAAGGGAGAGTGGGGTCGGTGGTAGGATGAACCGAAAGCTGAAGATTCCCGGCAGGAGTCACAGGGGGCGCCGAAAAACGGACGGCGGCGAGTTCCCGCGCAATAGCGCATATACCATTTGAGCATTTCCCGTTCATATCGGTGGCAAATTTTCATTTGGTGATAGAGTTGGCGCAGCATCTGAGGATCGCAGTACATATGGGTTGGCAAGGTCACAGGTGGTTGCGGCAACGGCATGACCGGCGGCATCGGTGGCTTCGGCATCGGTTTGTATGGTTTGGCCGGTTCGGTGGGTGGAGCCGGGCGAGCGGATGATTCCGCCGGTGCCGGAGTAACGGGCTGCATCGGTTTGACTGGTCTTCTCTCCGTCATACACTCACATCCTCTCTTCATGATGACAGTGTATATTATGAATGGTCTGGTATAGATGTACCTGGTGTACCAGCCTATCTTTGAGCAGAGATGTGCGTCCCTTGGTCGAATTTTGATAATAAGCTATAATAGGAGAGACTAAACCTCGGGCCAGAAGGTGATACGGGGTCAGGAGGAATCAGCAATGGAAGTAGTAAAAATCACACCGCGCGGCTATTGTTACGGAGTGGTCGATGCGATGGTTCTGGCACGGCAAGCGGCAAAGAACCTTGATCTTCCGCGTCCGATTTATATTTTGGGAATGATTGTGCATAACAAGCATGTCGTTGAGGCGTTTGAAGAAGAAGGAATCATCACTTTAGACGGGGAAAACAGGTTGGAAATCTTGGAGAAAGTGGATAAAGGAACGGTTATCTTTACTGCTCACGGAGTTTCTCCGGAAGTTCGCCGCAGAGCGAGGGAAAAAGGCCTCACAATTGTCGATGCCACTTGTCCCGATGTCACTCGCACCCATGACCTGATTCGTGAGAAGGTTGCTGAAGGCTATGAAGTGATCTATATCGGCAAGCACGGACACCCGGAGCCGGAAGGGGCAATGGGGGTGGCACCCGGCCATGTCCATTTGATCGAGCGGGAAGAAGATATCGAAAAGCTTCATTTTGATACGGATAAACTGCTGGTGACGAATCAGACGACGATGAGCCAGTGGGATACGGCCAACCTTATGAATAAGGTGCGGGAACGATTCCCGACCGTTGAGATTCACAATGAGATCTGCCTGGCAACGCAGCTGCGGCAGGAAGCGGTGGCACAGCAGGCCAAAGGGACGGATTTGGTGCTGGTTGTCGGTGACCCGCGCAGCAACAACTCCAACCGTCTCGCCCAGGTCGCCGAGAAAATCGCCGGGGTGGAAGCGCACCGCATCTCCGATGTTTCCGAAATCGATATCAATTGGTTAAAAGGAAAAAAAATTGTTGGCGTAACCGCCGGTGCTTCGACGCCGACCCCAATCACACGTGAAGTGATCCAATTTCTCGAGCAGTTTGATGAAAATGATCCCATGACTTGGAAACCGGAACGAAAAGTGGATCTTCGCCGGATTCTTCCTCCGGTCCGGGAGAAAAAACATGGGAACAAAAAATAAACCGGGACAGAGGTCTCCGGTTTTTTTTAAAAACTCATGTTCCATTATTCTGTCAATTTTGTGAGTGGGAGAAATTCACCGCTTGGGATAGCGGGAAGCCATAAAATCATAGCACTGATTCATCGTGCCGCGAAATTCGACCCGATGGTCCTTTTTCATCGGGTTATACCATGCGAAGTAGTTATCCTCATGGATTATGGATGGTGGCAATTTGTCAGAATCCTTGATGACGTAATACATCTTGGAACACACCTCCTAGTTGTAGTATGTTCAAAAAAATAAAATTTAACCCATGTTTTAACAAAAAAACGGTTTGGATGAAGATGTCACCTCAGCCACCGGGGTTCAGCCAAAATGGTTGCAGCTTTTGTTACAATGACAGTACATGCTTTTTTGAATCGGAGGTGGAGACAAATCGCAGTCATTATGCTGTTTATTGATGGGGTTGGCTTGGGAGACGATGCGGATCATAATCCCTGGGCACAGCACGCTTTGCACATGCGTTCCCTGTTAGGCGGAAAGCCATTGACCGGGGAGGCGGTTGGTAAGCACGGGAGAGAGGTCAGGCTCCTGAAGACCGATGCGAAGCTGGGGGTTGACGGATTGCCGCAGAGCGCCACCGGTCAGGCGGCGATTTTTACCGGGAGAAACGCACCGGCGGCAATGGGAAAACATATGAGCGGTTATCCGTTTAAGCGTTTGCGGGAATGGGTCGAAGCGGACAATATTTACCTCCAATTTCAACGAAAAGGCTGGAAAGCGACCTTTGCCAATTCGTATACCAAAGAATATTTTGAGCGTCCGGCCACGAAAAGGGGATGGGTTTCCGTGACCACCGCGGCCATCCGTTCACTGGGAGAGCCGTTTCGCTATTTGGAGGATCTGAAATCAGGACGGGCGGTTTATCATGATCTCACCCGCCGCACGCTGAAATCGTTCATACCGGAAATTGAAGAGATTGCCCCGGAACAAGCGGCAAGGCATCTGTGGGGAATCGCGAGGGATTATGATCTGGTCATTCACGAATATTTTTTGAGCGATCGGGCCGGGCACAAACATGACGCTGACCTTGTTTCCTATGTGGTGGAAACCTATGACCGTTTTTTGGGGGAGCTGGTTCGCTTGCGCCCCGAAGGTGATACCATCGTCTTGGTCAGTGATCACGGGAACAGCGAAGATTTGCGCATTTCCGTCCATACCGAGAATCCGGTTCCCACCCTGATCATCGGCGATGTGGGAGCAGTCGATGAGGAGCAGGTACCCGGCTGGGATCTGACTTGCATTGTCCCGCTGCTGCACCGATTGGTGGAGAGGCAGAAGAACAGGGAAGGCATTTAACTCTTTAAGGGATGATTTCAGGATGCCGGTCTCACAGAAAACTTTCACAGATGGAGGATGATGATGAGCAAACGATATATTCCGAGAATAAGAGAAGCCGCGATCCCGGAGGACGGAGGATGGATGAAATTGCAGGAAGAGGGAGCGCCGGTGCTGGTGTTGTCGGTGCCGGAATGGTCGGATGAACTGAAGCAGTCCGTTTCCGGGTACGAACATACGTGGATGTACGATCGTGCCAACGATGCGTATCTTTTTTGTTTTCGTTTGGAGGAAGGCAGGGAATATGCGATTGCCTTTGCCAGGGAACATGCCGGAATCTTATTGAACGATGATCGGGCCCGTGGCAAATTTTCACTCCTCGTGACTGCGCAGCACCTGAAAGAGACGGAGGATCTGAAACCCTGTTTTTTATTTCGCGGGATTTCGCTGAAGCGCCATCCGCGAGCAGGCTGGTAACACCATTATATCTTCGGGGCAAGAAAATTCCTGCTTCAGCCTTGGAACGAGAGCGAGTGTCAGGCAAGGGAATGAGTTGCCTTCTCCCTCCTGTCAGCCTGACCGATTTTCGCTCTCTTTTTTTCACACTATCTAATCTTCATTGTAAAACTGGCAATGGACGATGAGTGTTCAGGAAACGTTTAAAGCAATCGAAATGGCAGTTCAAAGGGCCGCGGGTTCTCGGGCAGAAATTTCCGCATTTGAGATCACGGATCGGGGAAAATCTTGTTTCTTTTGTGATTCCCGACTGGAGGCATTGGGAGCGGTCAAGGGAGGATCATCACTTTTGTGCCGATTCCGACGTAGCGTGCCAAGTCTTCCACATCGCGGTTGTGCATGCGAATGCAGCCTTTGGAGACGCGTTTGCCGATGGAGGAAGGGCGGTTGGTGCCGTGAATGCCGTAGTGAGGGCGGGAAAGACCCATCCACAGCGTGCCGAACGGACTGAGGGGACCGCCGGGGTAGGAGTAAGGATAAGGAACTTTGTTGACAATCGTGTAAACACCTTGGGGGGTTTGGGTCGCCACCTTGCCGATGCCGATCGGATAGGACTTGATTAATTGAGAGTCTCTGTACAGGTAAAGGCGGAATCGGGACAACCTGATCACGATGTGAGCCATAGAAAAAATCACTCCTTCGCCATATCTTATGGAGAGAAAGAGTGACTGGTTCTCACGCGGTGTTATCCGTCATCCAGATTGAAATCAAATTCCAACAAAGTATCCTCATCCCGCTCTTGCGCACTTTTCAGCCGATCCAGCAATTTTTTGTATTCATCCGCCCGTGCATACGGGGGTTCCGTTTCCAAAACTTTCGTCAGAGCACGGATAATAAGGTTGCGCTCATGAGGTGTCAAATACATAGATTCCCCCCCTGGGAAGAGGTTTCTGCGAAAAAGCCCCGGTTATGGCATAAATGCTGTTCCGGGAAGAATCATGCCCCCCATGCGGGACCTTTAAAAAGAACATCTCGCTTCTATTCTACCCTGTGAAAATAAAAATTACACATAAGGAACAAATAAATTCTGGATTTTTTTATAATTTCGTTCGTATAACAAAGCTGGCTTTTTCGCATTTTAAGTTTGAAAAAAAGTTTTTTCTGCGTGAACCAGGGTAACAAGATAGTGTGGCATGGTGTTCGGATCAAAAAAATGGAGGATGGATGAATGACAGCAAAACAACCTGCCCCCCAAAGTGTTTCGTATGAAGTGGATGAGTACAACAGCCGTATTAAGCTCATGCAGTACAAGAAGGAACATGCAGAGGCGTTGGTACAGCATCTGGAGGATTTGGCGAAAATGGAGGGGATCGGGAAAGTGCTGATTTATGCCGCTCCCGAGGATGTTCCGTTATTCGAAAAGCTCGGTTTTCACCAGGAAGGTGAGATCAGCGGTTTTTTTGACGGCGACCCGGCCTGTATCCTGTCACGCTTTTTGCAAGAAGAGCGGGCGAACAGCAAAGATGAGGAGAAGAAAGACGAAATCGTCGAGATGGCGGAGCAAGTTGAGCAACTCGACGAGCCTCCGGAGCTGGAACCGGGATTTGAATTACGCCACGCCGATCACCGGGATGCGGAGCAATTGGCCGAGCTGTATCGATTGGTATTTAAAACCTATCCAACTCCGATTCACGACCCCGAATTTATCCTGGAATGCATGGATAACGAAGTTTATTTCTCCGTTATCACCCATCAGGGCAAAATCGTGAGTGCGGCATCTGCAGATGTGTTTGCCGAGTACAATTCTGCGGAGATCACGGATTGCGCCACGCATCCCGATTATCGCGGAAAAGGACTTTTAAGCGTTCTCATCTTTGATTTGGAAAAACGAATGAAAGAAAAAGGGGTGCCCAATCTGTTTTCCCTGACGCGGGCCGTTTCCACAGGGATGAATATGGTGATTTCCAAGCTGGGGTTTACCTATAAGGGAAGGCTCATTCAAAACAGCCAGATTGCCGGCGAGTTTGAGGACATGAACATATGGGTGAAAGAGATTTGAAACAAAAGAGTAAGGTTGCGGTTGGAGAGAGGAATTCTCTCTTTTTCCGCCACCTTATTTTTTAGTAAAGGCTGTACATCGTCACATCCCGTTTTAATTCTTTCAGATAATTAAACAATTGCGCGCGGTGATGAGCCATATGGGTGATGATTTCGATCAGCCATTTGGCTTGCGTTACAGGTTGTTGGTTGTAGTATGCCCTTGTTTTGCGATGGATAAAGAAGTCCTCGGAAAGGCTGTCCATATAGGCAGTAAGCTCGGCAAAGCCTTTCGTGAGAATGCGATGGTAGTCTTCACGCGTTTTTGGGGTCAGATTTTTTTCCAGCTTGCGGATCGCTATTTCATCGTTTTCCTGTAAGATTGCCAGGTCAGTGGCAGGAATTTGGACAAGGTGGGTGGCCAGCTCTTGCAGAGTGCGCATCGATTCGTGCGGACGGAATGACCAGTCATCCTCTTCGATTTGGTCGATGAGGCGATGGGTAGTGCGCACGAGAAGATCCAGTTCCTCCAGCAGCATCTGCCGAATCGGGTTTGTTGCCACAGGGTTAAGCCTCCTCTCGCAGCATAGATTTTGCAATATTCTACATATAGAGAAGAAAAACCTTCTAATAACATTCGCTTTTTGTAATATTTCGTGACACTGACCCTCCCAAGTGTTCCGCTTTACCGGAGAAAAAGGCGTAAAATCAACTTTTGTTCATTCAACTGAATTTTTAAAAATCTTCACGTTTCTTTCGGAAATTGGGGTAAAATAACTATTGCAGACATAAAAAGATTATGTTAAGTTAATCATTGTGACATTGAGCTAGTAGGATCCAGGATTCACTTAAAGGGTTGGGACCTCACTGGACTAACCTTCCCCCGTGGTGAACAAGCAGATCCTAGCGGAATTTGGCTCACACCAACTTTTTGCTAGGAAGGGGGCCGAAAGAGATGGAATTTTCTACTTTCGGAAGGCATGTAGCCATGGACGCATGGGGCGTTGAGTTCGATCTTCTCAATGACGTAAAGTTTTTGGAACAACGTTTAAAAGAGGCGGCAAGTGCTTGCGGGGCGACGATTTTATCTGTTCAATCCCATCAATTCGACCCACAGGGGGCCACGGTGCTGGTCATGTTGTCTGAGAGCCACCTGACCATTCACACCTATCCGGAAAAAGGCTTCGCCGCGCTTGATTGTTACACCTGCGGACATACCGTAGATCCCATGATTGCCATTGAGTACATGCTCGATGTCCTTAAACCGACCCAGGCATTTACCAAAATGCTGCGGAGAGGTACGGGACCCATTGAGGTCGTCCAACCGGGAATCGAGCTTAAAAAAGAAGAAGTGACCGTTTAGTGATACAACGACGAAAATGGAAAGAGTACGGATTTATTTATGATTGTTAGTGAAAAAGGAACCTGGGAGTACTAAGGTTCCTTTTTTATTTCAGTCAAAAAAAGATCCCGGGTTTTAGCGGAAAGCCCGGGATCTTTTTTATTAACCTTTTTTCGCCAGGTTTCGCACCTGATCGCCATCTTCCAGCAGAATGGCCTGTTCAGCCAGTTTTTTCGCTTCAGCAGTGTCGGTGCTCCGAACTTGCTGTTTCACTTCCGGGATCGTGCTGGCGCTCATCGACAATTCAGCCAGACCCAGTCCGATGAGAAGTTCCGTCATACTCGGGTCGCCGGCCAGTTCGCCGCACATTCCCACAAGAATATTTGCTTTTGCTGCGGCATCGCAGGTCATTTTCACCAGACGGAGAACGGCCGGATGAGCCGCATCGTACAGATGGGCCACCTGTTCGTTGCCGCGGTCTGCCGCCAGGGTATACTGAGTCAGATCGTTGGTTCCGATACTCATGAAGTCGACCTCTTTGGCCAGGAGATCGGCGGCGATGGCAGCTGCAGGGATTTCCACCATGATTCCCACCGGAATCTTGTCTGCCACCTGCACTCCTTCGCTGATCAGTTCCTCGCGGCATTCATTGAGGAGAGCTTTGGCATGACGGATTTCCGAGCAGTTTTCGATCATGGGGAACATGATCCAGAGATTTCCGTGAACGCTGGCTCTCAGCAAAGCGCGCAATTGCGTTTTGAACAGATCCGGGTTGGCCAGGCAGAAACGGATGGCCCGGTGGCCCAGGAAAGGATTTTCCTCTTTCGGCAATTTGGCGTAGGGAAGCTCTTTGTCTCCGCCGATATCCAACGTGCGAATCACAACGGGCCGCTCGCCGAAGGAAGACAGTACTTTCGCATAGGCTTGGTATTGCTCTTCCTCTGTCGGCCAGTGGTCATTTTCCAGGTAAAGAAATTCGGTGCGGAACAAGCCGACGCCCTCGGCGTGATTTTTCAGGGCAATCTCAATATCGCTGAGGCTGCCGATGTTGGCGAAAACCTGAATCCGTTTTCCGTCGGCCGTTTTTGCTTCCGCTTTTGCCTCTTTTAACGCCAGAGCGCGCGCTTTTTCCTGCTGTTCAATCTGCGTGCGCACCCGGTTGATCACATCCTGGTCGGGATTGATCTGAATCGTGCCTTTGTCCCCGTCGACGACGATGGTATCCCCGTCTTTGATTTGTTCGATCTTGGATCCCAGACCGAGTACAGCCGGAATTCCCAGCGTCCGGGCCATGATGGCGGCGTGGGCCGTTTTGCTTCCTTTGGCCGTCACCATGCCGGCGACCCCTTCCGGGAACTGGGCGGTGTCCGAAGGAGTCAGCTCCTCAGCGATGACCACGCTTCCCGGGGTCAGCAAAGAAGGATCAAACGGCTGTTTTCCGAGCAGGATCAAAAGCAACCGTGAACCCACGTCGCGAATGTCATCTGCGCGCGCTTTCATATATTCGTCATCCAAAGAAGCCATGAGTGCACCCATTTCTTCGGTAACATCCTGGCACACGGCTTCGGCATTTTTCTTTTGATTTTCAATACGGTTTTTCATTTCGCCGGTAAAGGCCGGGTCATCCAAAAAAGCGAAATGAGCATCAAATACGGCCGCCTCTTCTTCGCCCATCCGCTCCGCGGCGATTTCGCGCAGTTTTTCAATTTGTTCTTTTGCCTGCGCGATCGCTTGGTCTAATTTCTCGATTTCAGATTTTGGATCAGTGATGGTTCGGGAAGGAGCGACCGGCTTTTCCTTGCGCCACCAGACGGCTTGGCCCAACTTAAGGCCTGGAGCCGCTCCAACTCCTTGTAACGTTTGGCTCAACGCAAATCCCCCTTTTTAGGCTTCGGAAAGTTGTTCCAGGAAAGCGGCAATGTGGTTGACGGCAGCTTCTGCGTCTTCCCCTTCAGCGCGGACGGTAATCTGGTCATTCTGTTTCGCGGCAAGGGACATTACGCCGAGCAGGCTTTTTGCGTCAACTTCTTTTCCGTTTTTCACGAGCTTGATCGCACTTTTAAAGTTGCTGGCTTCTTTTACGAGAAGGGCTGCGGGGCGAGCGTGAAGTCCGCTTTGGTTGTTAATGGTAATCGTTTTTTCTGACATCGGGCATTTTCCTTTCTGTTTTGGGTTTCTATACCATTGTGTGAAGAATGATCACCAATAGGGTTCTCTTGATCTGCCTGCAAAAAGTGAATCCGGTTGAGTCTGGGTAATCGCTTACCTTTTGATTAGTGTTAACACTTGATCCAAAACTTTTTCGCCGCTCATGGTGGCAAATGCCACAGGATCGACCATTGCCAGCGGTATGCCTTCTTCGTCGGCGATCTTCGCCATTTCCGTTTTGAGGTGACTGATCTGCGGCTCGTAGAGGACGACATCTGCCCTGGACAATTGTTCTGCCCACCGGAGGGCGGAAGTTGATTCCGCGATCAGTTCCAATCCGCGTTTTCGAGCGGCTTCATTTATTTTTCGGCACAGCGCTCCGGAGCTCGCTCCCAGGCTGCACACGATCATTAACCGAATGGCGTGATTCATTTTGCTCCTCTGCCTTCTCTGACATCCATATCTTAACCCGAATGGCTCTTTCGAGATTCTTCGCAGGCCAAGAGAAATCCGAGAAAATATCATGCAAGATTTATGCCAAATGAAAAGAAGCCGATCATAAGCGGCAAACAAAAAAGTGTGTAAACAGGATTTTGCACACTTCAGTTTGTTGATGAAATCCCGAAACAGAAGTCTGTCGCGGATGGGTGCCTTCTCTTTGCTTCCGGTTCCTTCGTGCAAAGCCGCTGCGGAAAAGAACCAATTCCTTTCTGCTTGAGTTTGCCGTTACCCTAAGTGTGCAAATAAGGTATTCACTCTTTGCACGCGAACAGCGACTAAGAAGTGGTGGAAAGGCGGGCCATTTCGCTTGCGGCCGATGGTGGATAGCGCACGTGCAGAGCGGTAGATAGGGCGGATAAAAATTGCTCCCACAGCTTGATCCGGTCCGGTGGAAGATCGGTTTGCAGCACCCCCGCGGATTTCTCCATCCGTCTGTTCGCCAGCTGTACGGCCAGCAGCTGATCCGTGTAGATGCCCAGATGCATCCAGATACCGATTTCCCGTTCGGGTTCCCAGCTGAAAACACGCCGGAAGGTGTCAGCTTTGGTCTGGATCAATTGGACGAATTGTTTTGGATTGAAGTGAATGACCGTTTCGGACAAGCCTTGCTCGATGAGTGCGGGAATCTCCGACGGACGCAGGGTCAAGCCGTTTTCGGCAGTCATCCGGGAACGGCTGGCGGCGAGAATGGCTCGCAAGCGTTCAAAGCCTTGTTTTTGATAAAGTTCCCAGGCTGGAATATATGGAACACCGTCCAACTCCGGTGGAACGGTTCCTGCGACGGCAATCAGCCGAAACTCTCTTTGCAGGAGATCCAGCTTCTCTGATGTGCGCGTTTGCGGATCGATCTGAACTGAACGGATCTCCACATCCTGATCTTCTGCGGGAAGATGGTCTTCCAGCCATGATTGCAAGGCGACAGCTGCTCCCTCGCCGGTCAGGCAGACCGTGGCGATCAGTCTTTTCGGCTGCTCCTGCTCCTCTGGCCGTTGATTTAATGAGAGAAAAAGAGAAATCAGCTTGATCTCTTCGGGTGGCAGCCGGAGCGAGTGCTCCCGCTCGAGAAGCATGGCGATTTTTTGGGCCAAATGCTCATAGACGGATTCTGTTTCAACCTGTTCGAGTTCGTTCCGCGCGATGCGGGTACTGCCTGGATTGGACCGCCAAGCCTGGATGTGCAGGGCGATCGCGTAGAGCTGTTCATCGGAAATTCCTCCGATTTCGTTGGCGCCTCCCTCTTCCAGGGCCCGGGTCAGAACGCGGATGATCGCAGGGTCGACGGGCCGGCTTTCCTGTTGAAAGGACAGGCTGCGGACATAGCGATTCACCGTTTCCTGCAGTTGCTCCGCAAGTTCGGCAGGTGAAGCCTTTTTTTTAAGCAGGGACTCTTTCGTTACGGTGAGCTTCCGGTAAATATTTCCGGAAATTCCCTCCTGTCCGTCATTTCCTCCGGCAATCGCGTTTTTGACGGCAGAAGTAACCGGTCTTTGCGGCTGGAGATAGGTGGGCAGATCATGAAAATCGATGGTCACCTTCTTTTTACCGTCCGTTTCGAGGTTGCGCAAAAATGCGCGCGCACATGCGATTTGGATATCGCTTTTCAGCTGTCCGATATTGCCGGGACAGTCATATTGCAAAAGGAAGGAACGGCACCGGGCGGTGATGCTGAGGGGAACCCCCATCTGTTTGGCTTCGGCCTCCAGAAAGTGCTCAAGCAGTTGCTCACGAACCTCCCGCGGCCTTTTCCGCAAGGGTAAAATTTCCAGTCGGACGGGGAAGCGGCGCAGCAGAGTGGGAAGAAGGGCTTTTTCCGGAGCTTCCGTTGTTGCTCCGATCAGCCGGATATCGGCTTTGCGCTCAACGCCCGTTTCTCCCAGACGGCGATAAAACCCTTGATCGATCAAGTGGAAAAGCATTTCTTGTCCGGATGGAGGGAGACGATGGATTTCATCCAAAAACAAGATGCCGCCATTGGCCCGTTCCACAAGGCCAAACTTGTTCTCATCGGCGCCGGTGAATGCCCCTTTTTTGACTCCGAAGAGTTGGGCCAGCAAAAGCTCGGGGTTTTGTGCATATTCCGCGCAGTTAAAAGCGATAAATGGCGTTTTTTTCGATAAAAATTCCTTTTCTATGGCCGTTTCCACCAATTTTTGCGCCAAATGCGTCTTTCCCACCCCGGTCTCCCCGGTAAACAGGATCGGCAAACCATGTGGCGGATATAAAAGTGCGGCCATCGCTTCCTGCAAAAGTTCAGATTCCCCTGTGCAGGATTTGCGGCGCTGTGGTCCGCCGGCATCGGTATATGGTTCGAGCGGAAAATACCGAACAGGCCGTCCCGCCTTCTTCTGCGCCCGTCCGGTTTTCACCAGTTCGTTCAGATAACGGCTGACGGTAGAGCGATCCAATTGCAGCGCTTCGGCCAATTCCTGCGAAGTCACTCCGTTTCCTTCTTCTTGATAACGGGTTTGTAATGTTTGTTCAATCCAATCGATTTTTTTCATCTGTAACCGTTCCTCGCCCAAGATTCTTCTATTCCTTATCATACACACTTTGCACACTCGTTGTCGATAGAAGGAAAAATACGGATTATCCTTGGGGGATTTCGTTGAAAAAAGAAAGGATTTCGGAGCGAACGTGAATGGAAAAAACAGATCGTTCACAGAAACGAAATATTTCGGATCCGAAGTGCACCACACAAGAGGTGGTTAAATCTCAATATTGCCCCTCTCAACGATGCGTTGAACTGAAAAAGACATGAAAGTCTTTTGGGAAATCCGTTACAATGGGTTTAGGAAGGATATTGATACTCTGGGGTGGATGTAATGGAAAAGAAAATGGAAGAGCTGAGGAAGCGTTTGCGGGAAATCTATGATCTGGATTCGGTAATCGCTCTTTTGAATTGGGACCAAAATACATACATGCCGGAAGCGGCCGGAGATGCACGGGGCAGCCAGCTGGCCGTGATTGCCCGGATTCGGCATGACAGGATGGTTGACCCGGGCCTGGGCAGGTTGCTGGAAGAGTTGACTCCCTACGAACAGGAGTTGCCTTATGATGCCGATGATGCGGCTTTAATCCGTGTGGCCAAACGGCATTTTGTGACGGAATCCAAGGTCCCGGCCGATTTCGTTTCCCGTTTCTACCAGCATGTTTCGCAGACCTATGCCGCCTGGGTGGAGGCGCGGAAAGAAGATGATTTTTCCAAAGTTGAGCCTTACCTGGAAAAAACGCTGGAATTCAGCCGGGAGTATGCCTCGTTTTTCCCCGGTCACCAGCACCCGGCTGATCCGTTGATCGATCGATCTGATTATGGCATGAAAGCGGAAGAGATTCGCCGGCTGTTTGCAGAACTTCGCAGCCGCCTGGTTCCGTTGGTCGAGCAGGTCACATCGCTCCCGCCCACTGACCGTTCCTGTTTGACCAAGTTTTATCCGAAGGAACAGCAACTCGCCTTTGGAAAAAAGGTGATCGAAAAGCTCGGTTTTGATTTCAAGCGCGGTCGGCAGGATTTGTCCCCTCATCCCTTCATGATCCGTTTTGCCGATGGGGATGTGCGGATCACCACCCGGGTGAATGAACATGATTTGAGTGAGGCGCTGTTCAGCACCATTCACGAAACGGGCCATGCATTGTATGAACTGGGAATCAGTTCATGTTATGAAGGAACCCCGCTGCATACGGGAACGTCATCCGGTGTGCATGAAAGTCAGTCCCGCCTGTGGGAAAATATCGTCGGTCGCAGCCGTACCTTCTGGACTTATTTTTATCCCCGGCTGCAAGCGGAGTTTAAGGAACAGCTGGCCGGAGTGTCGCTGGATGAGTTTTACCGGGCAATTAACCATGTGAAGCGCTCCCTGATCCGGACGGAGGCCGATGAGCTAACCTACAACCTGCATGTGATCATCCGGTTTGACCTGGAGTTGGCCCTGCTGGAAGGCAGCTTGAGCGTCAAGGACCTCCCTGAAGCATGGCGGAGCCGTTATCAGTCCGATCTCGGGGTGGCTCCACAGAGCGATCAAAATGGCGTGCTGCAGGACATCCATTGGTATGCCGACTTTATCGGCGGCATGTTTCAGGGGTATACGCTCGGCAATATTTTGAGTGCCCAATTTTATCAGGCAGCCCTCAAAGCGCATCCCACGATCCCGGAAGAGATGGAGAGGGGAGAGTTTTCAACGTTGCGGGGGTGGCTGACTGAAAACATTTACCAATACGGTAGCAAATATACTGCAGCTGAAATTGTGAAAAAAGCGACGGGAACTGATTTGACGATTGAGCCGTATCTGGACTACCTGACTCAGAAATATACGGCATTAAATTGAGCGGCGGGAAAATTCGCTGTTTTTTCCATCAAAGAGTATACGACACTTTAGCAGTAAAAAAAGGTTTTCCTCTTCGGCAGGGGAAAGCCTTTTTTTATTTGCGAAGATCCGAAAGACAGGCAATGGTGCTTTGCTATATTTTTGCAGCGATTCCTGTTAAATGGATAACATAAAAAATTTATAAAATGGATTTATGTTTTTAAAATAGACATATTTTTTATACGCTAAATTCTCATCTCTCTTACGAATCTATTATTGCGGAGGTGATTTTCATGTTAAAAAAATATGTTTCAGGTTTAGCTGCTGGTTTTTTGGTTTTGGGAGTTCCTGCCATGGCTTTGGCATGCAACTGGGGCGCAAAGGCGGAAGGTGATTGCAATCAGATTTCTTTGAGCGTAGCAGTTGAGCGGGGAAAATCGGAAGCAGCCGGTACCTATGACTTGTATTGGTCGAAAGAGGGAAACCCGAAAAAAGGGGAGATTATCGAACATGGTGAGATCCCCGCTTTGAAAAAAGGGGAAACCCATCAAGTTGTTTACGATCTTGATAAAAACAAAAATGGTCATGAAGGGAACTACGCTTTTTACCTGAAAGAACCAAATGGTTCCATTTGGAGCAATCCGGTTAAGGTTACCGGATGCAGCCAAGCCGAGCAACCGGCTCAGCCGGAACAACCGAATAAACCGGAGCAACCGGCTCAGCCAGAACAACCGAATAAGCCAGAGCAACCTGCTCAACCGGAGCAACCCAATAAACCAGAGCAACCGGCTCAACCGGAGCAACCAACTAAGCCGGAGCAGCCTGCTCAGCCAGGGCAACCGGCTCAGCCAGAGCAACCGGCTAAGGGCGGACAACTGCCAAAAACGGCTACTAGCTATCCGCTTGCTATTGCCTGGAGCGGTGCATTGTTGGCAACCGGCCTGGGAATCCTCGTTTTCAGCAAACGCCATGCATAGGTGATTTTTTTCGGCGAAAGTGATTCAACGGGTGGGGTGTCTCCCTGATCTCTCGATGTTCTCATTGGGAGGCGGGGAGGCACCTCACCCGATTTTGTTGTGCTTGGAAAGCAAGGATGTTGCCTCGATTTCGGAATGGTCCGCCCTGTCCGGATGAACCAATTCCCAACACCTCGTGATCCCGTTTTCCATTTAATCTGATCAGCAAGGGAACGGATGAGCATATAACCTTTGCTGATTTTTTTATCCAGTCTTCCGTAAGCGAAAAATTGTACTGTTTTGTTTGTAGTTAATCAATTTGTAAGATAAACTATTTATTATAGAAACTAAATTTTCTGTCCGAATCCAGATCAGTCGGGGAACCGGATACCGGATTGGAACGGAGTATTCGATGCCAAGTCACTGCCGCTTTCATGGGAGATGTCCGGCACCGTGGTTACAAAGTTTCCTTTCGATTGGCATGATAATCAGGCTGACCGTACACAGCCAGACCGTTTATTATCTTCCGGACAGTAGAAAGGATTTTCAAATGAATAGAAATGAAAAGTTAAAGATGATCGTCTTGACTCTGTTTGTTGATGTCGCTTTGCCTTCCGTGGTTTATTTTATTCTGCGACAATTTGGCATGTCCGATGTGCTGGCATTAGCCTTCGGCAGCGGGGTTTCCGTTATCCGGATTATTCTCGAATTTGTGCGCAACCGGAAAATAGATGCTCTGGCTTTCTTGATGTTTCTCTTTTTCCTGGTCGGAATTGCCACTTCGTTTTTTACGGGCAATGCGCGGTTCATGATTGCGAAGGACTCTCTCTTTACAGGGATTTTCGCCTTGGTGATGATCGCATCTGCATTTGTCGGCCGGCGTCCGTTGATTTTTTATTTGGGACGTCAATTTGCCGGCAGTGAAAGCTTTGAGCAGAAGTGGAATGAGTTGGAGCGGTTTCGCCATAACCTGCGGGTGATGACAGTGGTGTGGGGAATCGGGTACCTCATCGAAGCGATCGTACGAGTCATAGTTGTGTTCACGCTGTCCATAAGTATGTCGGTATTGGTTTCTCCGTTGCTGTTGGCCTTCACCACACTGGTGCTGATCGTTTGGACCCGCCTCTTTGTGCGGCATGCCCGTTCCAAGGGAAAGAAAACCCATGACACGAAAGAGGAGCTGTCGTGAAAAAGATGGCGCTCATCCCGGGGCAGGACGCGGGATCGGTTCAGATGCCGTCCGAATTGCCAGGGGAATGGGATTGGGCATGTTATGAGACGGTTTCTTCTGTCTGAATTATTTGAAACCGGCAAAATTGGTGGAAAAAAGTGTTGAAATCCTCTGTCCGGTTCGCTATACTGTCTCCAACAAAGAAACAAATGTATTTGTGGAAGGGACAGAAGAGATGAGGAATGAGAGAGAAGAGAGAAAAGTAAAAGTCGGTTTGTTGGGGTTGGGCACTGTCGGAACGGGTGTGGCGCGGATTATTGCCGGCCATCAGGAAGAACTTCGCAACCAGACAAGCTCACAAATCGAAATCGCGAAGGTATTGGTGCGGGAACCGGAGAAAAAGCGACAGATCGAATTGGACAGAAATCTGATCACCACCAGGGCGGATGACTTGTTGATGGATCCGGAAATCGACGTCATTGTCGAGGTGATGGGAGGAATCCATCCGACCAAGCAATACCTGCTCAAAGCCCTGGAGCAGGGGAAACATGTGGTGACTGCCAATAAGGATTTGATGGCGCTTCATGGGGCGGAGATCTTGCACAAGGCGAGGGAAATGAATTGCGATGTTTATTATGAAGCAAGTGTAGCCGGGGGCATCCCGATTTTGCGCGCGCTGATGGACAGCTTCTCTTCAGATCGCGTCACCCGCATCATGGGAATTGTAAACGGAACGACCAATTACATCCTTTCAAAGATGAGCCGCGAAGGAGCCGGTTATGAAGAAGTTTTGAAGGAAGCGCAAGCTTTGGGGTATGCGGAGGCGGACCCTTCCTCCGATGTCGGGGGACTTGATGCCGCGCGTAAAATGGTTATCTTGTCGACCCTGGGTTTTCATTCCCCGGTCAGTCTGGAAGATGTTGATGTGCAAGGGATTGAGTCGGTCAGCCGGGAAGATATCGCCTATGCGAAAAAAATGGGCTATGAGATGAAGCTTTTGGGTGTGGCCGCCCATGATCAGGATGGAATCGAGATTTGTGTACAGCCGGCTCTCGTCGCCCGCTCCCATCCCCTCGCATCTGTGCATGGTGTGTTCAATGCTGTCTATGTATACGGGGAAGCGGTGGGGGAGACCATGTTTTACGGACCAGGGGCGGGTGAGCTGCCCACAGCCACTTCCGTCGTCTCGGATCTGGTCTCGGTCGTGAAAAATATGAATCTGGGTGTAAACGGGCGAAGCGTCGTCAAACCCTATCGGGAGAAAAAGCTGAAAGGGGATGCACAGAAGCGCTTTAAAACCTTTTTGCGCCTGATTGCGGCCGATGAATGCGGCGTGTTGGCGCAAATCACCCGGCTGATGTCCGATTACAACATCTCGCTGGAGCAGGTGCTGCAACAGCCGAGAACCAATCAAAAAGAAGCGGAAATCGTCCTAGTTACCCATCATGTGAGCAAACAGGATTTGGATCAGGTGCTCGCCCGTTTGAAAGAAATGGACGTGATTCGAACCGTCAAAAGCTGTTATCGCGTGGAAGACGGGGAGATGCCTCAGGCAAAACCGGATCGGAAGGAAGAGGGAAACGAGCTGATCATGGCTGTCAACGGGTAAAAGTACATGGCCTTTTTCCTCAATTTGAGGGAAAAGGCCATTTTTTAATAGGCAATATTCTGATGCAGGTGATAAAAGGGATCTCCAAGTTGCGTTTAATCCATTTTGTTTGCATTCTCCCCGGGTTACCGGGGGATGTTTCGATGATTTAGTTTAGAAGCCGAATCCTCCACCAACAAAGACAAAGATGGTTGCGATGACAAGGAGGAAGATTAACAGCCTTCTCCAGCCGAAACCAAAACCGCCACAACTACCGAAACAACTGAAGCCCATTTTTTCACCTCCCGGTCAAGGTTCTCTATATCCTATTGACTCAGGGATAAAAAGGTATGTGCATTCTCCTATTTCCGGTCAAAGATGGGCTGTGGTTGTTTCATTTCATCAGGGTAAATCCGGGTATTCTGCCGGATGGCCGGTATGTTATACTTTGATTGTAAACCTTGAAAAAATATAGGTTTACAAATAAGGAGGGAGGGGTTTTGCTTGGCCGGATTCTCCTATCAAGAGTTATTGGAGAAGAATCGACGTTATTTGTGGAATCCGTTTACCCAGATGAAAGAGTATCTCCAGGATGAACCGCTGATCATCGAGCGGGCGGACGGGGTGAAGCTGTACGATGTGCAGGGTCGGGAATATTATGACGGCAATGCCTCCGTCTGGTTGAATGTACATGGTCACAACCATCCGGCGCTGAATGAAGCGATTAAGGTGCAGTTGGAAAAAGTGGCGCACAGCACGCTGTTGGGAATGGGGAACATTCCGGCCATCCTGTTGGCGGAGCGATTGGTGAAGATTACTCCGACCCGGCTGCAAAAAGTATTTTATTCTGACAGCGGGGCGGAGGCAGTGGAAATCGGGTTGAAAATGGCGTTCCAGTACTGGAAAAACCGCGGATTCCCGGAGAAAAACACGTTTCTCTCCATGAAAAACGGTTATCACGGGGATACTGTCGGCGCTGTCAGTGTCGGGGGGATGGATCTGTTCCATGCCACCTTTGATCGCTTGCTCTTTTCCACAATTAAGCTTCCTTACCCCTATCCTTACCGGTTTGATGGGACAGCTGAAGAATGCAAGCAAGCCTGTTTGCATGAATTGGAGTCGGTCTTGAAGAGCCAGGGAGAACGTATTGCCGGCCTGATTGTGGAGCCGATGGTTCAGGGAGCCGGCGGGATGATCATGATGCCCCCGGGCTATTTGTCAGAAGTGGAAAAGATGTGCCGCCAATATGATGTTTTATTGTTGGCCGATGAAGTGGCGACGGGATTTGGACGTACCGGCAAAATGTTTGCCTGTGAGCATGAAGGCGTACAACCGGACATTATGATGGTCGGGAAAAAATTGACTGGGGGTTATTTGCCGGTTGCCGCAACACTTACTTCAGATGAAGTGTATGATGCCTTTTTCGCGGACCACAGTGAAGCGAAAACCTTCTTCCACGGTCATTCCTATACGGGAAATCAGCTTGGCTGTGCGGTGGCGCTTGCCAACCTGGATTTGTATGAGCGGGAGCATCTGTTGGATCATGTGCAGGAAGCGAGCCGATGCCTTGCTGATCATCTGGAAGCGCTGAAAGATTTGCCGGCTGTCGGCGAAGTGCGTCAGCTGGGAATGATGGTGGGCATTGAACTGGTAAAAGAGAAAGAGACCAAAGAGCCCTATCCGTTTGCCGAAGCCATCGGAGCGAAGGTATGCCGCAAGGCTCGGGAACTGGGACTGGTGACACGGCCGCTGGATCACGTGGTTACACTGATGCCGCCGCTGGCCACTCCGCTTCCCGACTTGCAAGCGATGGTGTCCATCCTGCATGAGGCGATTCGCGAGGTGACGGCCAAGTGAGCGGAAACGGGCTTTTTATCACGGCGACCGGAACCGGAATCGGAAAGACGATGGTAACTGCCGGCCTGGCTTTGGCCTTGGCAGATCAGGGGATTGATGTCGGCGTAATGAAACCAGTGCAGAGCGGAGGAGAGCCGGACGACCCCGGGAGCGACGGCATGCGCCTGAAAGCATGGACGGGTGTCACTGACCGCTTGCAGGAGATTGTGGTTTACAACTTTTCCTTGCCGGTGGCTCCCGGACTGGCAGCGGAACTGGCCGGAGAGGAGATCGAAGTTGACAGGATTCTTGCCGCTTTGAAGATGTTGCAGCAAAAGCATGAAGTGATTCTTGTCGAAGGTGCCGGCGGCTGGGTGGTACCTCTGGGAAAGGAATGGACAATGGCTGACCTCGCGGTGCAAATCGGGTGGCCGGTGTTGATTGTCGCCCATCCGCAGCTCGGCACCATCAATCATACAGCGTTGACGGCGAGCGCCATCCGGCAGCGGGGATTGCGGATCGCAGGGGTTGTTTTAAATGGTCTCAAGCCGGGTGTGGATGACCCGAGCATTCCGCATAATCCGCGTTTGATCGAACGGTTTGCCGGTGTTCCCGTCTGGGGGACCGTTCCGTGGATTGAAGGGGGACTGACTGCAACGAAAATTAAAAAGGTGTTTCTTCAGCATGTCGACATAAAAAAATGGATTTCAACCTTAAAAACAGGAGGCTGAGGAATATGGGGAAATCGCGATGGGAAACTCTGGCTGATCGGGCGCTCGCCGGAGAACGGTTGTCAATGGAAGAGGGATTGTCTGTGCTGGATGCGCCCGATGACGAGCTGTTGCCGCTTTTGCAGGCGGCGTTTCGGGTGCGGAAAGCTTATTTTGGCAAGAAAGTAAAGCTGAATATGATCATCAATGCGAAAAGCGGTTTGTGTCCCGAGGACTGCGGCTATTGCTCCCAATCAATTGTTTCGCAGGCGCCGGTCGAGAAATATACGCTGCTCAAAAAAGATGTCCTGGTCGCCGGGGCCAGAGAGGCACTGAGCCGCAAGGCCGGAACCTATTGTATCGTGGCCAGCGGTCGCGGACCGACGGAGAAGGAACTGGATGAAGTGGTTGAAGCAGTCAAGGTGATTAAAGAGGAGTTAAACATGAAAATCTGCGCCTGCCTGGGAATTTTGACGGAAAGCCAGGCCAAACGGTTAAAGGAAGCAGGGGTTGACCGTTACAATCACAATTTGAACACGAGCAGGGAACATTACGGGCGGATCACGACCACTCATACATACGATGACCGTGTGCAAACGGTGGAAGCGGCCAAAAAAGCGGGTCTGTCCCCTTGTTCAGGGTGTATCATCGGTATGGGAGAGACGCGTGAACAAGTGGTGGAGATGGCTTATGAGCTGCGCAATTTGGATGCTGATTCCATCCCCGTCAATTTTCTCAATGCGATTCCCGGAACCCCGCTGGAGGGTTTGAAAGAATTGAACCCGCGCTACTGTTTGAAAGTGCTTGCCCTGTTCCGGTTTGTCTGTCCGACGAAGGAGATTCGCGTCTCAGGGGGGAGAGAAGTGAATTTGCGCCAATTGCAGCCTCTGGCCTTATACCCGGCCAACTCCATTTTTGTGGGGGATTATCTGACGACGGAAGGACAGGCGTCTTCATTGGATCATCAAATGATACGCGATCTCGGTTTTGAGATTGAAGTGGAGACGGCATGAGTTCACTCTGGAACCGTACGATCCGGGAAGAATTGCAGGCCCTTTCCGCAGATCACCTGAACCGGCATTTGATTCCGACAGCGGATGCGCACCGCCCCGTTTTGCACAGAAAAGGGAAGAGGCTGGTCAATTTTTCCTCCAACAACTACCTCGGTCTGGCCGGGCATCCCCGCATGATTCAGGCGATGCGTGAAGCGGCGGAAAAAGGAAGCGGTGCCGGTTCCTCGCGTCTGATTATCGGGCATAGCGAGGAGGCGGAGGCGCTGGAACAGGAATTGGCTGCTTTTAAAGGAACAGAGTCCGCTGTCCTGTTTCCCAATGGTTATATGGCCAATGCAGGATTGCTCTCCGCCTTTCTCAAGCCGTCGGATGCCGTTTTCAGCGATCAGTGGAATCATGCCAGCATTGTGGATGGCATCCGCATGAGCAAAGCACGAAAATACATTTACCGGCATTTGGATCCGGATCATCTGGAGAGTCTGCTGAAAACGGCGGATCAGCAGGGAGCCGGACGGAAACTAATTGTGACGGATACTGTTTTCAGCATGGATGGCGATGTCGCCCCGCTGAGAGATCTGGTGGAGCTGAAAAAACGTTATGATGCCGCCCTGGTGGTGGATGATGCGCATGGCGGGGGCGTGTTCGGAGACGAGGGAAAAGGGATGGCGCATGAATTGGGGGTTGACCGGGAAATTGATCTTTACATGGGCACCTTCAGCAAAGCTTTTGGCGTATACGGGGCGTATGTGGCGGGGAAACGCGACTGGATTCGCTATCTGATCAATAAATGTCGTCCCTTCATCTATACCACCGCCTTGCCACCGGTCATTATTGCGGGCATTCGTGCTTCATTGAGATTGGTGCGTGATGCAGACCGGTTGCGCCGGGAATTGCGGCAAAAAAGCGGCTGGTTTCGCCGGCAGCTGACCGGTTTGGGGCTCGATGTGGCTGGTTCGGCCACGCAGATCATTCCCGTTGTGGTCGGGGAAAATGAACAGGCGCTTCTTTTCAGTCACCGGCTTCAGGAGCAGGGAGTCCTGTCTGTCGCGATTCGCCCGCCCACTGTTCCTGCCGGAACCGCCCGCCTGCGTTTCTCCCTGATGGCCAACCATCGGGAGGAAGATTTAAGACAGGCGATCGAGGCAATCAAGTTGTGTTGTTTTGCCTGATCGGACAAACTCAATCGTCCGGTGAGATTCGGAATTTTGGAATATCCCCTGAAAACAAAAAACGAAACGCTTGCGAGAGAGGGAAGTATGTTTGCGGATCTGGAATGAAATCAGTTATTTGAAACGGGATTCTGTGATACGATATATGGGCTATCAATTTTCCAACTGATTTATTCCAGCGACTGAAAGGATGAGCCTCGTGATCAAAAATTTTCTGGCTTCCCTTGGCTTTGGAGCGGCCCAGGTCGATTTGGTGCTGGACCGGGAGAACTTGACGATGGGAGAACCGGTGACGGGAAAGATCGTCCTCAAGGGGGGTGAAGTAAAACAAGTCATGGAAGGGCTGAGGGTGCATTTTTGCCTTGCATCTGCCTATCCGAGCGGAGGACAGCGGGTTGATGTCAATGAAGTGGTGGCAAAGATCACCGTATTTGAAGAAGATGTGGTGATCAAGCCGGAGGAATTAAGAGAATACCCCTTTGAATTTGTCTGTCCCCGCCACCTCCCCGTTTCTTCCGTGAATACGCGCTTTTTCTTCCAAACGGATCTGGAAATCAAAAGCGGTGTCGATGCTGAAGATCGCGATATAGTCGATGTCTATGCTTCGGGGCTTCAGGGCCATTTCCTTGATGGATTTGCCCGTCTGGGATTTAAACATCATAATGAGGCTTATACGGGAAAGGAAAAGGACGGTTTCCAAATCATTCACTTCCGGCCCACTTCCTGGCTTTCCGGTGAGATCGAAACTCTGGGGATCAAGTACCAGCCGGCCGCTGTTGACCATTGGATCAGCGGTACATATGAATTAAAGGGCAAAGAAGGCAGATTTCATTTCTCCGCCGAGGAATTGGCCACGCTGGAACACGCCGCCGAAACGTTGCGCCAGTTTTTCCAGCGCAAACTATAAAGCATTTTCGGGATAAAAAAGATTTTTTGTGCAAAAGGTGCATTGCTGGTCAGGCCGTGGTGCCCCACGCATGATCTTCCCCGTTTTGAATGGCGGTCAGCGGGGCGCCACGACCCTCTGATTTCACTTCGCTTTCATTTTCAGCTTGTACCCGCAAATCATGATCATTTTTATTGAACCAGGGCAGGAGTTTGATTACTGATTGGAGAAAAAAAGGCCGTGATAAAATAAGTACGTGATATGGAGGGCGAAAGGGCTTGAAAATCAATAAAAAACAATTCATTCGCCAGATGAACCGAACTATTTCATATGACGAATTCCTGGTTGTTTACAAAAGGATGGCCCATCGCCTTCTGTTCAGTTTAAAAGATTGGGTGTTTGATCCGGGCCGCATCCTGGATCTCGGTTGCGGGACAGGCTATTTTACCGAATTGTTGCTTGAATATTTCCCCCGGGCAGAGCTGGTTGCGCTCGATTTGTCCCCCCGGCGAATCGAGATGGCTCGGGAACGGGTTGCTTCTGCACGCGTTCAGTTTGTTGCGGCTGATGTGGAAGAAGATGATCTTTCCGGTCTCGGTATGTTTGACCTGGTTATCACCAATCTGATGGGTCACTGGCTGCAAGCTCCGGAAAGGGTGCTGGCAAAAGTGAGAGAGATGCTGAACGGAGAAGGCTGGTACGGCATGACCGTTTTTGGCCCCGAAACGTGTCAGGAGCTGCAGGCGACGTTCAGGCAAGTGGAGCTTGAATGGGAGTTGCCCCCGCAAAGGCATTTTCTCCCGTTTCGCACTGCGGAGGAATGGGTGCAGTTGCTTGACGGGGCCGGTTTGTCGGATGTGACACCGGAAGAGTGCTGGCAGCGGATCGAATACGAAGATTGCCGCACCTTGCTGGAGCGGATCAAAGCTGCTGGGGAAAGTTACAGCGAAAGCAAACAAAATTTTATTTTGCAGCGAAATGTGCTGACGGAAGTGATGAGGCGGTATAATCGGGCGTATCGCTCGAAATCGGGAATTTATGCGACTTTTCATATCCTCACGCTTTGGGGAAAAAAACGGGATCAAAGAAAATGTTCTTTCACTTATAAATAGTAATAAGAAGGATGAAGGACTCAATCGGGTTTGGTGTAAATATCGGGCTGAAGGGGAAGGATCTGCAAACGAATGGAGTGGCAAAAAATCCTGACATTCCTGCAATCGAGTGATTCAGGAAGACGAAAAGCAAGCGTCGCGGTGAATTTAACCGTTATTGCTGAATAAACGAACTTTCTCCCAATCAAAACATGTGTTAAAATCTGAATGTTACCAAATGAAGATGAATACATAGGAAGGAAATCCATTGCCTCAAAGGAACAATGGATTTTTTCTGTTTCCCTTGCCCGGAATCGATCATCTTGTCAAACACAACCAGGGAATAAATGTATCACCAATTCGGGAGGGTAACAGTACCCGGCGACCGCCCTGGAACACATTTTCACGGAAGACACAAGCGGATTTTGGGTATTTTTAGCGAATTTTGTCAGTTCCTTTGAAGGAAGGGGGATCGGGACAAAGAATAATAACATGGACAAGGCATTTTGATGAATCGTGAAATCAAGGATGAAAGCGGGAAATCCCATTGTCCGGGAAGGGCTCTTTCCCTACCGCGTTTGGAGCTGGTCGGGTAATGGAATGAGGAATCTTCAATCGCATGCAAATTGAGTACTGCTTTTTCATTTGCCTACTTATCGGTGGTGTAGCAACGGGGGGATCACATGGCCTATCTTTTACTTCTGATTGCGACCTATATCTTTATGTCGATCAACCGTCGGTTGTTAGGGATTCCCGGCTTTTTCTATTATTCCAGCGTTCGCCCGATAGTAGGGATCTATTTTCGGGACAAATTGCTGAAGGTGGAGGAAGTATATTATTGGGAATTAGCTGAAACATTGGGAGATCGGGCCCAGTTAGCAATTCTTCCGGCATATTTTGTCGCGTTTGATCTGCTGTCTTTTTTGGAGATCTGGCAAAAATGGCTTGTTTTTTTGTTCCTTAATTATCTTTGGTGGGTTGTTTTTGCGGCATATCTGGTGAAGGGATTTATTCCGCAGACGCCGGCGTTGCGTCCCCGGACCACCCGGACGCCACATGCATAACCTCAACGCAAAATCGGATTTTCATTAATTGTGGAAGTGCTCACCGGCACTTCTTTTTTTTGGAATCATTTCCCTTAAACAGGTTTCATTTAATCATTAAGTAGAATAACATGGTATAATAAATATAATATATAAAATATTCTGAATAAAAATCGGGGAGGCGGATCGATGAAATGGAAACTGGCCGGATGGTTCTTTGCTGTGTTGATGCTCCTTTGCTGTTTGGTTTTGGGCAGTTGGCCTCCGGTACTGGCTGAGACACGGCCAGCCGGGATCAAAGTGACGATTGCCGGTTCAAAGCCGGGCCCGGGGGTCGTGGTTCGCTCCGAACTGACTAATGTCGGGCAAGATGCTGAAATAAACGGAACTTGGACGTATGTCATTGACGGTGTTGGCAAACAGACAGTGTCGACTTGCCAGTGGATCAGCTGTGAAGCGGTGTTTAACCAACATTTATTTACCGTGGGCAAAAAATATGTGGCAAAGGTGACCTTTGATGCTGCCGGCCCGGGTGACGTGCCGAAACATGCCGAAGCGGAACAGCCTTTTGCCGCTCCTCCGCCCTATGGACAAAGACAAAGTTATCCGATCCGCTGCAGTGTGGCGTATGATTTGGCTGCAGAGCGCTTTTACCTCTATGCCCGGCTGGACGTGCCAAACGGGTTAAATGTGGAAGGAAGTTGGACTTATGTTGATCTTGTCACCAAAGAGGCCTTTCGTTATGCCGCCGATCGCGATGTGGCATTTGCCAAAATCGGCAATCAGCCGGGCAGGGTGAAATCGACCGTTCAATTTGACGGGATCATCGGACCGGGCCATTATCTCTTGCAGGCCTCATGTCCTTTTACCCGCGAAGGGATTAAGGCGGCTGTTTCTCCTGACAATGATGCAATCATAGTGACCGGAAGACTGCTCTACGGGAATTCGGCCAAAGGAGACTGGTTGTTTACCCTGGTTGACAGCAAAGGGAAACCGGCTGCTTCTGCGCTGGTATCCCGTCAGAGTACACCGGAAGTATCCTATGTTTTTCACGATCTCGCCCCGGGGCAGTATAAGGCTTTGATTCGTTTTGCAGGAACGGTTGACGGAAAGAAACGGATTTTAAAGGACTCGCTTGGCTTCCAGGCCGGGCAAAGCCCATCGCCGAACCCGGAGCCGGATGATCCCGGAATGACAGAACCCGATGATACGGTTACTCCCCCTGCTGCTTCTCCAGTGTCTCCCGACCCGTTTTTCAATGCCCAAGTGCGCCTTCTCATCGCTCTCGCAGTGGCGATTGTCGTCGGTGTCGTGGTCTGGGTGTGGGTATACAAGAAATTATGAACGTCCGGTACTCCGGAGTTGAGATTGAATTTGCAATTGTGTAAAAGAGACAAAAAAGTATGAAGCAACCCCTTGACGAAGAGAGAAAACAGAGAAATAATATTATTGAAATTAATTTCAAACAAAATAAAATTTCTGATGTTGTAAACATTTTTCTCCAAAATAAGCCGATCCGCCCAGGAGAGGTTTTTTTCTCACCTTTTTATGAATGACTATTCATTCAGATGAACAGGAATGGCTGGGTGTAAACCGCAGAGAGGAGGAGCTCGATTGAAACGAATAAAAAAAGCTGCCGTGCTGGGCGCCGGGGTGATGGGTGCAGCCATCGCCGGACATCTGGCCAATGTGGGGATTCCGACATTGCTTCTCGATATCGTTCCCCGCGATTTGACCGAGGAGGAGAAGGCCAAAGGGCTGACGCTGGGAGACCGGGTGGTTCGCAACCGGTTGGCGCAAAAGGGAAAAGAGCGATTGTTTAAGGAAAAGCCTTCACCATTGTATACAAAGGAAGCGGCAGACCTGATCCAGGTGGGCAATCTGGAGGATGACTTTGATTCCTTGAAGGATGTGGACTGGATTATTGAGGTCGTGGTGGAAAATCTGAAAATCAAACAAGATTTGTTCGCCCGCATAGAAAGCGTTTGGAAACCGGGTACGGTGGTCAGCTCCAATACATCCGGGATTTCTATCAACAAGATGGTGGAAGGCCGGTCGGAAGCGTTCCGAAAACATTTTCTCGGCACCCATTTCTTCAACCCGCCGCGCTATATGAAATTATTGGAGATCATCCCCAACGAGCTGACTGACGTCAACATCCTGCGGGAGATGAAGGCATTTGCCGAAGAGGTGCTCGGGAAAGGGGTTGTAATCTGCAAAGACACGCCGAACTTTATCGCCAACCGGATCGGCACGTATGGTTTGCAGGTTACGCTAAAAGCGATGGAAGAGCTGGGACTGGGACCTGATGAAGTGGACGATGTAACAGGGCGTGCCATGGGTCGACCCAAGAGTGCAACTTTCCGCACACTGGATTTGGTCGGATTGGATACCTTTGTCCATGTGGCTGACAACGTGCGTGAAAATGTGACGAACCCGGAAGAACAAGAAGCATTCCAAGTCTCCCCGCTGCTGGTGAAAATGGTGGAAAACAAATGGCTGGGCGAGAAGACAGGACAGGGATTCTACAAGCGAGTCAAGACGGAAAAAGGGAAAGAGATTCTCGTCCTGGACCCGGCGACGCTCGATTATCGCCCGCGCAAAAAATTGAAAGCGCGTTCACTAGAGCAGGCGAAGCGGGGAAAAACGCAAGCCGAAAAGTTACGGGCACTGGTTTATGCCAATGATCCTGCCGGCAAATTGGCCTGGATTATTACGAAAAAAGCGCTCCTTTATACGGCTGAGCACCTGGAGGAGATCGCCGACGATATCGTGAGCGTGGATCGGGCGATGCGCTGGGGATTCAACTGGGATTTGGGGCCGTTTGAACTCTGGGATGCCATCGGGGTTGAAAAATCGGTGGCGCGCATGCGGGAAGAAGGGGAGACGATTCCGCCGCTGGTAGAAAAATTGCTCGCCTCCGGAGCGACTTCCTTCTACCAGACGGAAGAGGGTCGCGTCCAATCTTTCAACATCGGCGGCAAGTTTGGTGATGTCGATGAAAGCGAAAAGGTGATCTCTCTCTCCCGTCTCAAAGAGCAGGGCAAAAAGATTGCCGGCAACAAGGGGGCGAGTCTGATCGATATCGGCGATGATATCGCCTGCCTGGAATTCCACTCGCCCAAACAGGCGATCGGGGCTGATATCATCAGCATGATTAGGAAAGCGGTTAAAGAAGTGAGCGCCAATTACCGCGGTTTGGTGATCAGTGCTGAAGCTCCGAACTTCTGCGTAGGTGCAAACCTGATGCTGATGCTGATGGAGGCGCAAGATTACAACTGGCCGGAAATCGATCTGATGGTGCGCCAGTTCCAGGATGCGATGGGTTCCCTCCGGTATCTGGATCGCCCCGTGGTGGCCGCTCCCTATGGAATGACCTTGGGCGGAGGTGTCGAGGTGTGCATGCCCTGTGACAGGATACAGGCTGCTGCCGAGACCTATATGGGTCTGGTGGAAGTCGGGGTAGGATTGATCCCGGGAGGAGGCGGCAACAAGGAAATGCTGCTCCGCTGGACCGAAGGGATTGACCCCGGTGACCGCGTCGCGTTGCAGCCGTTGGTAAACCACGTTTTTGAGACGATCGCGCAAGCCAAAGTGTCCACGAGCGGGCCTGATGCCCAAAAATACAAATACCTGCGACCTTATGACGGAATCACCATCAATCGCGACCACTTGCTTTACGAGGCCAAACAGGTGGCACTGGGGCTGTATAAAGCCGGCTACAAAGCGCCGAAACCGCGCAAAATCCCAGTTGTCGGTGAAACGGGTTACAATGTGTTGCGACTCGGTGCGTACGGTTTCCTGAAATCCGGCTATATCACGGAGCACGATTACAAAATCGCCGGCAAACTGGCTTATGTCTTGGCCGGGGGTGCGGTTCCGGAAGGAACGCTCGTCAGCGAGCAATACCTGTTGGATCTGGAACGGGAAGCGTTTTTGAGCCTGATCGGTGAACCAAAAACACAGGCGCGGATGCAATACATGCTTGCCAAAGGAAAACCGCTCCGCAACTGACCGGAGAAAAATCCATATCCTGTAAACCCCTGACCGACCATTGGGAACGCAGGGAGGGTGGGTACCACAACCTGGCCTGCAACAGCAACGCATTATCACAGAAAAGGGAGGAGAGAACATGCGCGAAGCAGTGATTGTGGCCGGCGCCCGGACCGCAGTCGGCAAGGCCCACAAAGGGACGCTGAAAACGACCCGTCCCGATGATCTGGCCGCTCAAGTGGTCAAAGACCTCATGCGGCGGGTTCCTCAGGTAGACCCGAAAGAAGTGGAAGACGTGATTTTGGGGTGTGCTTTTCCCGAAGGGGAGCAAGGGATGAACATGGCCCGCCTGGTAGCGCTGCGAGCCGGGCTGCCCACGGATGTTCCGGGAATGACGGTGAACCGTTTCTGTTCGTCCGGATTGCAGACAATTGCCATCGCCGCGGAGAAAATTATGTGCAACTTTGCTGATATCATCATCGCCGGCGGCGTGGAGAGCATGAGCATGGTGCCGATGGGGGGCTATAAGCCGGCGCCCAATCCCTGGCTGATGGATCATCTGCCGGAAGCCTACATGTCCATGGGGCATACCGCGGAAGAGGTGGCGAAGCGCTACAATGTCTCCCGTGAAGATCAGGACCGGTTTGCCCTCGCCAGCCATCAAAAAGCTTATGCGGCCATTCAAGAGGGCAAATTCAAGGATGAAATCGTCCCGGTTACGGTCAAGACACATGTTTTTGATGAAAAAGGCAAGTTGCGGGTGGAAGAACGGGTTTTTGATACAGATGAAGGCGTTCGGCCTGATACGTCCCTGGAGGTTCTGGGCAAATTGCGCCCCGCCTTTCAATCGGGCGGAACCGTAACGGCCGGAAACTCTTCGCAAACGAGCGACGGAGCGGCAGCTGTGATGGTGATGTCCCGCGAGAAGGCGGAGGAACTGGGAGTAGAGCCTTTGGCCGTCTTCCGCGGCTTTGTTCTCGGCGGGGTAGACCCGGATGTGATGGGGATCGGGCCCGTGGCAGCCGTGCCCAAATTGTTAAAGAAAACGGGAGTCAGCCTGGATGAGATCGATTTGGTTGAGTTAAACGAAGCTTTTGCTTCCCAGGCGATCGCCGTGATCCGGGAACTTGGATTGAATCCGGATATCGTCAACGTGAACGGCGGGGCGATTGCCCTCGGTCATCCGCTCGGCTGCACCGGGGCGAAATTGACGGTTTCGATTTTGAATGAGTTAAAACGGCGCAATAAACGGTATGGTCTGGTGACGATGTGCATTGGCGGCGGCATGGGAGCGGCCGGGCTCATCGAACGCGTCTGAAGGTGACCAAATCGAATTTGGAGGGATAGATATGGCAGAAAATAAGAAAGTCAAAGGCGGCGCTTATCTGCTTTCCCAAACCGAACCGGAAGAGGTATTTACCCCTGAAGAATTTACCGAAGAGCAGAAAATGATTGCGAAAATGACGGAGGATTTTGTCAGGGATCAGGTTTTGCCCGTGCTTCCGGAAATTGAAGAGCATCGTTTTGAACATACGGTCCGCTTGTTGAAAGAAGCCGGCGAACTGGGGTTGCTCGGCGCCGACGTTCCTGAAAAGTACAACGGGCTCGGATTGGATAAAATCAGCTCCAGCCTGATTACGGAGAAATTATCCTTGGGACGTTCCTTTGCACTCTCCCACGGGGCTCATGTGGGAATCGGTTCCTTGCCGATTGTCTTCTTTGGCAATGAAGAACAAAAGAAAAAATATCTGCCTGACCTGGCAACGGGTGCGAAGATTGCTGCATACGCCCTGACGGAGCCGGGATCCGGTTCAGACGCTTTGGGAGCGAAAACCACCGCTGTTTTGAGCGATGACGGAAAATATTACATTTTGAACGGAGAAAAGCAGTGGATCACCAACTCCGGCTTTGCCGACGTCTTTATCGTTTACGCGAAAATTGACGGGGATCAATTCACCGCGTTTATCGTCGAACGCGACTTCCCCGGCGTTTCCGTCGGCCCGGAAGAGAAAAAGATGGGGATCAAAGGATCATCCACCCGAACACTGATATTGCAGGATGCAAAAGTTCCGGTGGAAAACCTTTTGGGCGAAGCGGGGAAAGGACATAAAATCGCCTTCAATATCCTGAATATCGGCCGTTACAAACTGGCGGTGGGAACTTGCGGTTCTTCCAAACGGGCGCTTGAAATCTCCGCAAACTACGCCAAACAGCGCAAACAGTTTAAGATTCCGATCGCCAAATTCGGACTGATCCGTGAAAAATTGGCCAACATGGCCATAAAAACCTACGCGTTGGAAAGCTTGGTCTACCGCATTGCCGGCATGTTTGAGGCGGGACTGGAAGGGGTGGAAGACGCCGAAGGTGCCGTTGCGGCCAAAGCGATCGGGGAATTGGCGATTGAATGTTCCATCGCCAAGGTATTCGGATCGGAAGTGCTCGATTATGTGGTGGACGAAGGGGTACAAATCCACGGCGGATACGGTTTCATGCAAGAGTACGAGATCGAAAACATGTACCGTGACTCCCGCATTAACCGGATCTTTGAAGGAACCAATGAAATTAACCGCCTGATCATTCCGGCCACGCTGATGCGCAAAACGTTAAAAGGCGAATTGCCCTTCCTCCAAAAAGCGCAGGAGTTGCAGGAAGATTTGCTCACACTGATGCCGTACCTCCCGGATGAAGAGGCACCGGTGTTGGAAGCGGAAGAAAATTATGTAGAAAATGCGAAGAAAATCTTCCTGATGGTTGCCGGGCTGGCTGTGCAAAAATATGAACAAGAATTGCAAAAAGAGCAGGAGATCTTGCGGGATATCGCGGACATCGCAATTGAGACCTTTGCCATGGAAAGCGTTCTTCTCCGTACCAAAAAAGCGGTCGCCAAAAATGGCGAAGAAAAAGAGCAGCTCAAAATCGATTATACCCGTGCCTTTGTCTATGATTCGATGCAAAAAGTGGATGCCCTTGCCCGCCACACATTGGCTGCCTTGGAAGAAGGGGATACACTGAGAACCCAACTTTCCATCCTCAAAAAATTCACCCGCATCCAGCCGATCAATGAAGTGGCTGTCAAACGGAACATCGCCGCCCGGATTATCGATGCCGAGAAGTATGTTTGTTAATCACCGACTCCCCCTGCCCACGACGGCCGGGGGATTTTTTATCGCGAAAAAACTTCTTTTCTCCCCATATATTTAAACAGCCACCGGTGGTAAAACCAATCAACAACGGTATATACGATCGCGATCACCAGAGAGATTTGGAACAGCGGAACGAGATTGGTTTGGTAATCCTGCGTACCGATGTCCCTGTCAAACAGCCAGGTTCCCAACGCCCAGACAACGATAAAAGAAAGGATTAAGTCTGACACGGTCGTAAAAACGTTTCCCATGCGCGGAAGCAGAAAGAGATCTCCAAAATAGCCGATCAGGGTCAAAATTACGCTGGTCAACAACACGGTGGAAGAATCGATGCCATAGATAAAGCCGAGGATGGCATATAAAATCATACTGGTCAGCAGAAATTTGATGATGAGGTGCATGACATGATTCAAATCAATCGCCTCCCTGTTTTTTCTTAGTGTGCCATTGCCTCGTCGCCTTATGCGTCAACCTGGAAGCGCTGAAAGAGAAGAACACATAAAGAAAGTGAAGCAAAATGGGGGGAGCGTGGGGGGTTACCGGGCGATCATCCGGAACATGAGGAGGCGAGCAGGGAGACATGGCCCGGCCTGCAACGCATTTTCGCCGGAAAATCCCGGTTTACCCTGCCCGCTTTCGCATTTCCAGAATATGTTGGTGTTCTGCGTCGCCTAAGTTTTTGAAAACGAGGGTTCCGGGATGGACATTGATTTCGTAAATCCATAAATGCCCCTCCTGATCGATTCCGATATCCAGCCCGAATTCGGACCATTTGGGATAGACCGAACTGATCCGCTTGGTTGCCCGGCGGGAAAGATGCATCATTTGATCGATCAGAAAGCGGGCTTCCATTTCGCCATAGCCCAGTTTTTCGACCAGGAGCGGAAACACGTGGTATGACTTGCCACCGCTGTAGGCGTTGGTGACAAATCCCTTTTCGCGGGCAATCCGCGCCACGATGCCGACGACAACCCAGCGGCCGTCGATGCGCATGAGATGAGTGCGGATGTCAAACATCCGACCGCCCAGTGTTTTGCTGTTGATTCCCTGCTGGACGATATAGTGTCGGCGGTTCATTTTTTTGCGGTGAATCGCCTGCAGAAGGGAAGCATGCGATGCGTGAACGGACCGGGTTCCGTCATCCCGTACGCGGAGTGCAAAATGTCCGCTTTCCAGCCGGTCGATGCGCATCAGCCCCTTTCCCTGGCAGGAATTGTCGGGCTTCAGATAGACAAAGGGAAAAAACTGAAGCATGTGCTTCAGGGTATCCGAACTCAGCCGGTGGGTGATCGGGATATGCGGAGCCACATATTCGTCTTGCCGCATGAGAAGAGCGTTTTCCCATTTACTGATGACGCTGCCCATCGCAGACTCCTCCTGTTTGTTTTCAATAAAATATGTCCGGTCGGCCTTTCTTGATTGGATGCGTCTCATTCTTTGGGAAAAGGGGAGCATTTGGGTTGCCTGGCGGCAGAAACTTGTGCCAGTTTGTGCAGATAATAGCATTCTTCCCGATACATATGGTCGGCCATCAGCGGAGCAATCGTCCCCAGCACTTCTTTGGTCAGTCCCATTTCCACCAGCTCTTTTAAAAAAGACTGAAACAGGATGATTTCCAGTTCAACTTCTTTATTGAAACGGGCCAGGGACGGGAAATGATGGAGACGGGTGCGCAGATATCCGGTTAACTCAACCGCCTTAATATAAAAAGATTCAAAGGTTTTGATAAAGTGGTGCTGCTTTTCCTTGATTTTCTTTTCCACTCCGTCCGTGTTGATTTGCAGTCCTTCGGCGTGTCCGGCCGCGTCCGGCAGCCACAACAGGTGATGATGCAGCGGGTGCAGGGGCGGAGGGGTTTGACCGCGGCGAAGGCTGGACAGGATGCGCATATATTCTTCCAGCTCATTTACCATGTGATTGATGAACGTAGGGGGAAGATGAAAGGAAAACTGGTCGGTAAGCAACCGGCATAAAAGATGCAATTTAAATTCTCTCAGCTCCTCGGCTGCTTTCTGGCACACTTCCAAATCAGCTGTTTCCGCCCGTTTCGCCAGTTGCAAGAAGGTTTGCAGCAGGGCAGAAGCCTTTTGAATTTCCTCTTGTTCTCCGGGGGAAAGGGCATCAAGGATAAACTGGCAGTGGTCTTTTAAGACCGGAAGCCAAAAGCGCTGTTCAAACGCATGTGAATCAGGGTGGTGCATACGATCACTCCTTTTGGAAAAGTTGCTAAATTTTATGAAAGGAGTCGATCGGTTAGAATCGAAAAGGGGCGCAAAAGGAGGAGTTTGCGGCAAACCAGCCGATCTGTGTTGCTTTTTTATGGAAAAAATGCTTCTGTCCTTGGGGTTCGGGTGACAGGAAGGAGGAAAAGTCACTCGACCCCGTTCCCAGGATAGCGACAAAAGGAACAGAAGCAGAAAAAGTGATCAATTTTGGAAGAAGCTCTTTAACACGAAAAAGGCGTTGGCCGGGCGCTCGGCGATCCGGCGTGTGAAATAGGGATACCAGTCCTTGCCGTACGGAGTGTAGACACGAACTTTATAGCCTTCGCTGACAAGTTGTCGCTGCAAGCCGTTACGCACTCCGTAGAGCATTTGAAATTCATAGAGATTGTCAGGAATCCGGTTTTCTTTCAACCATGCTTTCAGTTCATGAATGATCGCTTCGTCATGGGTGGCGATTGCCGTATAGTTTCCGTTTTGCAAGTGAAGCTGAACCAGTTTTACATAGTTGCGATCCACATCTTTTTTGTTCGGAAAAGCGACGCTGGCAGGCTCTTTGTATGCCCCTTTCACAATGCGCAAATTCACATTTTTCTTACCCAGATTGATAACATCCTGCTCAGATCGGTAGAGATAGGATTGAATCACCAATCCGATATGGTCTTTTCCGTATTTGTCCACCAGTGTGTTAAAGATGTCGATGGTCACATCCAAACGCGGGGTATCTTCCATGTCGATGCGGACAAAATTTTGGGTTTCTTTTGCTTTTTGGGCAATCCGGTTCATGTTCTCCAAACAGAATGCATGATCGATATCCAAACCGAGTTGCGTCAATTTGACTGATACGTTGGAGTTGACACCGTTTTCTTTGATGGCATCGAAAATGTCGATGGCGGCCTGGGTTGCTTCGAGGGCTTCTTCACGGCTGGTAACGCTTTCGCCGAGGTGATCCAAAGTGACGATCAATCCTTCGTCATTCAAATGCTTGACCCTGTCCATTGCAGCACGCAAGCTTTCTCCGGCGACAAAACGGGCGGCTCCCAGTTTCATGCCATAGTTGGAGACAAACGATGTAACCGCTTTATTTCCAGCCAACGTTAGCACCACTTTGCGCGAAAGGGACATTTCCCATTCCTCCACTTCGAGAAAATTAATTGATTACATATTATTTAGGTGAAAAAGACCATTTTCATTATATGTTCATAAATGAAATTAAACAATAGGTATATAATTCCCTCATTGATGAACCTAATGACAATAAGGTAAAATGGAAACGTCCGGGAATGGTCCAATCGATTTATCCTGTTGCGCAAAGGTTTTTGCCTAAAAAGGAGGTACCTCTGATGATCGAATTTAAAAACGAACCCTTTACAGATTTCTCCAAAGAGGAAAACCGGAAAGCTTTTGAAACCGCTTTATTGAAAGTAAAGGCGGAGATGGGCAAAGAGTATGACATTATTATCGGCGGGGAACGGATCAAAACCGGCCGCAAGGTAAAATCAATCAACCCGTCCAATGTGGATGAAGTGATCGGGATTGTTAACGAAGCAGATACCGAATTGGCCGAAAAAGCGATGCAAACGGCATATGAAACTTTTAAAAGCTGGAAAAAAGTAAAACCGGAGGCACGGGCGTCTCTGCTGTTTAAGGCGGCTGCCATTCTCCGCCGCAAAAAGCATGAGTTTTCCGCCTGGATGGTGCTCGAAGCGGGAAAAAGCTGGGTGGAAGCAGATGCGGATACCGCTGAGGCCATCGATTTCATGGAGTTTTATGGTCGGGAAATGATCCGTTTAAGCGAGCGGCAACCGTTGGTGCGCATTCCAGGTGAAGACAACCATCTTTATTACCGGCCGCTCGGAGTTGGCGCCATCATTCCGCCGTGGAACTTCCCGCTTGCCATCTTGGTGGGAATGACCACGTCGGCCATTGTCACCGGAAACACCGTTGTCCTGAAACCGGCCACTCCGACCAACGTGATCGCCGCGAAATTCATGGAAGTCTTGCACGAAGCCGGGGTGCCGGATGGCGTGGTCAACTACGTTCCGGGTCCCGGCGGCGAAGTGGGCGAATACTTTGTAACCCATCCGCTCACCCGGTTCATTTCCTTCACCGGCTCCAAAGAAGTCGGCTTGCGCATTAATGAATTGGCTGCAAAACGGGCGCCGGGACAAAAATGGATCAAGCGCGTCATCGCGGAGATGGGCGGCAAGGACGGCATTGTTGTCGATTCCGATTGTGATCTGGACTTTGCGGCAGAGACGATTGTCAAATCGGCATTCGGGTTCTCCGGGCAAAAATGCTCGGCCTGCTCACGCGTTATTGCACATCAGGATATTTATGACGAACTGTTGGAAAAAGTGGTGGCTAAAACCAGCCAATTGAAAGTCGGCGAAGCGCAAACGCCGGGCATCGACCTCGGTCCGGTTGTGGATGAAAAAGCGTACAATAAAATTCTCGAGTATATTGAAATCGGGAAAAAAGAAGGGCGCTTGATGACCGGCGGCGGGAAAGCGGAAGGAAACGGCTATTTCATTCAACCGACGGTATTCGCTGATGTGGCACCAGATGCCCGCATCGCTCAGGAAGAGATCTTTGGTCCCGTAGTCGCTTTCATCAAAGCAAAAGACTTTGACCATGCGTTGGAAATTGCCAACAACACCGAGTTTGGCCTGACGGGTTCCGTGATCAGCCGCAACCGTCTGCATTTGGAAAAAGCCCGCGAAGAGTTTTTCGTCGGCAATCTGTATTTCAACCGCAAATGCACAGGCGCATTGGTCGGCGTCCATCCTTTCGGCGGTTTCAACATGTCCGGAACCGACTCCAAAGCAGGCGGACGCGACTACCTCTTGCTGTTCACACAAGCGCAAGTGGTCTCTGAGCAACTTTAAACCAATCTCCGAAAAACCGCATCCAAATCCGGGTGCGGTTTTTTATGAATCGCTGCCCCCGAACTTTCCCGATTGCATCCAAAACGGATGATTAAAAATTCAGAACAAATACTGTACAGCCTGTTTTTTTTCTTTATAATGGAATAAAAAGGAAACGAATGAGGCTGATGTAATGGATGAAGTAAAGTCCTTATTGCATGCGATTATGGAACGGCTGGACGTACAAAGCGCCAACATTGAACAGATGAAAGCGGATCTTGCCAAGCTGAGTGAGGGTTTGCTCCGTGTCGAAACCCGTGTGGAAGAATTGAGCCGGCAATGGAGTGAAACCAGCGAAACGGTTGAGGGAATTCAAAAGGAGATCATCTCTCTCAAACAAACGCAGAAACGGTTTGACGAGCAACTGCTGAAAGAAGAAGATTGGCAGAAGCAGATCATGCAGGCTCTTTCGCTGACTTCAGGAGAGCGCGAAAAGACGTTGAAAAAAGGGGTCAATAAAAGCGCCGGATAAAACCCGGACTTCCCGAAAAGGGCAAGCCCGGGTTTTTTGTTGCATAGAATAGTTTGTGACATCTCTGGTAATTGGCTGGACGGCAAACATTGCCTTCCATTATGATCAAAGATGATAGAAAACATTTATGCCCTGTCTAAAACAATCCGGGATGAAAATTAACAACATTCGGAGGGGAGTGAAACCCCTTTGAGCGACCATTGCCAAGATGGGAGCGAAGGGGCCCCAGCCGACCATTATGACACTTCACAGAAAATCGCAATGAAAAAGGCAGGTAAGGGGATACGAAAATGGACCAATTTATCTATTCGGTGCTGGAGTGGCTTTCCAGTCTGGGTTATTTCGGCATCGCTCTTGGACTGATGGTTGAGGTAATTCCGAGTGAAATCGTTCTTGCCTATGGCGGTTTTCTCATCGCTTCCGGGCAAATCAATTTTGTCGGAGCCCTGATTGCCGGCACGATCGGCGGGGTTCTGGCCCAGGTTTTTCTGTACTGGATCGGTTATTACGGCGGCCGCCCTTTTTTGGAGAAGTACGGCAAATATCTCCTGATCAAGAAAAAGCATTTGGATGTGGCAGAGTCCTGGTTTGACCGTTACGGCACGGGTGTGATCTTTGGCGCGCGCTTTATTCCGGTCGTTCGCCATGCCATTTCCATTCCGGCCGGAATTTCCAAAATGCCGCTGTCCCGCTTTACTCTGTTGACCACGCTGGCGATTGTTCCGTGGTCGGTACTGTTTTTATATCTGGGAATGCAGCTGGGCAGTAGTTGGAAAGAGATCGAGGAGATCGCCGCTCCCTACACCGATGATGCGGCCATTGTCGCCGGTGTGCTGCTTCTGCTCTATTTCCTGTTCCAGTGGTATCGCAAAAAGCAGCGTTCCCGAAATGGTTTTTCTCCAAGATAAGATTTCCCTCCTTTGGGTGTAACCGTTTCCGGTATATAATAAAATAGAAATGTTGTGACTTGTCCCTTAAAGGAGGGAAGAGAGTGAGTATCAGCGGAATTGAATGGATTCTGATCTTCGTCGTCGCTCTTATCTTGTTCGGCCCGAAAAAACTTCCCGAACTGGGACGGGCTGTCGGCAAATCCATACGTGAGTTTAAAAAAGCCACCAACGGGATTTTGAGCGAGGATGAGGAGAAAAAGCCGGAACCGGTGAAACTGGCACAAGATCATGAAAAGGCGGGAGAGACGAAGCAACAGTCGGAAAACGGGGCACATCTGAAATGACAAAAAACCAGGCGGTTCAGGGCCTGGTTTTTTGCTGCGCTTTTAAGCAAGCTCTTTTTGCGTCCTGCCAGTCCGAAGCAACCAGCGGTGCTGAAAATGTTCCGTCACGGCTAGCAGCCATCCTGTCACCAGAGCGCCAAACACATTGACATATGCGCCTGGGAGCAGTTGGCCGACAAAATAGACGATCAGCGAAGCGAAAATGAAATCGAGGACGTTATTTTCCCAAAGACGCCCGCGCCTGAGAAAGATGATTTCCATCAAGTGCCCCGTCAGAGCGAGCAAAACGCCGGTCACGATGGCCTGATAAATGTTAAAGAAGTACACTTCGCTCAGGACCCGGTCTGCGAAGATTACGACGAGCGGACAGATGATCAATTTAAGCAACAATCCGGCCATTCTTTCTCCTCCTCTACTTACATCATCTCAGACCGGGATTCTTTTTATGCAAGAAGAGGTTGGAGAAAGGTTAACAACAGCGGCGGATGGAGCCTCCCCCGTATTTTTCGTCGATGGCCCGCCGGTGAAATTCCGCTTCGGTCAGCGGGGTTTCATCCGGATGAGCTTTCCGGAAATGTTCCAGATAGCGTTCATAGTTGGGCACTCCCGCGATTTCATTCAGCACATAGGCGATTTTTCGGAAAGCCCGTTTCCATTTGGGGCAGGCCTGATCGCCATTCATGCGCATCATCCCCCGATCACCCCGGATTGACGGCCGATATAGGGAGATTCTTTTAATGGAAGCTTTTCACGCTTGACCAGGATTTTGTACCAGACGCGGATTGCATCAATGACGATCACGGCCACCAAAATCATGAAGATCGCAGTAAGAATGGCATCGATCTGATTATTCAGCACGATTCTTTGCATTTCTTCGACCGACTTGGCCGGGTTCAGCACCTGTCCGGAGGAAATTGCTTTTTGGTAGACATCGGCCGCTTTCAGAAAACTGATCGACGCTTTTTCATGGAAAAGCTTTTGCCAGCCGGCTGTCATGGTTACTGCCGTCAGCCAGGCAAGCGGGACGATGGTGATCCAGGAGTAAGCCGTTTTGCCCATTTTGATCAATATGGTTGAGCCGACGACCAGGGCGACCACCGCCAGCATCTGGTTGGCGATTCCAAACAGCGGCCATAACGTGTTAATCCCGCCAAGCGGGTCGACTACACCCTGATAGAGGAAATATCCCCAGGCGGCGACGATGAGCGCGCTGGACAGGACGTTGGCCGGGTACCAGTCGGTTTTGCCCAGTTTGGGGGCAAAGCGGCCTAGCAAGTCCTGCAGGATGAAACGCCCCACCCGCGTTCCGGCGTCGATGGTGGTCAGGATGAAGACGGCTTCAAAGAGAATGGCAAAATGATACCAAAAAGCCATCATTGTTTTGCCGCCGATGATGCTCGAGAATATGGTGGCCATTCCAATCGCCAGCGTCGGAGCGCCTCCTGTGCGGGACAGGATGGTTTTTTCCCCGATCGATTGCGCCAACTGCTGAAGATCTTGCGGTGTGACTTTAAAGATGTCGCCAAATTGGGAAATCGTATGGGCGGCGGTTGCCAGATCCGTGCCGATCACCGAAGCGGGACTGTTCAGCGCAAAGTAGGTTCCCGGCGTCAAGACACAGGCGGCGATCAAAGCCATGATCGCGACAAACGATTCGGTCAGCATGCCCCCGTAGCCGATCATCGGCGCATGCGATTCGCGCATGATCATTTTCGGCGTTGTTCCCGAAGAGACCAGCGCATGGAATCCGGAGATGGAACCACAGGCGATGGTGATAAACACAAACGGGAACAGATTGCCGGCGAAAACGGGACCGGTTCCGTCGATAAAACGGGTAAACGCAGGCATCTGCAAATCCGGCATCACCAGCAGAATTCCGAGCGCCAAAGCCCCGATCGTTCCAACCTTGAGAAACGTGCTGAGGTAATCGCGAGGAGCCAGCAGCAGCCACACGGGCAGAACCGAAGCGATAAAGCCGTAGATGATCATCATCCAGGCAATCGTCTTTCCGTCAAACGTGAACAGGGCTGCGAGCGAAGGATGCTGGGAAACATACTGGCCGCCGTATAAAGCGAGCAAGAGCAGAACAAAGCCGATCAGGGATACTTCCAGCACCTTGCCGGGGCGGATATACCGCATGTACAGTCCCATGAACAAAGCGATCGGGAGCGTCATGGCGATGGTAAACATTCCCCACGGGCTGTTTGCGAGCGCTTTCACGACGACCAATGCGAGGACGGCAATCAGGATGATCATAATGCCCAGGATGGCAAACATCGCAGTAAATCCGCCGACCGGACCGATTTCTTCGCGGGCCATGTCCCCAAGCGATTTGCCGTTGCGGCGCATTGACCCGAACAAGATGATAAAATCCTGTACGGCTCCTCCGAGGACAACCCCGACGATAATCCATAAGGTTCCCGGGAGATAGCCCATCTGGGCAGCCAGAATCGGCCCTACCAGCGGTCCGGCCCCGGCGATCGCCGCAAAATGGTGTCCAAATAAGATCCATTTGTTGGTCGGCACAAAATCTTTTCCGTCATTATGAATTTCTGCCGGAGTTTTTCGATTGTCATCCAATTCAAAAACTTTTCTGGCCATAAAACGGGAATAAAACCGATAAGCGACTGCATAAGTGCAAATGGCGGCGACGATGAGCCACATGGCGTTGACCGATTCGCCCCGGTGCAGGGCCAAAATGGCGAAACCTGCTGCGCCGAGGGCGGAGATCGCAGCCCAAACGAGGATCGAAATCCAACGATTTTTCACGTCCGAGCCCTCCTGATTTCATAAATTCGATAAAAATAATGGAATTATACTTATTATACTGAAAAGATTTCAACATTTCGACACAAAAATATATTCTAACTCTACCCATTTGCCATTTTGTCGCAAGGGTATGATGAGGAATCAGCCCGTTTTGTGCTATACTGTTGAAAGATTTGAATGGGAAGACTGGAAATAGGTTTCCAATGTACCGATTGAGCGAATTTCGGAGGTGAAACGATGACGATTTCAAAAGAACAAGTGCAAAAAGTGGCCGCCTTGGCCCGCTTGAAACTGACCGAACAGGAAGCGGACCAATATACGGTTCAGCTTAACAATATTTTGCAATTCGCCGAGAAATTGAATGAATTGGAGACGGAGCAGGTGGAACCGACGAGCCATGTGCTTCCGATGGCAAACGTTTTGCGTGAAGACGAAGTGATGCCCTCGCTTCCGCGTGAGAAAGCCTTGGCCAACGCACCGGATCAGCAGGATGGCATGTTCCGCGTTCCGGCAGTATTTGAAGAGTAAGGGGGAGAACGATGTCGCTGTTAAGAGAATCGCTCAAAGAAATACATAAGCGGCTTGCCAGCCGGGAACTTTCCGCGCGGGATCTGGCAGAAGAGTCGCTCAGGCAGATTGAACAGAAAGATAAAGAGGTGGGCGCTTTTCTCCTCGTCGATCAGGAAGGGGCCATGGAGCGCGCCGCCAAGTTGGACGAGCAATTGGCCGCAGAGGATCAGCGGGGGATTTTGGCCGCGTTGCCGGCGGGCATAAAGGATAACTTGTGTACCGAAGGAGTGACGACCACCTGCGGGAGCAGACTGCTCGCCAATTATGTGCCGATTTACAATGCGACAGTGGTGGACAAGTTGAATGAGGCCGGCGCAATCGCCATGGGCAAGCTGAACATGGATGAGTTTGCAATGGGGTCTTCGACGGAGAATTCCGCTTTCAAGCTGACGCGTAACCCATGGGATCTGGAACGGGTTCCCGGCGGTTCGAGCGGGGGTTCTGCCGCAGCTGTCGCAGCAGGCGAAGTCTATTTTGCACTCGGTTCGGATACGGGTGGTTCGATTCGCCAGCCTGCGGCATTTTGCGGAGTGGTCGGGCTGAAGCCTACTTACGGACGCGTTTCCCGGTATGGTTTGGTCGCTTTCGCCTCATCGCTTGATCAAATCGGCCCGCTGACGAAAAATGTCGAGGATGCCGCCTATGTGCTGCAAGCGATTTCCGGCTTGGATGTGAAAGATTCCACTTCCGCCGATGTGGAGGTTCCTGATTATTTGAGTGCGTTGACCGGGGAGATCAAGGGTCTTTCCGTCGGGGTGCCAAAGGAAATGATGGGGGAAGGCGTGTCAGCCGGCGTCCGCGCACGTGTGGAAGAGGCAATTCAAAAGCTGGAACAGATGGGAGCCACCATCAAGGAGGTATCGCTGCCGCATTCCGAGTATGCTGTCGCCACCTACTATTTGCTCGCTCCGGCGGAAGCTTCTTCCAACCTGGCCCGCTATGACGGAGTGCGATACGGAGTACGCAAACCCGGCAAAAATCTGCTGGACATGTACCTGGAAACACGGAGCCAGGGTTTTGGCCCGGAAGTGAAGCGCCGGATCATGCTCGGGACTTATGCGCTCAGCTCCGGTTATTATGATGCTTACTATCTCAAAGCGCAAAAGGTCCGCACCTTGATCCGTCAGGATTTTGAACGCATCTTTGAAGAAGTGGATGTGATCGTCGGCCCCACCGCCCCGACAACCGCCTTCAAAATCGGGGAAAAGGTGGATGACCCGCTGACCATGTATATGAACGACATTTTGACGATTCCGGTCAACCTGGCGGGATTGCCGGCGATCAGCGTTCCCTGCGGTCTGGCGGACGGACTTCCGGTCGGATTGCAGGTGATCGGCAAAGCGTTTGACGAGTCGACGATCCTGCGTGTGGCGCACGCTTATGAGCAAGCAACGGAACGCTTACCCGTTCCGCCGTTGGGAGGGATCGAGGCATGAGCAAATATGAAACAGTAATCGGACTGGAGGTTCACGTTGAGCTCTCCACCAAGACGAAAATCTTCTGCAACTGTTCCACCGAATTCGGTGCGCCGCCAAATACCCATACCTGCCCGGTTTGCCTGGGGCATCCGGGAGTTCTTCCCGTGCTCAATCGTGAGGCGGTCAACTTCGCGATCAAAGCGGCGATGGCCTTAAATTGCGAGATTGCCGAATACAGCAAGTTCGACCGGAAAAACTATTTTTATCCGGACTTGCCCAAAGCGTACCAAATCTCGCAATATGACCAGCCAATCGGAAAAAATGGCTGGATTGAGATCGAAGTGAACGGGGAGAAAAAGCGCATCGGCATCACCCGTCTGCACTTGGAAGAAGATGCCGGGAAGCTCAACCACATTGAAAACGGAGAAGGCTCCCTGGTCGACTTTAACCGCGTCGGAGTTCCGCTGATCGAAATCGTCTCCGAACCGGATCTGAGATCGCCGGCTGAAGCGCGGGCTTATCTGGAAAAATTGAAAACGATCATCCAATATACCGGCGTCTCCGATGTAAAAATGGAAGAAGGTTCGCTGCGCTGTGATGCCAATATCAGTTTGCGTCCGGTGGGGCAAACGGAGTTCGGCACCAAAACGGAAATGAAAAACCTCAACTCCTTCCGCAACGTGGAACGGGCTTTGGAATATGAACAAAAGCGCCAGGCGGAACTGTTGGATCGCGGTGAACAGGTGGTACAACAAACGCTGCGCTGGCTGGAAAACGAAAACCGCACCAAAACGATGAGAAGCAAAGAGGAAGCGCATGACTACCGCTACTTCCCGGAACCTGACCTGGTTCGCCTGCACATCGACGAAGCGTGGAAAGAAGAGATCCGCCGTTCGATTCCTGAACTGCCGGATGCCCGCAAAGCGCGCTATATGCGTGAGTTCGGGCTGTCGGATTATGATGCGGCCATCCTGACCGGATCCAAAGCGGTGGCCGATTATTTCGACATGACCGTAATGGAAAAAGCGGATCCGAAAACCGCTTCCAACTGGATCATTACCGAGTTGCTCGGATACCTTAACGCTGAGGGAAAAGAAATCGGCGAAATCAAAATGAAGCCGGTTCATCTGGCCGGGATGATCAAGTTGATCCAGAACGGAACCATCAGCAGCAAAATCGCGAAAAAAGTATTCAAGGAAATGCTGCAAACCGGGAAAGATCCGGAACAAATCGTGAAGGAAAAAGGGCTCACGCAAATCAGCGACGAAGGCCAGATCAAGGAGATCGTCGTGAAAGTGCTGTCCAATAACCCGCAGTCGATCGAAGACTTTAAAAACGGGAAAGACCGGGCGCTCGGTTTTCTCGTCGGCCAAGTGATGAAGGAGACGCGGGGCAAAGCGAATCCGCAGCTTGTCAACAAACTCATTCTGGAAGAAATCAAATAAAATTCTTGTTTCGGAGGGCTCGCCTCGGATGAAGGCGGGCTCCTTTTCGCAAAAAAACATTGATCTTTTCCCGGCATACCCAGGGATAACAGGAAAGCAAACACGGAGGGGAGCGGTTCCCCGTGGCTGATCATCGGGCGCGAAAACCCGAGTTGAAGCTTGTTTGCAGAAAAAGGAGGCTCATGATTGCAGATTTTTCATATCGTAATCGTCATTTTCTTTCTTTTATCGGGGATTTATCAACTGTATACAGGGGATATGCCGGTCTTGGCCATCCACTATTTTTTGATCGCCTTATATTTTTTCATCACCTATCAGGAATGGAGAGGGAACCCCTTTTCGCGACTGATCTATTGGCTGGCCATCTGCCTCTTGACGGCAGACGGACTCGCCAACCTGTTCATCTATTCGTACAGTCTGATCGGCGGGGTGATCAGTTTGATTTTTGCCTTCTTGGTATGGAAGTCCTCCCAGCGCCTTACGGGTTGAGAACAGGGCAATATCTTCTCACAGTTTAGCCAGGATGAGGTGATATCGTGGGAAAAAGAGGGATTCTGGTCATCGCTCACGGATCGAGTAAACCGGAATGGGTCCAACTGGTGGATGAAGCGGTAAGCCGGGTGGAAGTGGACCTGCCTGTGGCGACAGGTTTTCTGGAAATGGTGGAGGGACGGACGATATTGGACGGGATCCGGGCGCTCGAAACCGCGGGAGTCACCGAGATCATCGCTGTTCCGCTGTTTGTTTCTTCCGGCAGTACGCATATCGTAGAGATCGGATATTATTTGGGGCTGGTGTCCGAGCCGCAGATTGAAACAGAGGGAGAGAGATTGCCGATCAAGGCGCAAGTCCGGATGACGGACGCGATGGACGATCATCCCTTGATTGCGGAAATCTTGCTCGAACGTGCCCGTGAACTTTCTGAACAGCCGCAGCAGGAAGCGCTGTTATTGGTTGGGCACGGAAGTGAACTTCCCGGCTTTAAGGAGAAATGGGAAAACAGTATGAACAGCCTGGCCAGGCAACTTCAGGAAAAAATGGGCTTCCGGAAGACTGCATGCGCCACCCTGCATCCCGACAGCGTCCGGGAAAAAGCGGAAGCATTGCGTCGCACCTTTTCCCGCGTCATTGTGCTCCCGCTGTTCTTGAGCGAAGGTTATTTTACGAGAAAGGTGGTCCCCGGTCGGTTGCAGGGGCTTGATGTGCAATATTCCGGCAAAACCTATCTGCCGCATCCCCTGATTTCCCGCTGGATCGCATCCGTTGTCAAAGAGCAAAAGGCTGCTGCGGAAAATCCCACAATCCCTTCTGTTTAAGTGTTCGACAGCTTCCGGACGGCGAAGGCATTTTGGCCCAGGCTCATTGCGGATAAGACGAACATACAATAGTGAAGAATTGAACAGGAGGTGGATTGATTTGCAAAAGTATGTTTGCAGTCCTGAGCATCCCGATTACTACCTGCTGTGCCAGGCGTTTTATCATAACCGGGAAGCATACTGGGAATTAAAGCGCTTTTTGAGATCACAACGTTATGGACTGCCGCCGGATCCTCCTGCCCGCAACAATAATCCCGATCCGTCGCCAACCCCTGTGACGCCGGTACCGACCCCCGGTTTTTAAGCAGGAGATTGGAAGCGAAAAAACGTTCGAGGCTGCTGATCTGATCGGTCAACAGCCTCGAACGTTTAAAACAGGCATTTATTCTCATTGGGGGAGCCGGTTTAATCGATCGCATACTTGTTCGGGTGTAAGCCCGTCGCAGTTGATCACCGGGCAATTGTGGACGATGTCTTCCATGCCCATCATGTTCCGGTCCTTCCCGGAAATGAGAATCGCGGAGTATTGGCCTTGATTTTGATTGGCCGTGCTGTTGTTCAGATCTTCCACTTGGAATCCTTCCCGGCTTAAGTATTCGCGGATGGGGGTAAGACCTGACTCAATGGCAACGCGTTTCATGAACGACCCTCCTAAGTAAGAATCTACGAATGTAGTTTGATTCAAAACGTCTGGTTTATGCAGGGAAAGAGAAAGAATTGTAGCCCTTCCCGAAATTCCGGGTTATAATGATAAACGACGATAGGATGAAAGGGGTGGCGAAATTTGGACTGGGACCTTTCCGCATTTGAATGTGTTCTGCTGTTGCTGACCGCTTGTGCTTTTTTATGGTCGGTCCGGTTTCAGTTTCATTTTTCGCACACCCGGGTTCAGCCGACTTGCGCCAGCAAAGCAATACTTCCCCGTGAACGGCAATGTTTGCCTTTGCGTGAAAGCTGGCTTCTCGTCACTCGCATGAAGATGGGAAATGCCGATGGGGAAGGACGGATGGATTCCACCTTGTTTTCATAAAAAACGAGGAGGAATCCGGATGACGAATTGGACAATCATTCAAAAGTTGGCGCATTTGCTTCAGCCCGCGTTTGACCAGCTGTATCAGTGGCTGGGCGACTGGGGGTTGGCGCTGATCTTCTTTACTCTGCTCGTACGCGTTTGCCTGATTCCCGTTTCGCTCAGAACCGCCCGCTTGATGGCCAGTCAGTTTGTTTTTTCCCGGAAAGCGGCTGAATTGCAAAAAACATGGACCGGCTCGAAGGAAGAACTGAGCGGGGAGATCGCAAACCTGATGCAAAAACATAAATTCAATCCTTTCTCCATGCTGTTAAATGCCCTGTTGCAGTCACCGATTCTCGTGGCGGTTTTTGCCGTATTTTCTCATCTTGGAGCACAGGCGTCCTCCGTGCTGGTGCCATGGGTGGACAGTATTGGTTTACGGGACCCGTGGCATTTGCTGCCGCTGATCATCGCACTGCTGACCGGTTTGGCGAGTCGGGTCTCCCTCATTCCAAGGGAGTATACCCCAAATGGTCAGGCGAAAATGAACTTTTTCCTGATGGCCGGGATCGCTCTTTTTATTCTTTGGTCAGCCCCGGTCGCAACCGCCCTTTATTACGGAACGTCTAGCTTGTGGGGTGTACTGGAACGAAAGGCTCTCTCCCGGTATACGCGAAAACTGATCGAAGCGCAGACAGAGGTGTCCACAGGGTAAGCTGAGGAGCATGGAAACTTGATTCATACAGGGGAACCGTTTGGCTTGAAAGAGCGAAATCGGTTCCTTTTTGTCTCTGATTGTGGAGGCAACATTCTCCTTTCCATGTTTTTTATTACGATGAAAATTTTAGTGGATAACAGGAGTAAGGAGAATGAGGAATGGGAAAATAGGTATAGAAATTCAGCGTGAATGAGGAGGGAAAATCGATGGCAAACAGCGATATTGGCGTAATCGGTCTGGCCGTCATGGGAAGAAATCTGGCACTCAACATGGAAAGCAAAGGTTTTACGGTGTCTCTATTTAACCGCTCGCCGGAGCGAACCAAAGCACTTATCCATGAAAATCCGGGGAAAAAACTGGTTGGAACCTATACAATGCAGGAATTTATTGATTCCCTGAAAAAACCGCGAAAAATTATGCTCATGGTCAAAGCGGGGAAACCGACGGATGAAATGATCACGCAACTGAAGAAATATGTTGAACTGGGCGATATCATTATCGACGGTGGAAATGCCTATTATGAGGACACAATTCGGCGCAACCGCGATCTGGCCAGTTTGGGAGTTCATTTTGTCGGCACCGGCGTTTCCGGCGGAGAAGAGGGGGCGCTGAAAGGCCCGGCGATCATGCCCGGGGGGCAAAAAGAAGCGTACGAACAGGTTGAACCGATTTTGACGGCCATTTCCGCCAAAGTGAACGGCGAACCGTGCTGCACCTATATCGGTCCGAATGGAGCCGGCCATTATGTGAAAATGGTACATAATGGAATCGAGTACGGGGATATGCAGCTCATCAGCGAAGCCTACTTCCTGATGAAAAATCTGTTGAAAATGGAAGCGCAGGAGATGGCCGAGGTTTTTGCAGAGTGGAATCAAGGGGAGTTGGACAGCTATCTGATCCAAATCACGGCCGATATTCTTGCCAAAGTGGATAAAGAAACAGGCAAACCTTTGGTCGACCTGATCCTTGATACGGCAGGGCAAAAAGGGACCGGAAAGTGGACGAGCCAAAGTTCGCTGGATCTCGGTGTGCCGCTGACGATTATCACGGAGTCGGTCTATGCCCGCTTCCTGTCCGCGATGAAAGAAGAAAGAATTCGGGCGAGCCGGGAACTGAAGGGACCCAACCTGCCCTGTACGGTTGTGGAGGATCGCGCTGCGTTTATCGAGTCGATTCGCAAAGCGCTCTATGCCAGCAAAATCTGTTCCTATGCTCAGGGATTCGCACAAATGAAGACGGCATCGGATGAATTTGGCTGGAATCTGAACCTGGGGGCCATCGCCAAAATCTTCCGCGGCGGATGCATCATCCGGGCCCGCTTCCTGCAAGAGATTACCAAAGCCTACGAAAGCGATCCGGCCCTTCCCAACCTGCTGCTGAGTCCGTATTTCAAAGAGATTGTCGAATCCTATCAAGATGCATGGCGCGATGTCGTGGCCACCGCTGTGTTAAACGGGATTCCCGTTCCGGCGTTTGCCAGCAGCCTGAGCTATTACGACAGCTACCGTTCGGCTTCGCTTCCGGCCAACCTGCTGCAAGCTCAGCGCGATTATTTCGGTGCCCACACTTACCGCCGGATCGACCGGGAAGGGGTATTTCACACAAATTGGCTGCAAGAAGATTAAGATGAAGATTACCGAACAAGACGGGCCGAAGCTGTTGACCAAGGCGGGCAACAGCTTCGGCCCTTTTATGTTGTTGTGAAAGAATGCAACTTTGGTGTTCCATCTTTTCCAACCATGCCGACTTGTTTTTGGCATGGTTTTTTATTGAAAGTGCATTTTATAAAATAAACCTTGCATCGTTTAATATAAACGAATATTATATAACATGGCTATGGCTAATATTCGTATTTGGAGGAACAATCGCCGATGTTTAAGATACAACAATATGGATCAACTGTTCGGAGAGAGATTGTCGCCGGGATTACGACCTTTGTGACCATGTCCTATATCATGGTTGTCAATCCGATTATTCTGTCCGATGCCGGTGTCCCCTTTGAAATGAGTTTTATGGCCACGATCATTGCCACGGTTGTGGGCACGTTGATCATGGGCTTGTTTGCAAATTATCCGATCGCAATCGCGCCGGCCATGGGGCTCAATGCCTACTTTGCCTATTCCGTGGTCAAGGCGCACGCCGGGCTCGGTTATCAGGCCGGGTTTGCTGCCGTGTTCGTGGCAGGCCTTTTGTTTGTCCTCTTATCCCTGACACCGGTGCGCACCAAACTGATTGAGGTGATACCCGGCAATCTGAAAAGTGCGATTACCACCGGAATCGGGTTGTTTATCGCTTTTATCGGTTTGCGCATGTCCGGTCTGATTCAGGCACACCCGACCAATTTGGTTCAGTTGGGAAATGTGCATTCACCCTCGGCCATCCTTACTCTGATCGGTTTGGCTGTCACGCTGATCTGTCTGGCGCTGAACATTAACGGGGCTTTGTTTATCGGGATGATCGTGACGGGAATTTGCGCTTATTTTATGGGTTTGCTCTCTTTTAAAAAAGGATTTGTCTCCATGCCGCATCTGCCCGATCATCTGGCCATCAGCCCGGTACACGCCTTCCAGGATGTCATTCATTTCGGGCTGTATGCCCTGGTATTTTCCTTCTTGCTGGTTACGTTGTTCGATACGACCGGGACGGTTCTGGGGGTGGCCAGGCAGGCCAATCTGATGGAGGGAGACAAACTGCCGCGCGGGGAGCGTACGTTGCTGGCGGATTCGCTGGCTACCCTGGTCGGTTCACTGTTTGGTACAAGCCCCACCTCCGCCTATATTGAATCCGCTTCGGGTGTCGCTTCCGGCGGCCGAACCGGTTTGACGGCAGTGGTCATCGCGATCCTGTTTGCGATCTCGTCCTTTTTCAGCCCGTTGATCGGCGCAGTTTCCGGCATTTCGGCCATTACTTCCCCGGCTTTGATCATCGTGGGTTCGCTGATGGTCAGCCATGTGAGCCAGATCAACTGGAAAGAAATCGACGAAGCGTTTCCCGCTTTTCTCGTTATTTTGAGCATGCCGCTCACATCGAGCATCGCAACGGGAATTGCCCTTGGCTTCATCTCCTATCCTTTGATGAAAATTTTTAAAGGGAAGTGGAAAACGGTTCATCCGCTGGTGTATATCTTTGCAGTCCTGTTTATCCTGCAACTGGTTTACCTTCCGCACTGATCTCTTCCTGTGGAAAAGGCTTGGATCCCAGCTTCAAACGGATCCAGGCCTTTTTTCCGTAAAGGTTTGCCTCCCTGCCTTCTGATCCATCCCCGGGTTGTGCCTGTCGGTTATGATCGGTTTATCGCGTTATTGGGAAAGATAATAAAGGAAAATGAAGAAAAATCGACACAGGTTTGATCAGAATCACTTTGAAGTGAGCGGGGACGATGAGTAAACTTAACACTGGGAACGTTGATAAAAGTCGATGGAAGGCAGATTGTTGGAAGGATTTTAAAGCCGAGAAAAGGGGTGGGCAGAATTGAAGCGTGCTCGCCTGATTTACAATCCGACCGCCGGTCGCGAACTGGTGGAGAAAAAATTGCCCCTTTTATTGAAAAGGTTGGAAAAAGCTGGATATGAAACTTCTTGTTATGCGACGAGTAAACCGTGGAGTGCCGCGGAAGAAGCTGCATTGGCGGCTGAGCGCGGTTTTGATATAGTGATTGCCGCCGGCGGGGATGGAACGATTCACGAAGTGGTCAACGGATTGGCCCGGGTTCCCGACCCGCCCAAGCTGGGCATTCTGCCGGGGGGAACGACCAACGATTTGGCTCGGGCCTTGAAACTTCCGCGCGATCTGTGCGATGCTTGTGATGTGGTGGCCAGCGGGAAAACGATGATGGTGGATGTGGGCAAATTTGGCGGGCGCTATTTTATCAATGTAGCAGCAGCCGGGCGGATCACCGAAGTGACGTATGAAGCACCGAGCCGGCTGAAAACGGTGATCGGCCCGCTGGCCTATTATGCGAAAGCGATTGAAAAGTTGGGCACGATCAGCAAACCGTTTCCGATCAAGCTGAAAACGCCGCAAGGAGAGTGGGAAGAGGAGATTCTCTTGTTTATCGTGGCGAACAGCGTTTCGGTCGGCGGCTTTGGGCGGCTTGCTCCCGCTGCCGATCTGAGCGACGGCATGCTGGATGTCCTGATCGTGCCCAAAACCAACATCTCCGATTTGCTGCAATTGGCCGCCCTCGCATTTAAGGGGGAGCACGTTCGCGATTCCCGGATCGTCTATTTTCAAACAAACGAGCTTGAGATTGACACACCCGAACCGTTGAAGCTGAATCTGGACGGAGAGTGGGGCGGCGAGTTCAACGGACGGGTGGAGACAGTGCCGAACCATTTGGAAATTTTTTGTCCTTAAGGGCGTTCATCTCATTTGGTGAACGCTTTTTCTGTGAGGCGCCGGCCGGGGCGCAGGTGTCCCCCCTTCCGATATTGATTAAGCTCACGGGAATTCTGTTTGACAAGAGATGATGAAGGAGTTGGAGATGATTTGCAAAAGCTACCTGTTACCAAAGGGCAAGTGATTGAGCTTATGATCACCGGGCATGCGCATGACGGGGCGGGAGTGGGGAAAGTGGAAGGGTTTACCGTCTTTGTTCCGTTGGCCGTGCAGGGGGAAACAGTGCGCGCAAGAATTACGCAGGTGAAGAAAACGTATGCCAAGGCGGTCTTGGAAGAGATCGTCTCAGCCCATCCCGACCGAACTCGGCCGCTTTGCCCCATCTATGAACAGTGCGGCGGCTGCCAGTTGCAGCATCTGTCCTATGAGGCGCAGTTAAAACAAAAGCGGCAACAGGTGATGGACCATTTTATGCGGATTGGGGGAATGACGGATGTTGTCATTCATCCCGTGCTGGGGATGGATGAGCCTTGGCGTTACCGAAACAAAGCGCAAGTTCCCTTTGGCTGGATCAACGGGCGGGCTGTCGCCGGGTTTTATGCTTCCGGCTCCCATGAAATCGTCGACATGGAATCATGCCTGATTCAGCACTCCGCCAACGATCAGGCTGTGGCCAAGGTGAAAGAGCTCGCACGGAAGCTGAAAATTCCCATTTATGATGAGGTCAAGCATCGTGGTGTGTTGCGCCATGTGATGGTGCGGACGGGGTATCACACCGGGGAAATGATGGTCGTCCTCGTCACCAATGGCGAGCACCTTCCACACAAAAAGGAGTTGGTGAGGGAACTGGTTGACTCCCTTCCGCAGCTCAAATCGGTCATGCAAAATATCAACACAAAGCGGACCAATGTGGTGCTGGGAGAAAAGTCGCGCGTCTTGTGGGGAGAAAACGTGATCCATGACAAAATCGGCGATGTGGTCTTCGCCATTTCACCGCACTCTTTTTTCCAGGTAAATCCTGTACAGACTAAGGTTTTATATGATCAAGTTGTTCGTTATGCCCAACTTTCCGGCGAGGAGACAGTCATTGACGCTTATTGCGGCATCGGAACGATTGCCCTCTATCTGGCCAAAAAGGCTCGCCGCGTTTACGGAGTGGAAATCGTGCCGCAAGCGATTCAGGATGCCAAAGAAAATGCCGGGCTGAACCATATGAACCATGTCCATTTTGAGGTGGGCCGTGCGGAAGAGGTAATGCCCCGCTGGCTGCGGGAAGGGATTCGCCCGGATGTCATCGTCGTCGATCCCCCGCGCAAGGGATGCGGCCCCGCAACATTGGATGCCGCAGTCGGCATGGGCCCCGAGCGCCTTGTCTATGTCTCCTGCAACTCGGCCACACTGGCACGGGACGCCAAATACTTAAAGGAAAGAGGATATCAGGTTACCGAGGTGCAGCCGGTCGATATGTTTCCCCATACCGGCCATGTGGAATGTGTCGCTTGTTTTGTGAAAAAGGAAGAGAACTGAAAAACCGTCAGAATGAACATACATGCCGCAACGGCTTCTTTGGCAGAATACAGGAGACAAGATCGCGGGGAAGCAATACACTTTCATGAAAAAAACTTGTATTTATCTACTAAGTTACTTTTTTAAAGTATAATAGAAGCAACCGCAGCAACCTGCGGGAGAAGGTGATGAAGCAGGGGGTTATCAAGGTGGAAGCGAAGGTTTATGATGCAATCGAAGTGATTAAAGCACGGGGAAGCGTACGCAAATTTACGCCCGGGGTGGAAATTCCGGCCGAGGAGCTGGATGAAATCTTGACCCTGGCGGCTAAAGCGCCTTCAGCCTGGAATTTACAACACTGGCGTTATCTGGTGATTACGAAACCGGAGGTGAAAGAGCGCATCCTGCCGATCGCTTTCAATCAGGATCAGGTGGTGAACTCTTCCGCCACCGTGGTGATTCTGGGTGACCTGGAAGCGAATCGCTCTGTTCACGACGTATATGGAACGGCCTACAAACAAGGGCAGCTTCCCAAGGAAGTATATGAGACGATGGTCAGACAGGTGAACGCCGCTTATGAAAATAATCCGCAAGTGGCCCGGGATTCGGCGATCTTAAACGCTTCCCTTTCCGCGATGCAGTTGATGCTGGCGGCAAAAGCGAAAGGATACGACACCTGCCCAATGGGTGGATTTGACCGCGAAGCGTTGATCAAGGAGTTGAACATTCCTTCGCGTTACCTTCCGGTCATGCTGATTTCGATCGGTAAAGCAGCGGAACCGGCACGGCCGACAACCCGCTTTTCCCTTGATCAATTGGTGATTCGCGAAAGCTTTTAAGCAAGAGGCTGCCCGTCTGAGGGCGGCTTTTTGCCGTTTTATCGCCGCAAAAGATTCTTTTTTTCAGGTTTTTTTGGAGTTTGGGGGTGGGAAAAGTCGGGAACTGAGTAGTGAATCACATTTGAGAAAACCGGTGAAAGGGGGGATTTTGGTCATGTTGGTTTGTCTTGATCCCGGACACGGAGGGGAGGATGTTGGCGCGATCGGCTTTTCCCTGCTGGAAAAGAACGTCTGTCTGGATATCGCTTATCGTCTGCGGCGGAAACTGCTTGCCTATGAGGGGATCAAAGTAACCATGACCCGCTCCATCGACATCAATGTCAGTGCGGAAGAGCGGAGCCGGTGGGCCAATGAACAGGATGCGGATTTATTTTTGAGTATTCATACCAATGCATCCCCTGATTCTTCCTTGTCGGGATTTGCTTCTTATGTCAGTGTGATCGCCGGTTATGAAACGCGGCGGATTCAGTGCTGGCTTCACAATCAGATCGCCTGTTTTTTGCGCCGGTACGGGGTTGTCGATCTGGGCAAAAAGAATGATACGGAGATTTTCGGCGGACAGCTTCCGGTGTTGAGAAAGACAAAAATGCCGGCCATTTCCATTGCCTCGCTGTTTATCACGCACTCAAAAGAAAATCATCTCCTGGCCGATTCGGCATTTTTGGATCACTATGCCCAATGTATGGCTGAAGGAATTGCCAGGATTTACAAATGCAAACCCAGAGAAAACGTGAATTCTTTTTGTGAATAAAAGGATATTTGATCCTCGGCGATCGTTCCCGCGCATGACCGGAGAACGGTCGCCCGGAGCGTTTGTCCATAAACCATTTCAACACAAAAAGGCCGGCCCAACAGCCGACCCATGTGTGATGGCGGGTTATTCTTCCCAGACTTTAACTTCCTTCATCACAGTGCCCTGCTTCATATTCAGCACGTGTTCCATCCCTTCCGTCACCTGGCCGAACACGGTATGAACACCGTCGAGATGCGGTTGCGCTTCATGGACAATAAAAAACTGGCATGAACCGGTATCTTTCCCGCGGTGTGCCATCGACAGCGCGCCCGGCACGTGTTTGTGCGGGTTACCATTCGTTTCGCAGGGAATGGTGTAGCCTGCATCGCCCGTGCCAATCCCGTGAGGGCATCCGCCCTGGCTCACAAATCCGGGAATGACGCGATGAAAGATCAGGCCGTTATAAAAACCGGAATTGGCCAGCTTTTGAAAATTTTTAACCGTAATCGGCGCGGCTTCCGGGAAAAATTCGAGATGAATTTTTTCTCCATTTTCCAGTTCAATCGTACCTTTAATCGCCACGGATCAATATCTCCTCTCTCGATTCGTTCCTTCTCATTCTAGCTTACCTCGCTGGGCGTTTCAATCAGTTCCCTGCATGATGCCGGTGCTTAAAAAGATAAGAACAATGTTAGTCCAAGATTTCAAAATCCTTAATGACTGAGGAGGGATGAAATGAACAAGGTTCTGATGTTTTTTGTTATTTTTGGGCTTTTTCTCACAGGCTGCAGCGATCATTTGGAAGGCAATAAAGCCCCGTCTCCGGTTATTCAAATCAATGATCAGCCTGTAAAATACAGAGAACAAACGATCTGTTGGGACACACCATGCAATGACATTGATTTGAATAAAATAAAGGTTACACAACAAACCACGGCAAAACCGGGCGACCCATTAACAATTGTATTTGATCAATCTCCCCAACCAAGTACCATTAACCTGATAAGTAGAAAAGATCGAAAAATAACTAAACTAAAACCTGAAGATACCTTTCGTTTACCTCGGGAGCATGGAGATTACATTTATGATTTATTCGTCTTTTGGAATGACAGTAACGGAAGAACTGATGGGCAGGCCGTGTACAGTTTTTAAATTAAGATTCATTAGGAGCCTGGCCCGGGGAAAACGCGGATTTAAAACCCTGCGGCAAATGGCGATGGCGGGATGATCATGAAACTGTGGCAATTGAAAAGTTCATTGGATGGTTTTGAAACATTAGGGTATCGAGATTTTGATCGCTATTCTAAATTGGATGAGCTGCTGATTCAAATCGCGCCTCTTGCAGATCAATGGGGTTTTGTGGAGGTATGTACGATCGATGAAGGCGAGGATAGTGACTGTCCTCATTTTTGGGATTGTCCTATTCCTGTTTTTAGTGAAAAAGCAGTCCGTGTTTTAGTGATTTCTTAAAAGGCAGGGCAGAGGTATTGCCACTTCATCATGTGGAAAAGAGATTTTATGGGATACATGTCATTAATGCAATTAATGCGATTGATTACGATCGTGCAGTTATTAAACAGTTGGAAACAGGACTTCGGGTTGGTTTGCAAAAACATGCATTTGTTCAAGAAAAAATTGCAAGTGAACATATTTTCCGGATATATTTGGATGACCGGGTGCAGTGGAAGGTGTTTGTATCTAATGAGTTTAAAGAAGCCGTCGAGTCTGGCGGATTGGTTGGATTTCATTTTATCGAGGTTTGGGATCTGGAAAATACGGAAGCTTGATTTTTTCAATCAATCCCCCGTGCTTGGGGGGTTTTTCTTTATATAAAGGCGGTACATGTTTCAGCCGTTTTTAGCCAAACTACTCACACTGCGGAATTTGTTAACACCTATGTGTTTGCCGTGAACTTACAAGGGAGAGTTGAAAATGGCCTATATCGTTGATTTTAAAAATGTATCTGCCGTTGGTTTGGAATCTTCACCTGTGGCAGAAGCGCTTGCCGGGTTACGGGCGAATGAAGCGCGTTACTTTATGAATAAATACAAGCATGCATTTACGGTTGTACCGGCTTTCGAAAGCCAAGAAACCCTTGATTACGTGAATCGGATTTTGAAAGAAGAACGTGGCATTGAGTTGCAGGCCAAACCTTTGGAAACGTCGCGTTTTCAAGTGGAAAATATCAAAATGGCTTACGTCTTTTATGAGAACGGCCTTGTGGTCAACGTCATGTATTCGATTGATGAACCGAAGAAGCGGGCCGTTGGTTTTAAGCTTTCTGAGGGGATGGAAGTACCGGCGGAATTGGAAGGGAAGTTTAAATTTGCCAGGCAGAAGTCTAAACTGGCCGGAACCATTCGGGGCTCCTTTTTTGTCATAAAAGGAGAATATTGAAGTAAGGAATATGGAATCGTCAGGTTCCGTAAACACCCCTGAATCCAAACACCGAAAACGGCTCCCTTGAGGGGTACAGCTTGTCGGTAAAGTTTGTTTTGTCCGACAAGGTGTAAAGGTACATGTTTATATCATTTCAATTAAAAAAGAATATTTTATAGAGAAAATGAGAAGAGGAGGAGTATGAATGGCGATACTCCAAAGGAGAGCGTGTGTAGGGGTTTATTTTAAGGGACCGACCGGTGTTCATAACGGGAAATTTATAGGACCTGTGACGAGTTATGTACCGTCGAAAGGGATTATCCGGGTATCAAAGAAAAGATACGATACGCTTCATGATGTAAACAAATACAAAGGGGTTTTAATAAGTCACTGGACGATCAGAAATCATAAAAGCAAAGCCTTTACCGGAAATGTAATTGGCCCCCGAGGAAGGGAATTCCTGTCTCCTTGATGAAAGCCGTCCCGATGAGAAGAGGACCGAAAGTGGGACGGCATGACCGGATTCTGGGTGTCTTCAAGACATCTGTTCCAAACAATCATAAGGTAATCACAGTAAGAGAGGTCGGCGGTAAAACAAGAACTGTCACTATTACCTATGTATAATAAAAAGCATAGATCAGCAAGGAGAGTTTGATTTTTATTATTTTTCAAATTTCCCTGAATCACTGAGGAGGAAAGGGCATCTGAAGATAAAGGAACATCAATGAGTAAAAGCAGTTATTCGTAAACAAAATTACGACTTACAAATGTTGCGCAAGGTGATCCCTGAGGCTGTTGACAAAAGAAGGTCAACAGCCTTTGTCTGTGAAATCGGGTATCTGTCTGGCATTCGTTCTGAAAGACCTTGCCGGCTTTAAGCCTGGGATGCCGACCAGGAAAAGGCGTGTCGCCGGCATTTCGGAAACAAGTAAATGTCAATGTGATTCTTTCGTGTCTTCGTCGCTTTTGTATTCTAAAATATCTCCGGGCTGACAGTCCAAAGCCTTACAAATTGCCTCCAAAGTTGAAAATCGAATCGCTTTTGCCTTTCCATTTTTCAAGATCGAAAGATTGGCCATCGTTATCCCGACCCTCTTTGAAAGTTCCGTGACGCTCATTTTCCTTTTAGCCAGCATCACATCAATATTGATTATTATTGCCACGTTGTTATTCACCTCAGATCGTTAAATCATTTTCTGATTTTATATTAATAGCATCTTGTAAAAGTTTTTGAAGAACAGTAGTAAAAACAGCGACCACCATAGAGGCGAATATAATAACCAAGTCGATTGGCATAAAACTTGGAGGGTCAATTTTTTTTGACATCAGATAGTAGAGTGGCATTCCCAGCAGGTATAGGGTACTGATAGTGATGGCACAGAATTTTATATTCTTTAAAGCTTTTACCGACAATTCCGAGAACGCTTGCTTCTTATCTATATAGCTTAAAAGGTTAAAGGATTGATACAGAGCAATGTAAAAAGGGATCGCTGCCGCGTACATATCAATTAAAATGAGAGGTTTCAAATAAGAGAGATCCGGATACAATTCTGCAGCAAAATTCCCGATCTTGGGAACCAAAAAAATGCACAGTGCAAGAACCATGATTCCGATAAAAATAAGAGTCAGTTTTAAAAAAAGTGTTTCCTTCATATCGAAAGCCCCCCGCTTACATATTGTCGGTTTGATTATAAAACATATCTTATCGTTTTGGAATATATTTTTATTGAATTTCAATACAAGCAGGGGGATGGCATCATACATTCACCCAGAGGAAAAAATGAAAACCCCAATAAGACGGGGTTTTATGGTCATCCTTGCTTATTGTTTAATTCCTCAGCCAAACGTGCGCCTTCTTCCTTGATCACGCGTTCAATTTCATCGATCATCTTCATTCCGTCAGGCTGGCGTTGCAGTTTTTTCATGTCCGGTTCCAGAAACTGCACTTTGGACCCGTTCAGGGTTTGAATGTAGCGGGCCACGCTGGCCAAAAGTTCTTCTCCGTCTTGCACGACGGCATAGCGGATCACGTAAAACGGGTGCTGATGTTCTTCGAGGCCGCGGGTTTCCACATGGTAAGCCACTTTTTTCACCTCCGGTCACTTCTTCCTGTCTTTGCTAATTGTATCAAATTTTTTGCAAAAAAATGCAGGCTTTTCCCCGTGTGGGCGGAGTATATGGTAAGGGATGGCGATTTTTCCGGGCAGGCAACAGAAAAAGGAGGGCTTCGTATGAAAAGAAAACGTTGGCCATGGATCATGGTGATCGCGTTGTTGCTCACTGCTTGCGCCAAACCGCACGCCCCGTCCGAGCCGAAAGGAGAGCAGCCTCCGCCGGCAGCGTTGAGCCCGTTAACCGGTACGCCGATCAGCGGGGGAAAGCGTCCGCTTTTGATGGTGATGATCAATAACCATCGCCAGGCGCGGCCGCAGTCGGGGCTCCAGCGGGCGGATGTGGTGGTGGAGATTCTGGCGGAAGGGGAGATTACGCGGTTTGCCGCGTTTTATTTCAATGATCTGAACGGAACGGTAGGGCCGGTGCGCAGTGTTCGCCCTTATTATCTCGATTTGGCTGAAGGGGCGCATGCGGTGGTCGTCCATGCAGGAGGGTCGACCGATGCCCTGAAGCAGATCAGGGAAGGGGATATTCCGCATCTGGACGGGATTCATCAGGATGCGCGTTATTTTACGCGGGTATCATTTCGCAAGCCGCCGCACAATCTGTACTCCCGGCTGGAGGAGTTGGAACAGGCCGCCGAAAAAAAGGGAGAAGTGCCGTCCATCCGGGGAGGTTACCATTTCGCAGCTGCTCCGGCCACAGAAAACGGGCAGGCGGCCTCCGAAATCCATCTCGTTTACCATCCGCTTTATGCCGCGGGTTATCAATATGATCGTGCCACAAACGCTTATATCCGGTATACTGAAGGTGAGAAGCAAACCGACCGTGACACGGGGCAGCCTCTGTCGATGCAAAACGTGTTGGTGATCTTCGCCCGGCATCGGGTGCTTGATGCGGCCGGCCACCGGGAGGTCGATGTGACGGGAAAGGGAAAAGGTTACCTGTTCCAGCGAGGGAAAGGGATTCCGATCGAATGGAGATTCCGCGACGGCTGGATTGTTCCCTTCAAGGACGGAAAAGAAGTCGGCTTGCTCCCGGGGAAAACATGGGTCAATATTTTGCCGGAGACCGGGAAAGTCTCTTTTCGATAAACGGGATTTTTTGATATACTTGTCGAAGGTGATACGTTAAAGGATGAAAGGATTTTCCTTCCGCCAAGAGGAGGATGGACGCATGCAACTGAATAAGCTGAATAAGAAAGAAGTCGACCAACTTTTTCATGCGATTCTGAAACTGGAGACGATAGAGGATTGCTATCGTTTTTTTGATGATCTCTGCACGGTCGGCGAGATCAAGTCGCTGGCCCAGCGTTTGGAAGTGGCCCGCATGCTTCAGGAAGGATATACGTACAATCAGATTGAAACGGAAACCGGGGCCAGCACGGCGACGATTTCCCGGGTTAAGCGGTGTCTTCATTACGGAACGGATGGTTACAAACTGGCGCTGGACCGGCTGTATGGAACGCCCGGTATGCCGGATCCGGCGGGTGAGTGAGAAAGAATCAAAAAAGGTCGCTGACCGAGTAGGAGGTTGGCGCTCTTTTTTTGTATAATAGGATTTGTAGTTTTGGGCGGAGGGAACGTGACAATATGATCAAGCAAATGGCAGCTGGCTGGCGGCATGTGTTTAAGCTGGACCCGAACCGTGCTTTGTCCGATCTGGCCCTGAAGATGATTTGTCTTTCGGAGACGGATGCCATTGTCGTGGGAGGGACGGATGGCATCACCTTTGCCAATACATCCGCTCTGCTCGAACGGATTCGCCGGTATTCGGTCCCGTGCGTGCAGGAAGTATCTGATTTGTCCTCCGTCGTTCCGGGATTTGACGGATATTTGATTCCGACCGTACTCAACACCGAAGAGATGAAATGGGCGCACGGCATGCATTTTGAGGCGATCAGGCAGTATGGCGATTTGATTCCGTGGGAAAGATGCCTGCTGCTCGGCTACGTGATTCTTAATCCGGATGCCAAGGTCAGCCGTTTGACAAAGGCGGATGCCCTGCTGCAAGAGGCTGATGTCACTGCGTATGCCCGTTTGATCGAACACCTGTTTGAGTGGCCGGTTATGTATATCGAATACAGCGGACGGTTTGGCGATCCGCAGATGGTGCTGGCGGCGCGCAAACAGTTGAAACGGGCACAGTTGTTTTACGGCGGCGGGATCAGCAACCGGGAACAGGCTGAAAAAATGGCTGAGCTTGCTTGTACGGTAGTGGTGGGCAACCTGGTATATCGCAATGTGGAAATGGCGGTGCGAACAGTGAAATGGGTGCAGGAAACGAAGAAGCGTTTGACCGAACCGGAGCAGGGGCCGGCGACGGACAAGGCGGATGCCGTGCCCCTCGAACCAAAAGATTTGAAAAATGATGTGAAAGGGTGAAAAGATGCTGGATCAGCGCTCGACGGAGAACTTGCTGGCGGGGTTGAACCCGATGCAGAGAAAAGCGGTGGAGACGACGGAAGGTCCCGTCCAGATCATCGCCGGTGCGGGCAGCGGAAAGACCCGTGTATTGACGCATCGGGTTGCGTATCTGCTGGCGGAGAAACGCATTCATCCCTGGAATATTCTCGCCATAACATTTACCAATAAAGCAGCCCGGGAAATGAAGGAACGGATCACTTCACTGGTGGGGTCGGCGGCTGAGGAGATCTGGATTTCCACCTTCCACTCGATGTGCGTGCGCATTTTGCGGAGGGATATTGACCGCCTCGGATATTCACGCAACTTTACCATCCTCGATACCTCAGACCAGCTGACGGTGATCAAGCAGGTGCTGAAGGAGGAAAACCTCGATCCGAAAAAGTTTGAACCCCGTTCGCTTCTCAACAAGATCAGCCAGGCGAAAAACGTACTGCTCGGACCTGAGCGCATGAAGATGCAGGCTCGGACATTGCTGGAAGAAGTGGCGGCCGATGTGTACGCGAAGTATCAGCAGAAGCTGAGAACCAATGAATCGCTCGATTTTGATGACCTGCTGATGGAAACCGTTCGTTTGTTTGATCTCAATCCGGAAGTGAAAGACTATTATCAGCGCAAATTTCAGTACATTCATGTCGATGAATACCAGGATACCAACCATGCTCAGTATGTACTGGTCAGACTTTTGGCAGGACATCATAAAAATATCTGCGTCGTCGGGGATTCGGACCAATCGATTTACCGCTTTCGCGGCGCCGATATTTCCAATATCCTCAACTTTGAACGGGATTATCCGGAAGCGACCGTCATCAAGTTGGAGCAGAATTACCGCTCCACGAAAAACATTCTGGCGGCGGCCAACCATTTGATCGCCCATAACACGGAGCGGAAACCGAAAAACTTGTGGACGGAAAACGACCGGGGGGAGCCGATCTGCCAGTTTGAGGCGGGAACGGAGCATGAAGAAGCGTATTATGTGGCGGAAACCATTTTGAAAGGACGCCGGCAAGGAAATCATTATCGTGATTATGCCGTTTTGTACCGGACCAATGCGCAGTCCCGCGTGGTGGAGGAAGTGATGCTCAAATCCAATATTCCTTACACCGTGGTCGGTGGAATGAAATTCTACGAACGGAAAGAGATCAAGGATATCCTGGCTTACCTCCGGCTGATCGTCAATCCGCACGATGACCTGTCGTTGATGCGTGTGATCAATGTGCCGCGCCGGGGAATCGGAGCAGCCTCGCTGGAAAAGATTGAACGATACGCCAGGGAGCATCAGCTCTCGTTGTTCAGCGCCTTGCTCGAGCCGGAACATATCGGCCTGACGAAGCGGACGCTCGACCCGATCAGCGAATTTGTCAGCATGATCCGCGAGTTCCATGCGATGATTGACTATCTGTCCGCTTCGGAAATCACGGAGGAGATGCTGGAGCGCAGCCGATACCGGGCTGAGTTGAAGAAGGAAAATACGCTGGAAGCAGCGGGCCGGTTGGAGAACATCGAGGAATTTCTCTCGGTGGCACAGGAGTTTGAGAAGAAAAACGAGGATAAATCCCTTGTCGCCTTTTTAACCGACCTTGCCCTGATTTCCGATATTGATGCGCTGGATGAAGAAGCGGAGAAGGAAGACGGGGATGCGGTTGCGCTGATGACCCTGCACAGCGCAAAGGGATTGGAGTTTCCCTATGTCTTTTTGATCGGGATGGAAGAGGGGATTTTTCCCCACGTTCGTTCCCTGGATGATGAAACGGAGATGGAGGAAGAGCGCCGCCTCGCATATGTCGGCATCACCCGTGCCGAGCGGGAGCTTCATCTTACGCGGGCACGGACGCGCACGATTTACGGTCAGACCAATTCCTATCTGCCGTCCCGGTTCCTGGAGGAGATTCCCAAGGAACTGGTGCGGGCCGTCGGAGGAAATGAGAACGTGACCCCGCTGGCATCCGTGCAGAAGCGAAGCCCTGTGCGCCGGGAGCCGAACACCGACTTTGACTGGATGGTTGGAGACAAGGCGAAACACGGAAAATGGGGAATCGGGACAGTGGTAAAAGTGCAGGGGGAAGGGGAGGATCTGGAGCTGAATATCGCATTCCCCGCTCCGATCGGCGTCAAAAAATTGCTGGCCAAATACGCCCCGATTACCAAAGCTTGATTTCTTCCCTTAAGGAGGATGAACGGTTTGAATTTGGACGATGCAAAAAAACGGGCTCAGGAATTGCGCCAACTTTTGCATGAGCACAATTACCGCTATTATGTGCTGGACGATCCGGTGATTTCCGATGAGGAATACGACCGGCTCATGCGTGAGCTGACGGAGATCGAAAAGGAGTTTCCCGAACTGATCACCCCTGATTCCCCCACGCAGCGCGTCGGTGCCGAGCCGTTGCCGTATTTTGAAAAAGTGGTGCACAGCTCGCCGATGTTAAGCCTTGGAAACGCGTTTAATGAGGAAGATTTGCGCGAATTTGACGAGCGGGTGCGAAAAGCGGCGGGGGAGCGTCCGGTTCGCTACGTGTGCGAATTGAAGATCGACGGTCTGGCCGTTTCGCTCCGCTATGAGGACGGTTTGTTCGTACGCGGGGCGACGCGGGGCGACGGGACGACCGGAGAAGATATTACGCAAAACTTGAAAACGATTCGTTCCCTGCCGCTGCGTCTCAATGAACCTGTGACCCTGGAGGTTCGCGGGGAAGCGTTTATGCCCCGGGCCGCGTTTGAGCGTCTCAACAGCCGGAGGGAAGAACGCGGGGAGCCGTTGTTCGCCAACCCGCGTAATGCCGCTGCCGGTTCGCTGCGCCAGCTTGACCCGAAACTGGCGGCAGAACGGACGCTTGATTTGTTCATTTATGCCCTAGGTGAGGCGGATGAGGAACATTTGTCCACCCATGCGGAAACGCTGGAATGGCTTTCGCGGCTCGGGTTCAAGGTGAATCCGGCACGCCGCACGGTCGGGCGGATCGAGGATGTGCTCGCTTTTATCGAGGAGTGGAAAGAGCGGCGTCCCAACCTGTCGTATGATATCGACGGGATTGTCATCAAAGTGGATGATTTGCGTCTGCGCGAAGAGATGGGCAATACGGCGAAAAGCCCGCGCTGGGCAATTGCCTACAAATTTCCGGCGGAAGAAGCGGTGACCGTTTTGCGCGAGATCGAACTGAACGTCGGCCGAACCGGCGTGGTCACTCCGACTGCCGTGTTGGATCCGGTCCCCCTGGCCGGAACTATCGTCAAGCGCGCCTCCTTGCATAACGAAGACATGATCCGGGAAAAAGGGATTATGCTCGGCGACCATGTGATTGTGAAAAAAGCGGGGGATATTATCCCCGAAGTGGTCGGTGTGCTCAAAGAGAAGCGCACGGGGGAGGAAACGCCGTTTTCCATGCCGACCGAGTGCCCGGAATGCGGGAGCCGGCTGGTCAGGCTGGAAGGAGAGGTCGCTCTGCGCTGCATCAACCCGGAATGCCCGGCCCAAACCCGTGAAGGGATTATCCACTTCGTCTCCCGCGGGGCGATGAATATCGACGGATTGGGAGAAAAAGTGGTGACTCAGCTGTTTGAGCACGGGTTGGTTCGTGGGGTCGCCGATCTCTACTACTTGCAAAAGGGAGATTTGCTGAAGCTGGAACGGATGGGCGAAAAGTCGGTGAACAACCTGCTGCAGGCGATTGAAGCGAGCAAGGAAAATTCACTGGAGCGGCTCATCTTCGGCCTCGGCATCCGCTTTGTCGGCGCCAAGGGGGCGAAAATTCTCGCCCGCCACTATAAACGGATGGAGCGCCTGCTTGAGGCCGGGGAAGAAGAACTGACGGCGTTGGAGGAGATCGGGCCCAAAATGGCGGACAGCATTGTCACCTACATGGCCAAACCGGAAGTTCGCGAGACGATCCGGCGCCTCAAGGAAGCGGGCGTCAATATGGAGTACAAGGGGGCGGATGATGCGGCTTTCCCTGCTGCGGAAGGTCATCCCCTGGCCGGAAAAACAGTGGTGATCACGGGAACACTGGAAAGCATGTCCCGCAATGAAGCTTCCGCCCGGCTCGAATCGCTCGGCGCCAATGTGACGGGAAGCGTCAGCAAGAAGACCGACTTGCTCATCGCCGGCGAGAAAGCAGGTTCCAAGCTGGAGAAAGCGCAAAAGCTCGGAATAGAAATCTGGGATGAAGAACGGTTTTTAAGCATTCTCCCGGAGCCTGTGTCGCAAGTATGAGAAATATGCCCGGATATAATCCCCCTGGCAAAGGCAGTCAGGGGGGTTTTTTATTTGAAATCACTGCCCTGAAAAAGCCCGTCCGACGATTGGCTCACGATTTTTTCAAAAATAAAAAGGGAAAAGGATGATCGATGACAAAAAATAGTAGGAGTCAAAATGGCGGGATGATCAGGTATAATGAGAAAAAAAGAATGAGGGTGAAAGGCCGGAGATTTATGAGTTGGAAATGGTTAGCTACCGGTTGTGCGCTGCTTACTGCCTTCCTCCTGGGAATGTCGTCCGTCGGAGATGGATTCGCGCAGTTGCCCCACCAGCCGAAAGAGGGCTTTTCTTTTGTAAAATGGATTAAACAGTTGGAAGAATCATACATAAGTCAACCAATTGTCTTGCAGCCATATGCCAAGCAATTGAAAGCACGGCTGGACGCACCCAAATACGATCGGGTTTCTGCCAACGGATCTTTGCCGATTTCGGGAACGGTGGAAGATTACGGCAGATTGGCCTCTCCCTATGTTTGGATTCATTTGCAATACGAGGGGCATTCCAAGGGAAATCTTCCAGACACGATGGATTACTATGTGCCGATCAAGGAAGGGCGTTTCAAGCAGACGGTCCGCTTTTTTCAAGGAAAAGGGGATTACCAGGTCTCCGTGCGCCTGCCGGATCTGAAGAAAGAGAATTATTACTATCTCATGACCTCTTTTACGGCAGATAACCAGAGCGATGAGATCAGCCGCGACATCGTTTACAGCGTGACGGCCAGACAAGCAGGACTTTCGCTTGCCAATCCTTCCCAAGGCTATGTGCAGGCGGACGATGAGGTTCTGGTAAAAGGAAGTGTGGGCAGCGGCATCCAGCGTGTGCTGATTCAGCTGAAAAAAGGGAATCAGGTGTGGCACAAGGAAGTCAGTACGGACCGCGGCCGGTTTGCCGAACGGGTTCCCTTGCTGTACGGGCAGGGGATTCACGAGATTCAGGTGATGGTTCCGGCCCGAAACAAACCGGATACGTTTATTGAAGGAGCCACTTTATTTGCCGAGCACACGAAAAATGTGGAGCGAAGCCCGGTCATGTTTACTTCGCTCTACAGCAAGCGCGGCATCCATTTGCTCTCTCCCGAGGTTAGCGGAGACATCGCTGATTTGTCCTTCCGCATTGCCGGCACGATTGATCCGTCGGCAGAGGATGCAAAACAGACCCGGTATATGGTCGTGCGCACGCAAAAAGGAGAGGACAAGGCGACATACTTCATCCCGGTTCACGACTATCGCTTTGACGGGAAAGTCTGGCTCCGTTTCGGCCCCGGAACATATAAAGTGACGCTGTATGTCCCGGAGATCACGCAGAAGCAGCGGGATTACTTCCGCTTCTTTACGGTGGCCGAGTTTGATGTGAAGAGCACGGCGAAGGAAGATCTGCGCGATCTGCTGCCGTCAAGGGGCATCCAGTCCGATGATCCGACGATCGAGTGGCTGGCGCAGCATATTACCGAGGGGGATCAATCGGAACGCTCCAAAGCCAGGGATATTTATCTGTATGTGGCCAAAACGATGAACTATGATGTGGAAAAGTTTCGCAAAAACGAATTTGCCTGGGATGACAGTGCGTTAAAGTCGCTGCGAACCGATTCCGGCGTTTGCCAGGATTACGTCTTTTTAACGATTGCGCTGCTTCGTGCCGAAGACATTCCCAGCCGCTTTGTGGAAGGAATGGCCGGAGGTCAGCGCCACGCCTGGGTGGAAGCGAAAATCGGGGGGCGCTGGGTGACGATGGATCCGACATGGGGTTCGGGTTATATCACGCCGGGCGGCCAGTTTGTGAAGAAGCTGGACATGCGGTATTTTGATCCGGACCCGACCTTTTTTGCCAAAACACATAAACGAACCGGTGTGGTTTACTGAGCATGGGGAAACGTCTCCATGCTTTTTTCTGTGGGGTATAACGCATATCGGGTCGTAATCTCCTCCCTGTGTTCCCAACGGCCGGCCAGGGGCACGACTCTTTTTCCGGGTTTGCTTAAATCCCGCTTCGGGTGGGATCGGTCATGATTGTTTTTCTTGCAAGGAAATGAAACATGGTATACTACTTGATGGCCGGATTGAGTGAATGACCTATTGGAAGCAATTGAGGTGTTTGATGAATACGACGATGTTTCACCATGAGGTGACAGAAGAAGAGAGCGGCAAAATGCTGCATCAGGTGCTGAAGAATCGGTTTCGCTTTTCCAGACGGATGATGAGCCGGCTCAGATTGGGCCGTTTTGTGACCGTCAATGGAGAAGTGATTTATTTTACTGCGCGCGTGCAGGAAGGGGACCGGATTGAAATCCGTTTTCCCGAGGAGGAGACGGATCATATTCCCCCGCAGCCGGTGCCGTTTACTGTCCGGTATGAAGACGAGGATCTCATCGTCATCGAAAAACCGCCGGGGGTGGTGGTTCATCCGACACGCGGGTATCCCGACCAGACTCTGGCCAACGGGCTGATGCATTATTGGCAGAAAAAAGGGGAAAAACACAAAGTCCGCCCGGTTACCCGTCTCGACCGCGACACTTCCGGGCTGATGGTGGTCGGAAAGCATGCGTATGCCCATGCCTTTCTGGCCGAGCAGATGGCTGCGAAACGCTATGAACGCAGCTATCTGGCGATCGTGCACGGTGCGGTGAAAGAAGAGTGTGGAACGATTGACCGGCCCATCAAAATCGATGTGGAGCGCAAAGTTTACCGGTACGCCGGGGAAGGAGAAGGAGGGACGCCGGCGGTTACTCACTTTGAGGTGGCAGAGCGCTTGCCCGGGGCCACTTTGCTGCGCTTGCGGCTGGAAACCGGGCGCACGCACCAGATCCGCATCCATCTCTCGTCAATCGGCCATCCCATCATCGGAGATGAGATGTATGGAATCGCCGAAGAACCGCCGTTGATCGACCGCCAGGCGTTGCATGCGTTCCACCTGCGCCTGTTTCATCCCCGCTTTCGCGAGTGGCTGGAATGGGAAGCGCCGCTGCCGGAGGATATGCAACAGTTATGGGAGCGGTTGAAAACGGGCGGGTTTCCGGCATCTGAGGGGGAGAGATAACGTGCAGCCTGACAAAGAGCGCATCGATGAAATCCGCCCGGCAGTCGCAGTGATCATCTTTGACCGCGAGCGACGCATTTTACTGCAAAAACGGGCGGATGTACAACGATGGGGGCTTCCTTCGGGCCATGTCGAACCAGGGGAAACGGTGGAGCAGGCAGCGATCCGCGAAATCTGGGAGGAAACAGGTCTCAGGGTGCGGATTGTGCGGCTGATCGGAGTTTATTCCGAACCGGATTCACAAATTTTTCATTACCCTGACGGGCGAACGGTTCATTTTGTCACCATCTACTTTGAAGCGGAAATCATCGGCGGTGATCTGTCCGTCCATTCAAGGGAGTCGATGGAGATCCGTTTTTTTCCCTGCGATGAACTGCCGCAAGAGATGATTCCGATGCATCCGAAGTGGCTGGAGGATGCCTTGGCCGCGGGGCACAATGGATTTGTCCGGTAGCAGGCTCCGCTTGTGTCCGACGGTTCATCTTGGCCGGAGCGCTTGCGGGAAAGCGTTTAGTAATCATTTTATTGGATCAGTGCATTCATGTGATAACCAAGACGTGTGGATGAAGCGATTTCCGCTGTCAGAGAGTGAATCTGGCAGTGGGAATCGCAGCTAAGGAATGAAAAGTCTGGTTTTTGAAGCATATTTTTATTATTATTTAGCAGGTTTTTATTAATTATATACTGAATATTATTAATATATTGATAACAATACCCCGATAAAGGAGATGACTGCGACGTGAAAGCGCGATGGCGTTTGGCGCTGGTTTTGACCCTTTGTCTGTTGCTGGCATTGCCGATGAGTATCGTGCAGGGAGCAAAGGCGGAAGTGCCCCCGCCGAAAGTGATGGGACATGTCACTGTTTCCAGTTCTGCCGGTACGGAGTCATTGTCGCCGCCATCCAATTCCACCACGCCGGGAACCTGGTTTGTCGGAGCGACTCCGCCCAATGCCGATTTGAGCAAGCCGCCGATCGTGTTTGTGCAAGGGATGAACGGCAAGGCGCAGGACTGGTGGAGCGATACAAGGTATCACGGGGTTAATGATATGTATGAACTCGCTTATGCAAACGGTTACAGAACGGCTTTTGTCCAGTTGTATGATGCGGCGGGCAACGGATCGGCCAGACCGGAGGACAACGGCAAACTGCTCGCGCAAATGCTGGCGCAAATCTCCGCCTATTTCGGTCAGAAAGTGAATATTGTCGCCCACAGCAAAGGCGGGCCGGATACCCAGGCAGCTCTGGTTGAGTACGGCGCTTATCCTTACGTCAACAAGGTGGTCACCCTTTCCTCACCGCACTACGGTTCGGATCTGGCCAATCTGGCATACAGCTGGTGGGCCGGGTGGCTGGCCGATCTGTTGGGGCAGCACAGTCCCGGGGTCTATTCGCTCCAGACGGGTGAAATGGAGAAATACCGGCAGCAGATCGACTCCAATCCCAATGTTTCCAAAAACGCCTATTTTACTGCTGCGGGCGATGATTGGGGACCATTTATGTCCGCGCTCTGGTTCGGGGGCCTTTATCTCTCCCAATACGGTGCCAATGATGGCATGGTAAACGATTGGAGCGCCGATCTTCCTTACGGGCGACACCTGTTTACCTCCCATGCTGACCATGATTCAATTCGGACGGGATCAGCCTCCTTCAGTCAAATCGATCCCGTCCTGCGCACCGCTGCCGCTTCATCAGCCGTGACGACGGCGGCAAAACCGGCAACACAGGATACTGATCCGGCGGCTGATCAGACGTATGTTCATGGCGGTCCGCTGACCACCGGGAAAACGGAAGTGCAAACCGTTCCGGTTGAGACGGGGCTGGCGCAAGCTGTTTTTGCCGTGCTGACTAAAGGTTCCGATGTAAACGTTTCCCTGGTTTCCCCCAGCGGAAAAGTATACAAAAAAGGAAATCCCGTTTACTCGTCGGGAATCGACCAGGATTTCTTCAAAGGGGCAACAGTTCAGGAATTTCGGGTGGAAAAACCGGAAAGCGGAAACTGGCAGGTTCGCCTCTCCAGTTCCCATGATGACGCCTATCTCTTGACCACGATGTTTTCCGGCGGGGAAGCAGCTTCCTTTTCCGTCGATCTCCCGCGCAGGTGGAGCCGCAATGCCCTGCCGATGTCTGTCCGGTTCAAGCATCCGGAAAAATGGGACCTTGCTGCCCTTCAGGCTCAGGTGAAAGTGCTGACTTCTGCCGACATGAAGAACAAGAAGACGAAGGGACTGCAATTTTCCCTGAAGCCAACGCAGGGTTCCGCTTTATCCGGAGCATTCAAGGGGGCAGAGCCGGGCGTCTACAACTTTACCATCGAGGTGCGCGGGAAAACGAAGCAGGGGTCCCCTTTTGCCCGCACCATCATCCGCTCGGTCTATATCGGCAACTAAATCATCCGCTCTGTTCGCAAAACAAAGGGAAGGGGTGCGACGAGACCAATCGGAAATAAGAAACGGGATGAACCGGATCATCACATGGGTGATCCGGTTTTTCTGTTCAGGGCGGTCATGACTGTTGGCCGGATAGCCGGATTGGCCAATGGAATTCCAGGCCGATGCAGATTTTTTTGCCACTTTTTTCATATAGATTATGGAAGAGATGAAAGAATGAGAGGGTGACGTGAACATGGCGAAGCCGGATCGGCCCGTCGCATGGGTGGCAGGCGGCCCGAGGGGCTTGGGCGTGCAAGTGGCAAAAGGATTGGCCCGGGACGGATACCGAATTGTGATCAATTATCGAAAGAGCGCGGAAGCGGCCCGAAAGTTGGCAGCAGAGATCGAACAAATAGGAGAAGAGGCGTATCTCATCCAAGGCGATCTGAGCCGGTTGGAGGAGATCCGGGACATGGCCCGCCGGGTTTTGAACCATTGGGGCAGGGTTGATGTACTCGTGCTGATGGCCGGGCCTTTCATTTTCAATCATACGCCTGTTGCCGCGTTTACGGATGCGATGTGGCGGGAAATGATAGAGGGAAATCTGTCCGGGGCTTTTTACTTGTTCAGGGAAATTATTCCATATATGCGCAAGCAGGGAGGCGGGCGCCTGATCACCCTGGGTTATCCGGATGCGGAAATCGCTCCGGCATGGGCGGGATTTGGGTCTTATGCCGCGGCCAAGACGGGTCTGGTCACCCTGACGCGCACCGTGGCCCTGGAAGAAGCGGAAAACGGCATCACCGCCAATATGGTATATCCCGGCGACATTCGCGATCCTTACAAGGAAGCGATGATTGCCGAAGCGCGGGGCAAAAAAGATCCCCGCACACCGATCGGGCGTCCGGGTACGGGGGAAGACGTGGCACGGGTGGTCCGTTTTCTCGCCCATCCTGATTCCGATTTTATTACCGGTGCTGTGATTCCGGTGACGGGGGGTTTTACAAATCCGCGATTTTATGTAAAATAGGCATAAGTTTTGTGTAATATTCCTGTAATAATTTTAAAAACCGACAAACCCTGTTCACATGATTTAAGCTATAATGATGAAGTGCTATTTAGAAGAATTCTTTTCTTTTCTATTTATGTAAAAAGCCAGCCAAAACCAGAAAGCGGAGCCGGCCAAGCCCAGGATCAGACCGGTCATGCCGGCTGTTTTCCAAAGGAACAGGGAGGCGGCGATCCCGATCACCCCGGTTGTGCGGCTCGCAAAAATGACAGCCTGTGTATGCATGTTTTCTCACCTCTGCTATTACTATAGCACAGATGAGAGGCTGGCAAAAATGCAAGATCGCAGTCCTGGAAGTGGATGATTCGGCGGATCCCGATGCTGGGATACAGATGAAGCAGTGTGCAGGTAACACGTGTTTCAGGAGGTTAACGCAATGGACGATTTTCGCAAGGTGAGCATGAGGAGTGGGTATTCGCCCATGCCGCCACGTTCTCGCAGCGAACGAGTCGGTCCCCGCTCCCGCTCCGGCGGACGAGGTACCGGGGGCCCCGGGAAGCGCGGGAAGAAAGCGGGATGGAGACGTTTTTTCACATGGAAATGGTTCTTATTGGTTCTTTTAACATCTTTTCTGCTCATGGTCGGTGGATGTTCCGCCATCATGATGTCAGCCAACCCGAACGAATTGAACAAAGTGAACAAGAACAATATCGCGGCCGCGTCGAAAATCTATGCTTACAATAATAAGCAAGAGCCGGTCGACTCCTTCGGGTATGATAACCGCGAATGGATCAGTATGGATGAACTGCTCAAGCATAATAAACTGATGGTCAACACATTTGTGAAGACCGAGGACCGCCGTTTCTACCAACACCACGGGGTGGACTTCCAGGGGCTGGCCCGGGCGGTTGTCAAGGATGTCATCTCCATGGGTAAAGCGGAAGGGGCCAGTACGATCACCCAGCAGGTCTGCAAAAACATCGTGTTGGAGAACTCTGCCAAAACGTATACCCGTAAAATTAAAGAGATCGGTTGTGCGCTCAACCTGGAGCGAAAACTGAAAGAAGAGGGAAAAGATCCGAAAAAGCAGATTCTCGAAGCGTATCTCAACTACATCAGCTTCGGCGGCAACATCGCCGGGGTGCAGATGGCGGCCAAATCCTATTTTGGCTACGATTTGAAAAAGCAAGAGCTTCCGGTGCAGGATGCGGCCATGCTGGCCGGGATGCCGAAAGGGCCGTCGTTGTATAACCCGATCCGGCACAAAGAAAAAGCACTGGAACGCCGAAACGTCATTTTGACGCAGGTCATGCCGGTTGATGATGTGATGCCTCCGCTGATTTCGCAGGCAGAAGCGGATAAACTGGCGCAAACGCCTTTGAACCCTTGTGAAAACTGTGCGGAGAAATACGCCAAGAAGAGCGATTTTGACGCGTACAAGGATCTGATTCAAAAAGAGCTGAAAGAGGAATATGGCATCGATCCGGATGATTTGGCAACGGGAAGCTACCAGATTTATACGGCGCTTGATCCCAAGGCGCAAGGTGCGGTGCAGGAAGCTCTGAAGAAAGACAGCCTCTTTACCAACGCTTCCGGCACAAAGCTGACAGCGGGCGGAGGCAAAGTGGATGCCGATGCGGGAATTACCGTGATTGACCCCAAAACAGGCGGGATTCGTGCCATCGGCGGCGGACGGAACTTTGTCCATACCGCTCATATCCGGGCTTTGGAACTGCATCAGCCGGGTTCATCGATCAAGCCGCTCACGGTCTATTCACCGGCGATTGAGAAACATGATTACAATGAGTATTCGATTGTTCACGACAAACCCGTCGACTGGGCCGGTACTTGGCATCCGCAAAACTATGAACCGGGCAGCTTCGGTGATATCCGGATGGAAAAAATGGTGGAGGAATCGTACAACCTGTCGACGCTTAACCTGTTGCACGATGTCGTGACATTGCCTGTGGCCTTCGAATATGCCCAAAAACTGGGCCTCAATCTTGTACCAAATGACCAGGCGTATGCTGCCTTGGGTCTTGGCGGTTTGACCAATGGGGTAAATACGGTGCAAATGGCCGGAGCCTATTCCGTCTTCCCCAACGGTGGTTATTATTATACCCCGCATGCCATCGTGAAAGTGGTGGATGCGGATGGCGACGTCAGGAAACGAAAACATCCGATTGAAGACACTCCTACCAATGTATTCTCGAAGAAAACAGCTTACTATATGACGAGGATGCTGAAAAAAGTAGTGAGTGAGGGTACGGGTTCCACATTTGCCGGATTGCATAACGGTTGGGATGTGGCCGGTAAGACGGGAACGATTAACGGAGAGAAATCCGGCTGGTTTGTCGGCTATACGCCTGATCTTGTCTGTGCGGTTGACGTATTCTACCCGGGTTACTCCGGTGACGACTACGTCAAGATGACCGGGGGAACGGCGCCGGCAAAAATCTTCTCCTACGTGATGAAGAAGTTGACCGACGATAAACCGCCGAAACACTTCAGCAATTTTGGGGTTCCTGATCCACAGCCGCCGTTTGAGCTGCATGCTCCGCATCTGACTGCCGTATCCCAAGAGGATGGCGTTCTGCTGCAATGGCAGGCTCAGCCCAACCGGGTGAAATATCAGGTGTTCCGCGACGGGCAAATGATTGCGGAGCTTGGTCCGGGTTCGACCAGCTATAAAGATACCGATGCCAAACCGCCGGCAGCTTCCGGAGGAGATGGCGGAGACGGCGGATTCTGGGATAAAATCATCGGTGGCGGTGCTGCTCAGTCCAAATCCTACACGTATAAAGTGGTAGCGATTGACACGCAGGCAACCGATCCCGGTGCAGCGCAAAAAGAAAGTAATTCGGTGACGGTGACCCTATCACCAAAAAAGCCGGAAAACCCGGATCCAAACGGAAACACGAACGACCAAAACGGCCAGAATGGCCAAAACGGGAACGACCAGAATGGCCAGAATGGTGGCCAAAACGGGAATAATCCCGGCGGCATTTTCAATCCTCCTCCGTCTGATGGCGGCCAGAATGGCGGTGGTACCCAAGATGGTGGCGGCCAGGATGGCGGCTCAACCGGAGGAAACGACAAACCGCCAAAAGGTGGCGGTGGAGGTGGCGGCGGCTGGTGGTAGTCGCAGCCCTGGAAAAGACCAGCGAACTTTCGCTGGTCTTTTCTTATGCCCGTTTTCATAAACTAGTCCTAACCAGAATAGAGAAGGGACGTGGATTGCCTTGCATGCATTTGGCAGATGGCAGCGTGCCAGCCGCGTCGGGTTTACCTATATCGGAACGGTGATCGGGGCCGGATTTGCATCCGGGCAGGAGATATTGCAATTTTTTACCTCCTTTGGCGAGGAGAGCATCTGGGGAGTGCTGCTGGCAACGGGCCTGTTCGCCTGGTTGGGATCGCGCATGATGTTGATGGGCGCCCGGTTGAGGGCGTTTTCTTATGAAGAATTCAATACGTATCTGTTTGGTGAGCGCTGGGGGCGCTTGATGACCTTATTGGTGGGGCTGATGCTGTTTGGCGTCACCACGGCGATGATGTCGGGGACAGGGGCACTGTTTCAGGAGCAGTTGGGTTTTTCCTTCCATCTGGGCGTCATTTTAACGGCTTTATTCTCCTTTATTGTGATTTTGCGCGGGATGGATGGCATTTTATCGATTAACACTCTGGTCGTTCCGTTCATGTTTTTGTTCACCGTTCTCGTCGCGATTTACGCATGGGGCAGCCATCCGGGATCACTTCTGATTACTTTCCCGGAAGAGCCGCTGCACCATCACTGGTTTCTGGCCGCCATTGTGTATGTCGCTTTTAATTTGGTCATGATGCAGGCCGTGCTGGTTCCGCTCGGTGCCGAAATCGAGGATGAAAGCACCATCCGCCTGGGCGCCTGGATCGGCGGCCTTGGACTTGGTGTGATGCTGCTTGCCTTCAATTTTGCGATGCAAGTGCATTGGAGTGAAGTGGCTCATTTGGAAATCCCGATGGCCTATGTGATCAGCACTTTGGGGGCGGGAATGAAATATTTATTTTTGGTGACGATTTGGGCGGAGATTTTCACCACCCTCGTCGGCAATGTGTACGGCTTGACGGCCAATCTTCGACAGATGATTCCGCTTTCCGATCGTCCGATCGTTGCCCTGATTTTTGTATTGGGCTATCTGTTTTCCCTGTTTGGCTTTCCCGCATTGGTTCGTTACTTATACCCGCTGTTCGGCTATTGCGGATTGATGCTGTTGGTGCTGTTGATCTTTCGCCGGTTGCCCAATCTGTAGAAAGGAGGAAGAGAGGGATGGCCTTACTCATATCGATCATCATCGCCTATTTCATCGGCGCCCTCCCGTTTGATTGGTGGGTGGTCACGAAGCCGGCCTATCGCCTTCGTCCTCCTTCCTTTTCCGTATTGAACCGGCGGGAGGCATTTGTCCTGATCGTCATTGATCTGGTAAAGGGGATGGCGGCGACGCTGATCGGCTTTTCGGTCGCCGGCTGGATGGGAGCCTACCTGGCTGCTGTGGCTGTAGTGGTCGGCAGTTTGTATTCGGTGTTTCTCGGCTTCCGGGGGGGCACCGGGATCGGCGTGGCTGCCGGGGCGCTGCTGATTTTAAGCCCTCTGCTGATTCTCATCGGCATCTTGATCTACCTTTTCAGTCTGCTTACGACACGGGTGCTGTTTGTTTCCACGTTGCTGACCACGACGGCGATGATTATCTTTGCCGTTGTGCTGGCCACCCAAATCTATGTGTGGATGGTGATTATCGTGGTCGGGGGGCTGATCTTGTACCGGATTCGGCCGAAATGGAAACGGATCAAGCGCTTTGAACCACCCTACCGCTTTAGAAACCCGTTTCGGCTGAAATAAAATGGATGCGCACAAAAAAAAGCAGGTTTTTTCCCTGCTTCTCAAAATTCCAGCGCCACCTTGAACCCCGCATGTTTGCGCACACCAAACACGCCGTTGTCCAGGATGAGGTACTGCGCTTTGACGCCGATCAGTTTTCCGCTGATTGTCTCCTGTTTTTCCAGATTAAACGAGGTGATCTTCGTCGGGGTGCCGATGTGCGGGTAATCGAACTGAAGCACTTGCGGCTCCTCGATCAGATAGCGGCGGTATGCGTCCGGCAATTTTTCGATTAAATCAGCCCGGGTTTGCAGCAAATCGATGTCGGCTGTTTCGTTTTTCAACATTTTGCGCCAGTTGGTCTTGTCGGTGATGTATTGGGAGAGGAAAACTTCGATTTCGCCGGCATCTTTTCGGGTGGGCACTTCCATCAACGGCAGGGCCGCGACCGCTCCCTGATCGACCCAGCGTTTCAGCCGGTTGGTTTTTCGCGTGATGCCCACTTTGACATCGCTGGACAGAGCCAGGTAGACGATATGGGGCTGCATGCAGTGATGCCGGCCAAATTCGGGGTCACGGCAGGTTCCTTCATGAAAATGGCAGCGTTCCGGCCTGACGATGCAAATGTCATTGTCCGGCAGTTTGCGAAAACAGTTAAAACAGGAGCTGTTGTTGCCGTAAAACTTTTTCGTTTTGCGGCCGCAAAAGATGCAGTTTCGCTCACCGAGGAACGTGATTTGTACTTCTTGTCCCAACCGCGCGTTCAGCCCGATTTCCTGGTCATCCAGTTGCAGGGCGTATTCGACGGGGGCCGCCCCCTGATGAACAAGCGGACGTAGGATACCGATTTTTTTCACGGAAAAAGCTCCTTTGCATAAGTATATTTCAACGATCGAGATTCGCTCTGGCAGAATCGATTAGTTTCAGTCTAGCAAAGATCGGGCAAATCGATCAATAGAATTCAAGATGTGGAAAATCGGGGGAGATCGGGAGGAACAGCGGCGAGGAAGTGTCAAAAAAGGATTTTTTGCCGGTGAGAATTACCTGCATCTTTCTGAAATGTTTCGCATATAGTATACTTAAGGTATGCTGGCTGGAGGAGGGTTGTATGCCATGTTCGATGCTTTATTGGCCGCGAAAGAAGACGCGCTTGTCAAATGGAAAAAAGAAAGCGAATACGAAAATTTCACGAAGTCGGTACAAAAGCTGAAAAGAGATATGGAAACGATGGGAATCAAGCCATCCAAAGAAAAGTTGTACGGTCGCCCGTACCGGGTCTAATCCAAAGAGAAAAGGGGATTCCATGGATTACCAACAGCTTTCTTTGCCAAAGCAGACACCGCTTTATCATGCCGTTCACCGCGACCGTTATGAAAGGCAGGAATTTATCAAGGAGATTGAACAGGCTACGGGGCGAAGAATCCTGGTTTATTTAGCCAATTTGTCACATCCTGACAGCGCGATCACCAGAGAAGATATCGCTCCGTTTTATGAAATTGTTTCTTCCCTTGATGAGAACAGCGATGTCGATCTGGTGATCGAAAGTCCGGGCGGTGATCCGAATGCTGCCGAAACCCTTGTGCATACATTGCTCTCCAAGACGAAGCATTTGCGCGTTGTAGTTCCCCAGGCGGCCAAAAGTGCAGCGACATTGATCAGTTTGGCGGCCGATGAAATCATGATGAGCAATACGTCGGAACTGGGGCCGATCGATCCGCAAATTTCCATTCCCACGGTTTTCGGTTATCAGTACCGGCCGGCCCAAGCGTTTCTGAATGGATTGGAAATCATCAAGAGAGAACATGCCAATGGACAACCCCTCAACTCGGCTTATCTGCCGTTTTTGCAGGGAGTTGACGCAGCTTTGATCGATTTCTGCCACAAATCGATTGAACATTCCAAACGTTTGGCGGTGAAGTGGCTCCGGCGGTCGATGTACAAGAATCATCCGCTCAAGGCCAAACAGATTGCCGAGACATTGATCAACATTGACAAATACCCCAATCACGGTTCGGTAATTAACTATCAGGAGGCGCAAGCAATCGGGTTAAACGTTGTCTACAAACCGTTTACGGACCCGGTTTGGCAGGCGCTTTGGCGGCTATATACCCAATACCTGGTCATGATGCGGGAGAAAGCAGGCGTAAAAATATTTGAAAGCAATGTCTCCTCCGTCATGATTTAAGTTTGGATAAAAATTCGGGTAAATCACCCGGATTTTTTTATTTTACCGAATTCGCAGGCCGGATAGCGGTGCCTCTCTGATCGGCCGGCAGGGGTGTGGGAAGAATCAGGGAAGCACCGTGTACCTCCCGGTTTTGCCATGATTCGGGGATCCGGCGACTGCCGTTCATTTCATCAGTTTTTTCACCGTAATGAGCAATTCGTCGATCACTTCAATGTCGCCTTCCTGCAACCGTTCCACCACGCAGCTGCGCAGATGCCCTTCGAGAAGAATTTTCCCCACACTGTTCAATGCGGATTGAATTGCTGCGATCTGATTGAGCACATCGTCGCAGTAGGTATCATTTTCAATCATTTTTTTTACGCCGCGAATCTGCCCTTCCACCCGGTTGAGTCGGGAGATAAGGTTGTTTTTTATTTTCGGCGGGTGGTGGCTTTTACGCCCTTCGGCAGGGCAGCATTTTTCCTCATATGGAGGTTCAACCATCATTTCACCCATTTCTGACTGATTTCTCTTAGACGTTCCTATGCTATTTTTTTATTATATCTCGAATCAAGGCAGTATGATAATTTCTTTTTATGATGGACATTCATAAAGATTATTTCCAGTACGACAGTTGCGATTGTGGGTTATAAAATACATGGCAACTATAAGGTTTTTTAGGAATAAAATTCGCTCCTTCATATTTTAATGAATCAAAGTTTATTTGGTAAAAGAGAAGGTACATGATATGAGAGATTTTCAAATCAATAAGCATAATTTTTTGTTTAATATTATTATATTGAATAATAGTGAATTTATTACATAATGTAATTATTAAATTATATCAGGAGGGTGGATCTTTGAAAAAGATAAAACCGATCGTTTTATCTCTTCTTTTTTTCATCTCCATTCTCAGTTTGCCTTTTGTGAATGTAAGTCAGGTAGAAGCAGCTTGTTCGGATTGGGCTGCACAATGATTATTTACGCCTCCCCCCCGAATGGCCATATTGGAACCAGTAATCTGTGCTATTCTAGCGGGGATAAAATCTATGCTCGCGTGATTGCAAATAATGATGGCAATAAAAATGAAACAGTGGGTGTATACTTACAAAAATTGAGTGGCGCAGTTGGGTAACCTTGTCTAGCACACGAGTATATAAAGATGGTGATAATCATTATTTTACATTTTCCAATCTTTCCAGCGGAACCTATCGTTATCTTGTAGAGAATGACCGGCCCCATGATGCCTGGGTGAGAGCAGATTTATCAACCGATAAAGATATCGCCGCATTGTGGGGGCATCCAGGTAAATAAACAGGCTGTAACTCGGTCTTTTGCAATCATTTGATCCCAATCAAACCACATAAATTTTGTTCCCTTGAAAAACGCCATTCCTTCAAATACCTTCAGAAAGAATGGCGTTTTTTTATAAATATGTTGGATGTGAAATGAAAACCAACAGAATCGAAAATACCAGAGAAACAATGCCGATATTTTTTCAGAGATTCTCTAAAACTCCGCCAGGAAAAAGTCTGTTGTCAGGTTCAGCGCCTCTTCCAGCTGCGGGGAGATTCCGGCAAAAGGATGCACCGAACGAAACGTGTGATCAGCCCCGCGGATGATATGCATCGACGCATGGGGAGCGCGTTTGGCCATTTGTTCGGCTCCTTGCAAAAAGCCGGGGAGATCTTCGTCGCCCTGGATGATCAGCAGGGGCTGCTTCAGTTCAGGCAGTCGGTCCATGAACTGGAAGCGTTCCCGGTTGGCTTCAATGTCGTCCAACACTTCACGGTCGATCGGAAGCTGTTGTTTCGTCCGCGCATTGGTGACATAGCCGATTCCCTTTTGCCGGATTTCCTCCATCACTTCCGCAGCGAAAAAGTCGGGGCGGTGGATGCTGTTGAAAATGGCTACGGCACGGATTTCCCCGGGATGATCAAGGGCAAAGATGAGGCTGTTTCCCCCGCCGCGGCTGTGGCCCAGAAGGCCGATGCGCTCCACATCCAGTTGCTCTGCCCCGGGCAGACGGCCTTGTTTCAGATGGCTGAGCAAAACGGACAAGTCTTCCTGCTCCCGGGTAAAGGTCAGGTGAGCGAATTTGTCCAGCTGTGTAAAGCTCTGCAAATCTTCACCGATGCCGTTCATGGAAAAATTAAACGTGATCGCTGCGATCCCTTTGCCGGCGAGGCGCTTGCCGATCACCGGAAAAAAAGACCAGTCCTTGAATCCTTTGAAACCGTGGCAAATGATGACAACCGGATGTTTGCCCCCGGCGGAAGGAAGAAACAGATCCCCGCGGATCACCCGGTTTTCCTTGTTCAATTCAATTGTAAATGGATGTGCCGGCATTGAAGAATCCTCCTTTTTTCATCTGGTTTGAAAATTGCCAACCCTCATCCTCTTCTTCTATAATGATAACGAACGAAGTGCATGGAGAAAAAGGTCTTTCTTTTTACGGGAAAGCGAAGAGGGAAGCCGGTGAGAATCCGGCGCGGTCCCGCCACTGTGATTGGGGAGGACGGCTGCCGTTGATGCCACTGTCCGGACGGATGGGAAGGCGCGGCCCGACGATGAACCATAAGCCAGGAGACCTGCCTTTTTCAATCCATCTGCGTTCTCCTTCGAGGTAAAGGAGAGACGTATGCGCAAAGGGGTTGTATCCGAACCCCCCTGTTTTCGCATGCCATTCTCCTTCCTGTGCCCTTTAAGGCCGGCACAGGTTTTTTCATGAATCGAGCCGAACAGGAGGGGGTTGATCAGATTGCGTAAACTTAATCGTGTCATGGTCTTATGTTTATCGTTTGTGCTCTTGTTTACGTTGGCCGGATGTGCGGGCGCAAATAATCCTGCCGGGCAAACAGCGCCGAAAGCGTCGGGGACCAGCTATCCGGTGCAAGTGAAGGATATGGCCGGAGAAGTGACGACGATCAAAAAAGAGCCGAAGCGGATCGTTTCGCTTATTCCGAGCAATACGGAAATCGCCTTTGCCCTTCATTTGGACAAAGAAGTGGTCGGGGTGACGGCCAATGACGATTATCCGGCCCAGGTGAAAAAATTGCCAAAAGTGGGAGACTTCACGATCAATGTGGAGCAGGTGGTCGCGCTCAAGCCTGATTTGGTGCTGGCCAATACGGCGAATGACAAGCAGACGATCGAACGGTTGAGAAAGCTGGGCATTCCCGTGTTGGTACTGGGGGCGAACAGCATTCAGGACGTTTATCGCTCGATCAACGTCACAGCTGAAGCGACCAATCATCTCCCGGAAGCCAAACAACTGATTGACGGAATGGAAAAAGAGCGGAAAGAGATTGCCGACAAGATTGCCGGGGTTCCCAAGGACAAACGGATGAAGGTATGGATCGAACTGGATCCCAATCTGTTCACCACGGGCGGGGATACCTTCATGAATGAGCTGGTCACCGCTGCCGGAGGGCAAAACGTGGCCGGCGGATTAAAGGGCTGGCCCAAGGTTTCTCCCGAACAGGTAGTCAAATGGAATCCCGACGTAATCATCACTTTTCACGGCGGGGAAAAAGAGATTTTGTCCCGTCCGGGCTGGTCTTCGATCAGTGCCGTGAAAAATCACCGCGTCCACGCGCTTGACCCTGATTTGACCAATCGCCCGGGGCCGCGCATATTTCAGGGCGTGAAACAGATCGCATCGCTTCTCTATCCTGAACTTTTTGGCGGGAAGTCAAAGTGAAGGGCCGGCCAAAGAAGCTGATCTGGGGCGGGGGACTTTTCCTCTGCCTCCTTTTCACTTTCTCACTGTCGGTCTCGCTCGGCAGCACACATATTGACATGATGACCGTCTGGAAAGTGATCGGGGAAAAATGGGGCGTGGGCAACGGAAGCGGAATTAACGCCACCGATGCCGTGATCATTTGGCAATTAAGGCTGCCGCGGGTGTTGTTGGTGGCTTTGGTCGGGGCGATTTTGGCCATCGCCGGCGTGGTTTATCAGGGGATATTGCAAAATCCCCTGGCTGATCCCTATATTCTGGGGGTTTCCTCCGGGGCATCGGTCGGGGCAGTTTTGGCGATTGTGACCAGTTGGGGTGCGGCATTGCTGGGAGGCTGGTCGCTGCCCGGCTTTGCCTTTGCCGGGGCCTGCCTCGCACTGGCGCTGGTGCTGATGCTTGCCCGCGGGCGTTCAGGACTCAACGTGATCTCCCTCATCTTGTCCGGAGTCGTTGTCCAGAGTTTTTTTGCCGCGCTGCTCACCTTTGCCCTGTCATTTAAACCGGAAGAGATGCAGCGGATTCAATTCTGGCTGATGGGCGGGTTTTCGCTGGGGGACTGGAACCAGGTGGGTGCGGTATTTCCCTTTTTACTCATCGGTTTTCCTGCCTGCTGGCTGATGAGCGCCGATCTCAATCTGATGGCACTGGGGGAACGCGCGGCGGCCCATCTCGGGGTCAATGTGGCAAAAACGAGAGTTTGCCTGCTTCTCATCGCATCGATGATGACCAGCGCGGCCGTGGCCGTCTCCGGCATGATCGGCTTTGTCGGATTGGTGATCCCTCACATCATGCGCATGTTGACCGGCGCCGACCATCGCTCTCTGCTTCCCCTGTCTGCATTGGCCGGGGCGATCTTGCTTCTGCTGGCGGATTGTCTGGCGCGGACGCTGATCGCTCCCGCCGAGTTGCCGATCGGAGTGATCACCTCTTTTGTCGGGGTGCCTTTTTTCGCATTGATCCTCAAGCGGCATCAGCGGAAAAAAGGGGAATAGAAAGGAGGGGGCACCATGCTTCAGGCAGCCCGGTTGGGGAAAAAAGCCGGCGGCCGCTGGCTGTTACAGGAGATCGATCTGTGTGTGGAGAAAGGGGAAATGGTTGGCGTTCTGGGGGCAAACGGCAGCGGCAAAAGCACGCTCATCCGTTGTCTTACGGGCGAATGGAAAGCGGACAGCGGCGAGGTGAGGCTGAAGGGAGAGCGGATCGACACGTATTCGCCCAAGGAAAGAGCGCGGATTGTCGCCGTCCTGGCCCAGGAACCGCTGGGAGAGATCGAATTTACAGTCGAAGAAGTTGTGAAAATGGGCCGTTATCCGTACCAAAGCAGGTGGTCATGGGCCTCCGGGCGTGATTTCGATGTGTGTGATTCCGTGCTGCGGCAAACCGGGCTCTGGCCGATGAAACAACGGCAACTGGCCGAGCTGAGCGGCGGGGAACGGCAGCGGGTGGCGATTGCGCGAACGATGGCCCAGGAACCGGAATTATTGGTTTTGGATGAACCCACGACTTTTTTGGACATCCGGCATCAGCTGGCGATTTTAGATTTACTGAAAAAGTGGCAGTCTGAATGCGGCCTCACCATCCTGATTGTGCTGCATGACCTCAACTTGGCAGCGCAATATTGCGACCGGCTGGTTTTGCTGAAAGAAGGCCGGATGGTGACCAGCGGTGTTCCAAAAGCGGTTATCACCCGGGAGAGGATCGAAGAGGCATATGGGGTGACGCCACTGCTTATGACGCATCCGACGCTTCACGTTCCGCAAGTTTTTTTGCAACCCGCAAAGGAGGAGAAAAAATGAAAATCTACACCCGAACCGGTGATGAAGGGAAAACCGGCCTGATCGGAGGGCGTGTCAGTAAGGATGATGTCAGGGTTGAAGCATACGGGACGGTGGATGAGTTAAATGCTTTCGTCGGCGAAGCGGTGATCCGCCTGGACGCAAAACGGGATGAGGATCTGATTCAGGATCTGACGGAAATCCAGCACGAACTGTTTGATGCCGGTGCAGACTTGGCGCAAGCGGGCAAAAGCCGCCAGTACAAGGTTTCTGCGGAAATGGTGACCCGTTTGGAAGAGTGGATCGACAAATACGATGCTGAATGCAAGCCGCTTCAGCGCTTCATTTTGCCCGGTGGTTCCCCGGGAGCATCTGCGCTTCACGTCTGCAGGGTGGTCGCGCGCAGGGCCGAGCGGCGCGTGGTCACACTCTGTGCGCAGCAGGAGACCAATGATGAGGTACGCCGTTACCTCAATCGTTTGTCCGACTTTTTCTTCACAGCGGCCCGTGCCGTCAATGCCAGAGCCAACGTTTCCGATGTGGAATACAAGCGGGGCAGTCAAGTGTTTAGGCAGGCGGATGCGGGGAAAAATGAAAAGGATAAACAGTAGAGGCTGAGGTCTTTGTCAACAGGAACAGGAGGAATGACCGATGTCCCTGATCATGTACCAATACCCGAAGTGCGGAACATGCCGGAAGGCCAAGAAATACCTGGAGGAACACGGCATTTCGTTTACCGATAAAAATATCGCCGAGGAGCCGCCTTCGCGTGAGGAACTGGAAAAACTGATCAAAAAGAGCAGTTTGCCGATCAAAAAGTTTTTCAACACCAGCGGGCAAAAATATCGCGCCCTCGGATTGTCGCAAAAGCTGAAAGAGATGAGTGAGGAAGAAATGCTGGATTTGCTCGCTTCCGACGGCATGCTCATCAAGCGCCCGATCGTGACAGACGGCAACAAGGTGACGGTTGGGTTTAAAGAAGACCTGTATAAAGAAACGTGGGGTTAGAAAGAGGTAACATCCTCGACCGTCATTCGGTCGGGGTTTTTTTGTGCACGAGGTACAAGTGGCGTACATACACTTTCCATAGCATTGTCGTTACTTACTGCGAGGAGGAACGAATTGTGTATAATATTCCCTATCTGCAAATATCGCAAGCACTGGATACGCATCTGGTTCAGGATATCGCCCACGCGATCAACGGAGAATACAGTGCGATTGCCTGCTATGCCCAACTGGCAGAATTGGCGGATACTCAAGAGGAAAAAGAGCGTATTTCAGAAATAAGAGAAGATGAAATCAAACATTATCGTGCCTTTTCCAATATTTATTTTCAGCTTACGGGTAAACAACCGGAACCGAAGATCACGGAAAAATGCCCCGATAACTTTAAAGAAGGATTAAAGTTTGCAATCAAGGATGAACAGAAAACGGTTGACTTTTACCTGGATCTGGCTGACCGGACAAGAAACCGGAATATAAAAAGAGCGTTTCAGCGCGCCGCAGCAGACGAACAGAATCACGCGGTCTGGTTTTTATATTATTACACATTGCAATGTTGCGGATAATTTATAGAAACCGGTGTGTTGATTGATTAAATACGGTACGGTATTAAATTCCGTCAAGGCGACAAGAGTCCAAGACTCATACCGGAAAAACGAAGCCTCCTGTTATAGTGGGGCTTTGTATTTTTTAGGAGTGAAAGTGATCCCGTTGCCTGTTTAATGCGATGGCAGCGTTGAAAATTCCGGAGCATGATCAAGCGAAGCAGATGTTTTTCGTGATCGGTTGTGTAAGATAAAACGGAAATAGGCACAATAGAAAGGGAGGTGTGAAATGGGGATTCATGTCGCCGGGCATTTGCTCAAACAGCTGGATATTTGGGGATGTCAGCGAATTTACGGTGTGATCGGGGATGCCAATCTTGATTTGCTTGGCGAACTGGCGAAACAGTCCGGGGTGAACTATATCGCATGTCGTACGGAAATGGGAGCTGCGCTGATGGCCTCGGCAGAAGCGAAATTGACAGGAAGGCCTGGCGTTGTTCTGGCGACAAGCGGTCCGGGGATCGTTTCGCTTTTGAATGGATTGGCGGATGCCGCGGCTGACGGTGTTCCGGTACTGGCCATCACCGGTCAGGTGGAGCGAAGCAAGTTGGGAACGGGCAGTAAACAGGAAATCGACCAGCAGCGGTTAATCGAGCCCATCGCCCTCTTTTCCGCACTGGTCGCTGACGGGAAAGGATTTTCCACACAGTTGAATCTGGCCTTCAAAGCGGCGGTAAACCGGGGCGGTGTTGCCCATTTGTCGATTCCCAAAGAGATGTGGCGGGAAGCGACGGATGAAATCTTTTACCCGAATCCGCCGCTTATGCCGCCGCTCCAGCCGCAACCTGAGGTGATGGCAGAATTGCTCTCCCGGCTGGGGCAGTCGACGCGGCCTGTATTTTTGGTGGGGCGGGGGATTGCCGGAGCAGAAGAAAAGGTGATTCGCCTCGCAGAAACGGTTCAGGCGGCGATCATTGCGACGATGCCGGCGAAGTCGCTCATACCAAATGATCACCCTCTGTTTGCCGGCGGATTGGGACAGGCGGGCAGCCAGTCGGCAACGGATCTCCTGCAGATGGCGGATTTATGTGTGATCCTGGGAGCAACCTGGTGGCCGCAAGCGTTTGTGCCGCAAAAGATTCCGGTGATCCAGGTGGACCGGATCCCGGAGAATATCGGGCGAACGCGTCCCTGTGTCACCTCGGTGGTTGGCGATGTGTCGTATGTGGTGGAGGTTTGTTTGCAGGAGATGCCGCAGAAGGATCAGGCGGAGTGGATGGAACTGATTCAAAAGCGCAAACAGAGCTGGCAGAAACGGATCGAGGAGGAAACCTCGCCTTCGGCCGGCATGCTTACCCCTGCCAGGCTGATGTCTGCTTTGGGCACGCTTGTTGATCCGCGGGCAGTCATTGTCCTTGATGTCGGAGACCATACTCTTTGGTTTGAACGAACCTTTCCCTTAAAGCAACAGGAAATTCTGATCTCCGGGAAGTGGAGGACGCTCGGATTTGCCCTGCCGGCAGCAATTGCCGCTGCTCTCAATCATCCCGGGCGTCAGGTGATTGCCATCGTCGGTGACGGGGGTTTTCCGGTGACGATGGCTGAGTTGGCCACGGCAGCTGCCCGCCGTCTCCCGATCAAGCTGGTTTTGCTGAATAACGGATGTTACGCGATGGAGAAAAACCGCATGAAAAGCGCCGGTTTGCACACGCTTGGAGCTGATTTGGACAATCCGGATTTCGTGCGTCTGGCCGAAGCGTTCGGGTTTAGCGGATATCGCATTCAGAAGGAGCAAGACTTGCCGCTGCTAAAAGAAATGATCGCGATTGACCAACCGGCACTGGCCGAAGTGATCTGCGCAGATGGGATGCTTCCTCATACGCGGATTTAGGGAAAGACTTTGGCGTAGTAAATGACAAAAGATCTCAATTTATAATTAATATAAATTAGTATTGACTTTAATCTGGGGGCGTGTTATTTTTAATTTGTACCAAACAGGCCTTACCCGCTGTTTAATGCTAATCCAAATTGGGAAAGGTAAGTTTGGATCAAAAGTATACTTAATCTGAGGAGGTTATTCTCGTGGCACATCGTCTTGTAGGATTGCCAGCTCCCGATTTTGAATTGGAGAGCACCAAAAATCTTGAAACGCTTGACGAAAAGGTGCGCCTCTCCGACTATAAAGGAAAATGGCTCGTTCTGTTCTTCTATCCGCTTGACTTCACTTTCGTATGCCCGACGGAAATCACTGCGCTTTCCGATCGCTACGAAGAGTTTGCCGATCTTGATGCGGAAATTCTCGGTGTAAGCACCGACAGCAAATATTCTCACCGCGCTTGGATCAACACTCCGCGCGATGCCAATGGTCTCGGTAAAATCAATTATCCGTTGGCTGCGGACACCACCCATAAAGTAAGCCGCGACTACGGCGTTTTGATCGAAGAGGAAGGAGTTGCGTTGCGCGGGTTGTTCATCATCGACCCGGAAGGCATTGTTCGTTATCAAGTCGTGCATGACAACGATATCGGACGCAGCGTTGATGAAACCCTGCGCGTATTGCAAGCATTGCAAATGGGTGGACTGTGCCCTGCCAACTGGAAACCGGGGGATAAAACCCTTTAATCTTCACATCGATTCCGAGGGCCTAACTAGTGCGTTAGGTCCTCTATTTCCATAAAAGGGGAGGCTGAAGAGAATGGCGTTGCGTTTGCGTACGGAAATGCCCGAAATCAAAGGGATTACGGAATGGGTCAACGGCGAAGTGACCAATGAAGATCTGAAAGGACAACCGGTGATCGTTCACTTCTGGTCCATCAGCTGCCACATGTGCAAGAAGAGCTTGCCGGAAGTGAACAAGATGCGTGAAGAGTATCCGCAAATCAAGTTTGTCGGGATTCACATGCCGCGTTCGGAAAAAGATACAGATGTGGACGCAGTCAAAGAAACCATAGTAAAATACGAACTGAAGCATCCGCAAGGGATCGACAACAGCCACAGCGTCGTGGATGCTTTTGAAAACGAATTTGTTCCTGCTTTTTATCTGTTTGATGCCAACGGATTGCTCAGACACCGCTCTGCGGGCGAAAAAGCCCTGTCGATGTTGAAACGTCCGTTGGAACGCGTATTGGGAGAACTTGAGTAAGCGGAGGGTCCGACATGAATTTGCCAAAAGAGCTGCGTTATTCAGAAGAACATGAGTGGGTACAGCGCCTGGAAGGAAACAAAGTGCGGATCGGGATTACCGACTTTGCGCAATCGGAATTGGGAGACATCGTCTTTGTCGAATTGCCGGAAGCAGGTGCCGAGCTGAAAGCCGGGGAGCCCTTTGGCAGTGTTGAATCGGTTAAGACCGTCTCGGAATTGTATGCGCCGGTCAGCGGAAAAGTGTTGGAGGTAAATGCTGCTTTGGAAGGGTCTCCGGAAAACGTAAACGATTCTCCTTACGAAGACGGCTGGATGATTGTTGTGGAAATGGCGGATTCTTCCGAACTCGAAAACCTTCTTGACGCTGAAGGTTACGAAAAAGTGGTCAGCGAATAAGTTGGCTGACAGACTTTTCGCCCCTGTGGGAACTGTTGCCAGGCTTTGGCCGGCTGTCGGTCCTTCAGAAGGGGCGTTTTTGTTTTTCTGTGGACGGATTGCCACCATCGCACTCGGTTTGGCAGATTGCAAGGATGAGAGAAGAATTTTTGAAGGAGATTACATCGTTTCATATGGTTGCTGGTTTGCACGGAAGAGGCAATCGTGAGTTTGTCGGCGCACGGGAAGGAAATGGCAGTCTATTTTCTTTGGTATAGGTTGTTTTGAACTTACTGATTTGTGGTAAAATATATACACATCCATCGATTCTTGATCGGATCTGGAGAATGGATGATCCCGATCATGAGTGGGAACAGGAGGGAACGCCCATGAGTTACTGCTGTGGAGCTTCAACGATTGGTTTTATCGGGTCTTACCGGCAGCAGTCCGTCATGGTGCATCAGGTGCCATTGCTCTATTGCCCGGTATGCCATGATGTGCAAGTTCATCCTGCCGTAAAGGAAGAGTTTGAGCTGGTGGTAGATTATGCGAAGGAAGATCGCGTCAGAGAGGTAACCCTCCGTGAAACGATTACCCCCGAAATGATCGAGGAATGGAAAGAGTACGGAATCAGTTTTCAAGAAGATGCCGATTTTGAACCGATTTTGCGTGAACAAATCGATCATTCGCTCGATCTGCTCCGAGTTTCCAAGATTTTGAATGATAAAGAGTGGGGAGAAGAACTGAAAAAACGTTTGAAAGTGCTTACAACGCAATTGAAAAAACTGGAAGAGCAAAAAGAGGAAAGCAGATAGACAAAAATGGAACCCGGATTGGCCCCGGGTTCTTTTTCATTGGCGCTTGATTTCGGCCAGGATTCCATCCAACACTCCGCGCCAGGCCGCCAGTGTGGCGTGCGCCACTTTTTCGGCCTGCCCGATCTTGACCGGATCTTCCCCGCACAGGGTGAGCAGCAAATTCTCCGCGATCGGGGCCCGTTTGTTGGAGCTAATCTGGGTATGGCGATTGAGAAAGTAGATGAGCCGCTCTGAAACGGAGATTTTGGAAAAGCTTTTGGCCAGACGGGCATACAGTTCCGGCACCAAATATTCGTATCCGTAGCAGAAGGCAGAGGCGACTTCATGCAACTGACCATTGCCGGCAAGTTCAAGACACTGCTTGGTGAAATCAGCGGCAGAAGGCGGGATTTCGCTCTGAAACAGCGACTCGACCGGATGGTAGCCAGCTTGCAACATTTGCAGGTATGTCTCAATCGGATTCGTGTCTGCTTTCATTTCCTCCATGGCTTGAAAATAAATTTCAAAATGGCTGGCATAGTTGCCCTTTCCGTCTTTGTCGGTTTCTTCCCAGACGGCCAATTCATTGAGAAAGCGGGCAAATGAAGCATTTGTCCGCGGCAGCCAGGGCAGGGAGACACAAGTGAATGACTGTTGCAATTTTTTAAGCAAAGACATATAAACCCATACCACAAAAATATGGTGCTTCATAAAGATTCGCACATTTCCCTCTGTATGGAGATGCGACAGCAAAGCGTGAGTCAAAATTTCCTTGCGGGCGGCTTGAAGTGATTGGGTTTCTAACGTTTTCAACGGTTTCTCCTCCCGGTTTTGCGATTGATCAGCTCCGAATCCCATCCCCCGACTCGCTCGCGGTCAACGGGATTCTCCGTTTATGTTCGCATTGGATTGATCAACAGGTGATGATATCAGTGAAATCAAAGGATATTTTAACGTATTCCTGACATTGTTACAATTTGCGCCGCTAAGCAATCAGGTCTTTTCGGCATAACCCGGGATGAAATCTTGAAATGAGGAAGGAAAGGCGGGCATGATGCCCCGGCTTGTGACGCACTTTACAGAAAAAGCCCTCCAAGTCGGGATTGGAAGGCTTTCAGATCGTATCGGCAATTCGGAGAAAGGTCCGGATCTGATTGATTAACAGATTGATCGCCACTTGGTTGTGACCGCCCTCAGGGATGATGAGATCGGCGTAGCGCTTGCTCGGTTCGACAAATTGCAGGTGCATCGGGCGCACAACATTTAAGTATTGTTCCATCACCGATTCAAATGTTCGCCCACGCTCCTGGATATCCCGCTCGATCCGCCGCAAAATCCGCACATCAGCATCGGTGTCCACGAACACCTTAATATCCATCAGGCTGCGCAAACGTTCGTCATCGAGGATGAGAATCCCTTCGAGAATGATGACATCCCTGGGATTGAGAACGACGGTTTCCTTGGCCCGGGTGTGGAGCTTGTAATCGTAAATCGGTTTTTCAATGGGACAGTAATTTAAAAGCTGCTGGATGTGGGAGTACAAAAGATCATTGTCAAAGGCGAGCGGATGGTCGTAATTCGTTTTTTTTCGCTCTTCCAGGGTGAGGTGGGATTGATCTTTATAGTAGGAATCCTGCTCCAGGTAAACCACCGATTCAGCAAACTGCTGAACCAGTTTTTTGGCTACGGTCGTTTTTCCCGAACCGGTTCCTCCGGCCACTCCAATTACTACGGGTCTTGTCATAAGTCGCTTCCCTTCCTATAGCAATAAAACCCTATATTTTACTGTTGAGATCATATCAATATTATAGTTTTATTGCAAGTTAAACATTGTTCCATTAAAAAATGATTAAGTCTATGTGAATGGAGTGCCGAGGATGAGGGGACGTGATGCCCCTTTACGAAAAAAAGCCAACAGACCGTTTTTGATCTGTTGGCTGTTCCGGTTCAGTCGGCGAATCTGGGACCGGATTGGCGGATGGAATCGCTCACATTTCTAAAGGATGCGAAATGCTGATGGAAGCGCTTGGCCAGTTCTCGCGCTTTTTGATCATATTCCGCTGGGGCGGCCCAGGTATTGCGCGGGTTCAGGATTTCGGCAGGCACGCCGGGACAAGAGACGGGAATTGAAAGGCCGAAGATCGGGTCTTCGATATATTCCACATCGCGAAGCTGCCCTTTGATTGCGGCATGAACCATCGCGCGGGTAAAACGGAGATCCATCCGGCGGCCGATTCCGTAAGGTCCTCCCGTCCAGCCGGTATTGACGAGATATACTTCCACCTGATGCTCGGCCACTTTTTTGCCCAGCATCTCAGCATACATTTCTGCCGGGCGAGGCAGGAAGGGAGCTCCGAAGCAAGTGGAGAAAGTGGCTTCGGGTTCTGTCACGCCACGCTCGGTTCCCGCCAGTTTGCTGGTGTAGCCGGACAGAAAATGGTACATGGCTTGCTCCGGTGTCAGTTTGGAGATCGGGGGCAGAACGCCAAAAGCATCGGCGGTTAAAAACAGAATCACGCTGGGATGCCCGCCGCGCCCCTCTTTTACCGCTCCCGGGATATAATCAACCGGATAGGCAGCACGCGTGTTTTCCGTAAGTGTGTCATCCTTGTAATCCGGGGATCGGTCTGCTGTCAGCACCACATTTTCCAGCACTGTGCCAAAACTTACGGCATTCCAGATCTGCGGCTCTTTCTCGGGATTTAAACCGATGCACTTGGCGTAGCAGCCGCCTTCGATGTTAAATACGCCCTGGTCTGACCAGCCGTGTTCGTCGTCTCCGATCAAAAAACGCTCCGGGTCAGCGGACAAGGTGGTTTTGCCGGTGCCGGAAAGCCCGAAGAAGAGAGCGACATCTCCGTCTTTTCCCATGTTGGCGGAGCAGTGCATCGGCATTACCCCGTATTCCGGCAGCAAATAGTTCATAACGCTGAAAATCGACTTTTTCATTTCCCCTGCATATTCCGTCCCGGCGATCAGCACCATGCGACGGGCAAAGCTGATTGCGATGACTGTTTCCGAGCGGGTTCCAAAGACGGCCGGGTCTGCTTTAAAACCGGGGGCGCAGATGACGGTAAATTCCGGGTTATGCTGTTGCAGCTCTTCTTTTGTCGGTCTGACAAACAATTGATGAACAAACAGATTATGCCAGGCGTATTCGTTGATCACGCGTACCGGAAGGCGGTAGGTTGGATCTGCTCCGGCAAATCCGTCGAAAACAAAAACATCTTTTTCCATTAAGTAATCTTGCATGTGTTTGAAAAGAAGTGCAAATGTTTCCGGTTCCATCGGCTGGTTGACCGGTCCCCAGTCAATCTGTTCCTTGATTGATTCGTCCGCTGCGATATATTTATCCTTGGGGGAACGTCCGGTAAAAGAGCCAGTCGTGGCCCGTAAGGCACCGTTCGCTGTGAGAACCGCTTCATTTCGCTTGAGTGCTTGCTCGACCAGTTCGGCGACAGTCAGCTGATAGTGCACTTTGGCGCCAAGCTTAAAGGTTGAGCCGCTGTTTGCGGGAATTACCATACTCATACGTAACATCCACCTTTTTTATTTTTGCAATTTTATGTTGGAATCGCGATTTATGATATACCGAATCAATAAATAGTATAACATAATGGTATACAGATGGTGAATATGTTATTTTTAATTGCCGCTGATTCCGAATCGTGATGAACCAAATGCCGAATCGGGCGATGCTTGAAAAAACGTTTATATTTAATTGGTTTGGGAATAAGATGGAAGTAATATGTGGAGATTGTCATAAAGCTTAAGGAAATTGTTTCTAGGTATTAATACCCATTGACTTTTACAAAAATAAATGGTACCTTTGTACAGAATGAATTCCACTTCGGGAGTGTTATAATGAGCGAGTTAAAGGAAGGGGCCGTCGTACAGGGAGAGGTGATCTCTACCAAACCATTTGGTGCGTTCGTCAAGCTTGAGTCGGGTGAAACCGGTTTGGTTCACATCTCTCAGATCTCGACAAAGTATGTAGAAAAAGTTGAAGACGAATTGCAGGTCGGTGCGGTAGTCAAAGCAAAAGTGCTTTCGATTGATCCGTCAGGAAAGATTTCCTTGTCGATAAAGGCGCTCCAGGATGACCGTCAGCGGGAACGCAGAGGCGGCGATCGTCGCGGTGGACGGAAAAGCCCTGCTGATTTCGAAGATATGATGAAAAAATGGATGAAGAGCAGCGAAGAACGCTTGAGCGCACTTGCGGCGAAGCAAAGAAGAAACCGATAGAAATTAAGAGAGCAACATCTTCCAGAGGGGAAGATGTTTTTTTATGCCTGCATCCTTGCCGGGAGAATCTGAACTTTACATCGGAAGCGCCGCACAACCCCGGATGGAAGTTCAGGCAATCGCAAAAGGGGAAGAGGTGCCTCTCTGCTGACTGACCGTTCGGAACGCAGTGATGTTCAGGGAGGCACCATGACCTGGCCTGCAACATGCTTTCACGGGCCTGGAATGGGAGGGACCGAACTGATTTGCTTCATTTATCGGGTTTACCTCTTTTCGATTATGACCAGCGAAGGGGCTTGCTTCCGATTGATCAGCTGTTGCCACAGCACTTGATAGGATTTCGGACATAAGCCTGTGGCAAAACGGATGACGTGGTCCGCTTCCTCCTGGCCGCCGGGATGTCCGGTATACAGTGCACAGGTGAGAATGCCGCCGGATTTGAGCCAATCCAGTGCCGTTTGCAAGGCGGGAATGGTTGTTTCTTTCCGGGTGATGACGGATGAATCCCCGTGTGGCAAGTAGCCGAGATTAAACATGGCGGCATGAATCTTTCCTTTCAATCGGGGGGGAAGTTCCTCTCCCATCCGATGATGGCTGGCATGAAACAAACGAACCTGTTCCAGCTGTCCCGCTTTTTCCAGACGGCACCTTGCTTGTTGCAGGGCGGCTTGCTGAATGTCAAAGCCGAATACGGCTCCGGACGGCCCGGTTGTTTCAGCCAGAAAAAGGGTATCATACCCGTTGCCGACCGTTCCGTCAATCGCGAAACCGCCGGGAGGCAAGGCTTGTTTTATGTAGTGGCGGGCGCTTTGCAAAATGGAAGGGAGGATCATGACGGATCACTCCCTGATGTTGCCCGGAAGCTGAATGCCCCGCCGCGGCTGTGCTTTTTTCCCTTGCCAGGTATTGCGGCGTTTCAACTCATCGTCGATCGCGTTGAGTACTTCCCATTTTTTTGTGCTCCACATCGGACCGATGAGAAGGTCAGGTGGTCCGTCACCGGTCACGCGGTGAATAATCACGTCGGGAGGAAGGATCTCCAGCGAATCGACAACAAGGCGAACGTACTGGTCTTTTTCCAGGAATTGCACCAGCCCTGCTTCGTATTGCTTCACCATCGGCGTGTTCTTCAACAGATGGAGCAAATGGATTTTAATGCCCTGAATATCCATATGGGCACAGGCTTCCACCGTCTGCATCATCATCTCTTCTGTTTCCCCCGGCAAACCGTGGATGATGTGGGCGCATGTATAAATGCCGTGGCGCCGGAGTTTTTCCACACCTTCGACGAAGCAGGCAAAATCATGACCGCGATTGATGAGCTTTGAGGTGGATTCGTGGATGGTTTGCAGACCCAGTTCGACCCAAAGATAAGTGCGTTGATTCAGTTCAGCCAGATATTTCACGACATCATCCGGGAGGCAGTCGGGGCGGGTGGCAATGGCCAGACCGACCACTCCTTCCTGCTCCAGGATCGGCTCGTACATTTCTTTTAAGACTTCCACCGGGGCATACGTGTTGCTGAATGCTTGAAAATAGCCGATATATTTGGCGTCCGGCCATTTGGTGTGCATTCGGTCTTTCACTTCTTGAAACTGTTTTAATAAATCATCGCGCCGGTTGCCGGCAAAATCACCGGAACCGCGGGCACTGCAGAAGGTGCAGCCGCCGATGGCCACTTTTCCGTCGCGGTTGGGACAAGTGAAGCCGCCATCCAGAGCCACCTTGAACACTTTTTGCCCGAACAGGCTGCGCAGATGATGGTTCCATGTATGGTAACGTTTATCTCCCCACAGACGAGGAGCGGTTGTTGGCATCTCTTCGTGCATGACGATCATCCTTTATTCTTCTGAATCTGTTCCTATTATACATGATTTGCGGCTGGCATGCTTCTTCATCAAGTTCATGATCGTTTTTGGAAATTGAGTTACAATATAGATTCGGGTGACTCACTAACATCGAGGGAGTGAAGAGCGTGGTTAAACTGGTTGTCAGTGATTTGGACGGAACCCTTTTAAATGAGGAAGGAAAAGTCAGTGAGGAAAATAAACGGGCCCTTCGTTTGGCTGAGGAACACGGCGTGCAGGTGATGATTGCGACGGGCCGTCCCTACCGCTCGGCCATGGAAGTGGTCGAGGAAGCGGGATTGAAATGTCCCTTGATCTTCTTAAACGGTGCCTGTATCCAAACCCGGGACGGAGAGAGGATTCAATCGATTCCGCTGGGTCGGGAACAGGCGGAAATGCTGCATCAAAGGTTTGAAGAGATCGGCATTTACCATCAGGCTTATACGGATCAGGGATTATATGCCAGCCGTCGAGGCTTTGATCTTTTAAAAGTGGAACTGGATCGGGTGAAGAGCGCAAACCCTGAGGTTGACCCGGATGTTTTGAAATCAGCGACCATTGACCGCTTGAAACATTATTGTGTGTCCGGGGTACATGTTGAAGATGCTCTGCAAAACCCCGATGCGTCAATCTATAAAATCCTCGCTTTTTCCATGGAACCGGATAAGCTGGAGCAAGCCCGGAAAAAGGCGGAAGAACTAAGCGGCGTCATTGTGACCGCCTCTGCCGAAAATAATATCGAGGTGAACCATCCCGAGGCGCAAAAAGGAAAGGCAGTGGCTCTCTATGCCGAAAAGCTGGGGATTCCGCTTGAACAGGTGATGGTGATCGGAGATAACCGCAATGATTTGTCGATGATGAAGATTGCCGGTTACAGCGTGGCCATGGGCAATGCCGATGATGAAGTGAAACGCGTCTGCAAATACGTAACCAAGTCCAACTCGGAACACGGAGTCGCCTATGCCATCGAAAAGTGGGCGCTTGCCAAAGCGTAAACCATATTGGAACGCAGATACACCACCTGAAAACACTCAAGGCTGGGTCCGCGGGTTCCTGATCCCGGCTGCATTGACTTCACAGAAAAAATTCACACCGCCGACTTCCGGAAACGAGCGATCCGGCGGGCGGCGGTGTTTTATCACTTCACGAGAAAGAGACCTGTGACTTCAGTTTGGGGGATGAGAGAACTTCAGGCGGGGATGTTTCCACTCTCAAAGCCTGACATCCTTGTTCCAAATGACAATGGATAAGATTAAATCTCACCTTCGGTTGTGATTGTGAATTGTGAGATGTATTTATGTATTTATTTACGTTGCCATCATATCTTAACATCAAGAGGAAAATTACCGCCCTGTGTCGTTCGCCGATTGGGGCGGCGATTTCTTTCTTCGAATGAACTGAATCCCATTCAGACGGGTCCTTTTTTGTTTGCTCTGTTTTTGAACAGAGGAAATCAACCAGCCCGGCCCAGAGGCAGAAGGCAGGAATGAATCTTTCTGCCGAAGTTAATATTTTTCTTGTCAGCGTGTTTCTATATAATAGATAGAAAGGTAGATTTTCATCTGCTCCATTTTCATTTTTCATTTGTCTGGGAGGAAGGCAAAAATTGGATGATGTTGCCAGTAGTCTGATACGTTTGTTTTTCGTTGTCCTGCTCGTCTTATTAAACGGTTTTTTTGTGGCGGCTGAATTTGCGATCGTCAAAGTGAGATCAACCAGGATCGCACAGATTGAGAACCGGAGGGGGAGAGTGGCGCAACGGGTTCTGGCCAATCTCGATGCCTATCTGTCGGCTACCCAACTGGGGATTACGCTTGCTTCCCTGGGGCTCGGGTGGATCGGAGAACCGGCCGTCGCCAAACTGATTTCGCCGGTGTTGGCGTATGTGGGCGCCCCGGATTGGCTTATTCATACAATTGCGATTGCGATGGGTTTTTCCATTATTACCTTTATGCATATTGTGCTTGGGGAAATGGCGCCGAAGTCGATCGCGATTCGCCAAGCGGAATCGATTACCCTGTGGACCGCAGTCCCGCTTCATTTATTTTACCGCTTGTTCAAACCGTTTATTTTCATTCTGAATTACAGTGCCAACCTGGCATTAAAAGCGTTTGGCATCGAATTCAACGAAACGCAGCAGGCACATACGGAAGAGGAGATTCGCATGTTGATCGCACAGAGCCACAAAAGCGGTGTGATCGACCAAACAGAGTTGACATTGTTTGATAATGTCTTCGATTTTACGGAACGGGTCGCCCGTGAAGTGATGGTTCCGCGGGTAAAGATGGAGTGTTTGTTTCAGGATAATACGTTTGAGGAGAACTTTAATATTATTAAGAACAGCTATCATACCCGCTTTCCGCTGTGCGGGCGTGACAAGGATGATATACAAGGGATTATTCACATACGGGATGTTTACAATAAATTATCTGAAGGGAAAACACCGAACCTGAAAGAGCTGGCTCGCCCGGTGACGGTTGTTCCGGAAACGATGGAATTGAAGGATATTTTGGTCAACCTGCAAAAGAACCGGGGAGGGATGGCCATCGTCGTCGATGAGTACGGAGGAACGGCGGGCCTGGTGACAACAGAGGATATCATCGAGGAGATTTTCGGGGAAATCCAGGACGAATTTGATAATGAAAAACCGCAGTTCCAGAAGCGAGGGGAGAATACTTCCATTGATTCGCGCCTGCTGATCGAAGATGTGAATGAGTATTTTGATATCAATATAGAAGATCCCGATAATGACACCATCGGAGGATGGCTCTTTTCCGCATTGGGCAAAGTCCCGGAAGTGGGGGACCAAGTGCCCTATGACGGATGGATGTTTACAGTGGAGGAGATGGATCAGTTGCGCATTTCGCGCATTTTCGTTTCTCCGCATCTGACCCGGAACGAGGAGAGCGAGGAAAAGCTGTCGCTGCCGCGATAGATTGATTGGATATATAGGGGGACGATTTGGTCGTCTCCTTCTTTTTATGGTCTTGTAAAAGAAATAAACTCAGGTGTTGGGACCTGAGTCTGCATCAATGAGATTGATGAAAGGAGATTAGCTGCTGGGAGGATCCGCAACAAAACAGCTGTACATCCGGGTCACCTCTTTTAATTTTACTGCTGCCATTTTCGCTTTAAATCATTGTACTCTAAATGCTGAGTTATTTTCAATATAAAGGGTATATTGCTATTGATATAAATATTTTATTAGTTCGTTCCAGTTGAACGATTTGTGTTAAGTAAAAAATATTTTCATAAAAGCTGTGGCCGGGGGGATATAATAGACCGTTAATTCCGTATTTAATGAGAATTTTTATTTTCAATTTTTCATAAAGGGGATTTTGATTCGGGGGTAATATAAAAGAGAATCAACAGCCTGGTTCAAAGAAAGACAGCCAACCATTGGCAGAACGTAAATTTTGAGTGGCGAAATTTGTCCACACCGCGCATTTTCACCGGGTTTCACGGGGAGGAGAGCGATGGTAGGCCAGCGAAATAACCGGAAGGTTCATTGACAAATTTTCGTGGAGTTGTATTATTGAAGAAAGGCCATTTGTTTCATTGGGGAAAGTGTTAATAAAATCAACAGATTTAAAATGATTTGTAACACTGTTTTAAAACAGAACTCATAATTAGTTATAACAGTGAAACGCTTTCACGACCGCTGATACTTATACTGATTGAGGTGAGTAAAACCATGGCCAAAACCAAACAGCGTGAAAAGGGGTATGGAAACGCAGAGGTTCGCCTTGAGCGGATCGAGCCGTTTTCCATCCTGTCGGTAGAAGGGAAAGTAATCAACAAGGATCAAATGCCGAGGCTGAGTGATGAACAGCTTCGGGAATTGATGAGAAGAATGGTCTTTACCCGTGTATGGGATCAACGTGCCGTAGGATTGGCGCGGCAAGGACGGCTGGGCTTCTATGCTCCGGTTTCCGGACAGGAAGCAACCATGATCGGCAGTGAGTTTGCGCTGAACAAAGATGACTACATCCTGCCGGGTTACCGTGACATTCCGCAGCTCTACTGGCATGGTTATCCGATGTATCAGGCGTTTCTGTGGTCGCGTGGCCATCAGCACGGAGGAGAAATCCCGGAAGATGTTCATGTCCTGATGCCGCAAATCATCATCGGGGCGCAATACGTGCAAACCTCCGGTGTGGCAATGGGGCTGAAACGCCGTGGCAAGAAACAGGTGGTCATTACCTTTACCGGTGACGGCGGAAGCTCGCAAGGTGATTTCTACGAAGCGATGAACTTTGCCGGCGTTTACAAATTGCCTGCCATTTTTGTCGTGCAAAATAACCGTTATGCCATTTCCACACCGTTCTCCAAACAGACGGCGGCGGAAACCGTTGCCCAAAAAGGTGTCGCCGCAGGAATCCGCAGCATCCAAGTGGATGGCTTTGACGTATTGGCTGTGTACAAAGCGGTGGCCGATGCCGCTGAACGCGCGCGCAACGGAGAAGGCCCGACCTTGATCGAGGCACTCAACTACCGTCTTGGACCTCACTCGATGTCCGGGGATGACCCGACCCGTTACCGTTCCAAAGATGAACCTTCTGAGTACGATGAACGGGAACCGTTGGTACGTTTCCGCCGCTTCCTTGAAGCAAAAGGCCTGTGGACGGAACAAGATGAAGAAAGTGCGATTGAAGAAGCAAAACAAGCAGTGGCGGATGCGGCGAAGAAAGCGGATAAATTTGAGAAAATGACCATTGCCGGCCTGATCGACAGCATGTACGAAATCACGCCTCCGCATCTGGAAAAACAGAAAGCAGAGTATACGAAGGAGGGCAAATAAACCATGCCAAAGATGACAATGGTAAAAGCAATCAACGATGCCCTGCGCGTGGAATTAAAACGGGATCCGAACGTGCTCGTATTCGGTGAAGACGTAGGGGTTAACGGGGGTGTGTTCCGCGTTACCGACGGCTTGGCCAAAGAGTTCGGGGAAGACCGTGTGTTTGACACTCCTTTGGCTGAGTCTGGAATCGGCGGTTTGGCCATCGGTTTGGCTACCCAGGGATTCCGTCCTGTTGCGGAAATCCAATTCATCGGTTTTATTTTTGAAGCGATGGATTCCATCTGTGTCCAAGCTCCGCGGATGCGTTACCGTTCCGGCGGCCGTTACCAAGCACCAATCGTATTCCGCGCTCCGTTTGGTGCCGGGGTGAAACCACCGGAACTTCACGGGGACAGCTTGGAAGGTTATCTCACGCAAACACCGGGATTGAAAGTCGTTTGCCCGTCCAATCCATATGATGCCAAAGGATTGCTGATTTCGGCCATTCGTGACAACGATCCCGTTTTCTTCCTCGAACATCTGAAATTGTATTTCTCTCTCAAGGATGAAGTGCCGGAAGGAGAATACACTGTTCCGATCGGGAAAGCAAACGTGGTTCGCGAAGGTTCCGATGTGACCATCATCACCTACGGCGCCATGGTTCACACCTCTTTGAAAGCCGCTGAAATTGCGGAAAAAGAAAGAGGAGCCAAAGTGGAAGTAATCGACCTGCGGACGCTCAGCCCGCTCGATACCGAAACCATTATCAACTCGGTTGAAAAAACCGGCCGTGCGATCGTTGTGCAGGAAGCTCCGCGCAGTACCGGTATTGCTGCCGAAGTGATTGCGCAAATTAATGAAAATGCCATTTTGAAACTGGATGCACCGGTCAAACGCGTTGCTCCGCCGGATACGGTCCTCGCCTTCCCGCTGATTGAGGAAGAGTGGATTCCGGATGCTTCCCGCGTTGTGAAAGGCATCTACGAAGTTCTTGATTTTTAATGATTTGTCTTCCCATGACGGCTGTGTAGTTCGGGCGGACACAGTCTATCCGCGGTGACTTCCGGTTTGGTCACCGCCTCCTTTTGCCCGATGATCTGAAGTTAGAACAGGAGGAACTATCGTGGCAGCATATCAGTTTAAGTTGCCGGATGTGGGTGAAGGGATCCACGAAGGCGAAATCGTGAAGTTGCATGTCAAAGAAGGCGATCGGATTCAAGAATTCGATATTTTTGCCGAAGTTCAAACCGATAAGGCGGTAGTGGAAATTCCCTCCCCGGTGACAGGGGTTGTGAAAGAGATTAAAGTAAAAGAAGGCGAGATCGCCTTGGTTCATTCCACCATCGCCGTCATTGATGCCGAAGGTGTAGCAGAAGAAGAGGCTGCCGGGGAACAAGCGGCAGAATCGGTTGAAACGAAAGAGGAAAAACCGGCAGAAGCGAAACAGGAAGCACAAGCGGAAGCGCCTGCCGCCAAACGCGGCAATGTGAGCGCCATGCCGTCCGTTCGCAAACTGGCGCGTGAACTGGGTGTTGACATTACACAAGTGACAGGTTCCGGCAAAAACGGGCGGATTTTGGCCGAAGACGTCAAACGCTTTGCCGAGGGAGGCGCGGTTCAACCGGCTACAGAGCAAAAAGCGGAAGCACCGGCTCCGGAAGTGCCCGCGGCAGCACCTGCGCAAAAAACACCGATCGAAACGACCGGAAACGAGGAACGGATTCCGCTCAAAGGCATTCGCCGCACGATTGCCACGCGCATGGTCGAGAGCAAACATACGGCTCCGCATGTTACCCTGATGGACGAATTCGATGTAACCGAACTGATCGAATTGCGCAAATGGGGCAAATCCGTTGCTCAAGAGCGCAACATCAAACTTACTTATCTACCGTTCTTCATCAAAGCGGTCGTGGCCGCCCTGCGTGAGTTCCCGACTCTGAATGCATCCATTGACGATGAAAAACAGGAGATTGTGATCAAACATTACTATCATATCGGCTTGGCCACGGCAACGGACAATGGCCTTATGGTTCCTGTCATTCGCGATGCCGACCGCAAATCGATGTTTGATCTGGCCAAAGAAATTGCCGACAAGGCTGCACGCGGCCGCGAAATGAAGCTGGATCCGAGTGAACTGAAAGGCAGCACCTTCACCATTTCCAGCCTCGGCGGTTTTGGCGGTGAATTCTTCACACCGATCATCAATTATCCTGAAGTTGCGATTCTCGGTATCGGGGCAATCAAAGAGAAACCGGTTGTTCACAATGGCGAAATTGCCGTTCGTTCCATCCTGCATGTATCTTTGAGCTTTGACCATCGCCTGATCGACGGGGATGTTGCTGCACGGTTTATCGGACGTTTGAAACAAGTCTTGGAAAGCCCGAAATTGTTAATGATGGAGATGTGATAACATGGTAGTGGGAGATCTTGCTCAAGAAGTAGATGTTCTCGTCATCGGCGCGGGCCCCGGCGGATATGTGGCCGCCATTCGCGCCGCCCAATTGGGACGTTCCGTTGCAATCGTGGATAAAGGAAATCTCGGGGGCGTTTGTCTCAATCGCGGATGTATTCCCTCCAAAGCGATCATCTCGGCTTCTGAACGGTATACCGGGATCAAGGAAGCGGGCGAAATGGGGATCGAAGTTTCCGGCGATGTGACCGTCAATATGCCCAAACTGATGGAATGGAAAAACGGAGTGGTGAAAAAGCTGACCGGCGGCGTAAAATCGCTCCTCAAAGGAAACAAAGTGGAGATTTTAAGCGGTGAAGCATTTTTCAGCGGTCCCAATTCCGTTCGTGTCGTAACCGACGATTCCAGCCAAACCTATAAATTCAACGATGTGATCATCGCGACCGGTTCCCGTCCGGCTGAGCTGAAAATCCTGCCGTTTGACGGCAAACGGATTCTCTCCTCGACGGAAGCACTCAATCTGCAAGAAGTGCCGAAGCGTCTGATCGTGGTCGGCGGCGGTTATATCGGATTGGAACTGGGGACGGCTTATGCCAAACTGGGTGCGGAAGTAACCATTCTCGAAGGAACCAAATCTCTCCTTCCGGGAACCGACCCGATGCTGACCAAAGTTGTCAGCCGCAAATTGAAAAAAACCGGTGTGAACGTCATTACCGAAGCGATGGTGCAAGGCGGCGAAAACACGGGCGATGAAGTTGTCGTTCGTGCGCAGGTGAACGGGGAAGAACAAACGTTTACCGCTGACTATTGCCTTGTTGCCGTTGGCCGCAAACCCAACACCAATGAGCTCGGTCTGGAATATGCGGGTGTCGAACTGGATGAGCGCGGATTTATCAAAATCGATAACCAATGCCGCACCAATGTGGAACACATCTATGCCATCGGTGACTGCGCAGGCGGTGCGCTGCTGGCCCACAAAGCGAGCTACGAAGGCAAAATTGCCGCCGAAGCGATTGCCGGGCTCAACAGCGTCATCGATTATCAGGCCATGCCGTTTGTTATCTTCAGTGATCCTGAAATCGCCTATACCGGCTTGACCGAAGCGCAAGCGAAAGAACAAGGTTATAACCCGGTTGTCAGCCGGTTTGCCTTCCAAGCCAACGGACGCGCGTTGTCCATGAATCATGCCGAAGGTTTTGTACAAATCGTTGCTGATTCCGAAACCAAACAAGTACTGGGTGTACAAATGGTTGGTCCGGAAGTTTCCTCGTTGCTCGGCGAAGCAGTATTTGCCGTGGAAATGGGAGCAAATGCCGAAGATCTGGCCCTCACCATCCACGCGCATCCGACCTTGCCGGAAACGATTATGGAAGCAGCGGAAGGCATTCTTGGACATGCGATTCATATGGTAAATAAATAATTTCTTGCAACCCCCCTTAAAACGCTTTTTGAGCATTAAGGGGGGTTGTTTTGTGGAAATATGACAGAAATTTAAAAATAATCTTTCTGCTGTCTGATTTGCCTCCGATTCATAATATAATAGTCGTGTAGTTTGCATGATGACCGCAGTGCTTTTTTATTGCAAGAAGACGAAAGAGCTTTTATCAGGAGCATGCAAATTTTAACAAAAATTATTATTTTAAATTTCGTTAAATTGAAGGAATTTTAAGGGGTTACATGGAAATGATTAAATCCCTCTTTTATAAGTGGCTGCAACCGATCATCGTGATGAGGAGAATGGGGGAGAATGCGTTTGTCACAGGGATGACAGCGTGTTTAAGGAGGCATGGGTTGATGAAAATGGGCGATATCATTCCGGCGTTGAAAAAGATGAATGTCAGTCTTAAGCATGAAAAACCGGGTGATATGACAAACGGGCAGCTTCATGCCGTTTTTCGGATTGTGGGCGAAATTCTGGGAGATCAACCGACGGTTACGATCGAAGATGAAGAAGCGTGGATGAAATATAAAAACAATTTTTTAACGCGGCGGGTGTTGCACGCCTGGGCGAAAGCCCGGTTTAAAATTTATTTGAATTCAACATCTGCAACAGAGAAAACAGAAATTATGGCTGAATTGTTTGAACAGATCAAGCCGGTGCTTTTTAAGTGTTTTATTGAAGAGTACGGGGTGGAAGGGCTGCCGTTAAATCCGCTGACCTTCCGTGCCTTTGTATGGAATCAGGCGTACATTGCCAGGAAGTTTCATTGTTATAAAGATGAACAATACTGGAATGAAATGATAGACATGATCGATACGCTGAAAGAAGAGTGTTTTGCCGACCGGTGGAAAAATATTTATTTAAGCGATGTGTGAACTGGGGAGGGAGAAGATGAAAACCTCAATTCAGATTGAAGTGCGGCCAACGGAAATCGATGTGATGGGGCACGTCAATAATGCAAAATATCTGGAATACATGGAATGGAGCCGTGAGGATTGGTATAACTGTACGGGATTGCCTTTTGACGTGTTTACGGAAATGGGAGTGGGGACCGTTACCGTCAATATCAATATCAACTATCGGAAAGAAGCGAAACTGGGGCAGAAACTGACGATCTCCACGGAGCCGATTCGCAAGGGGCGCACCAGTTTTGTATTGAAGCACGAAATCTATAACGAGCAGAACCAGCTGGTGGCTGATGCGGAAGTGACATGTTGTACCATCGACCTGAAAGCGCGCAAATCCGTTCCGCTCCCCAAAGAACTGGCGGCACACTTTGCCTAGCGGAGCGGGGTACATACTTTTGCGGTGAAAGTGGCTGTGCAGACAAGTCATGGATTGTCAAGAAGACAGCGGGCAAGAAGTGGGACGCTGCTTTATGCCCGCTGCCTTCTCTTATTTTTGCCGCAGATCGCGCAGTTCTTCCAGGATGCCTTCGATCTCCATCATGGTCAGCTTTCCCTGCTTTTTTTCAATCAACTCATAGATCTCACGGATTTCCTCATATTGACCGAGATTGAAATCGTTTGGGTTGATCAGAGCGGCATTGACCAACTTGAGCTTCGCTTTGATCTCATTGATGAGATATTCCAGATTGGCCTCGGTTGCCTTTTCCAAATTCACCGTTTCCATCCTCTCTTTGTATGACATTCCTTATTATTGTAACGAAAAAAGGCCGAAAAACCCAGTATGATCGCAGCAATGCTCCGAAAGGCCGGGTGTTTGAGGAATGTGACTTCCTGCGCCCCGGCAGCATTATCCGGCTATTTTTTTAACAATTGTTGCTTGACCAGCGCCAAGCATTCACGCGCTTTGTGATAGGGAACGAACAGAACCTTCGAGTGAACGGGAGAAGGATCGGCCTTGATCCCGAACCATTTGGCATACTGCAAAGCGCGGTACATATGGTAATCGTGTGTGATGACCGTGATGGATGCAAAGGGTTTCTGCTTCAGAATGGCGGCGGAGTATTGCATGTTTTCCTTGGTGTTGGTCGATCGCTTTTCAAGAATGATCCGGCTGCCCGGAACCCCGTGGGCAACCAGGAATTGTTTCATGCTTTCCGCTTCCGTTATTCCTTCCTCTTCCGGTCCTCCGGATAAGAGAAGATAATCCACTTTTCCTTGTTGGTACAGCATGATGGCCGTTTGGCAGCGCTCCTTTAAAGCGGGGCTTGGCTTGCCATCCCACAGTGCGGCACCCAGTACAATACCGAGCTGATAATGGCCCGTTCCGGGTTGGACATCATCATAGCGCGAGACGCAATTCCAGAATACGGCTACGGGGAGGAGGATCAGGAGCGCCATCAAGGCGGTCGCGAATAAGATCCACTTTTTAAACTGCATGGTTTCTCTTTCCTTTTGCGGAGAAATTGATCTTCTGTTTACCTTCATTCAAAAGGGCATTCCGGCATGGATGGCGGGTGTGGATGAAAGATGGAAAATTTCCCGTTTTCCGGATTGAGGTCGATGATGACCCCGTCCAGCCATTCCCGCTCATCGCCGCGCCAGACAAAGGGGACGCCGTTGACAGAAACGGTTTCCATGCGCGCGTCAGCCTCGGTTATTTCCAAGGCGAACGAAAGGCTGTTGCAACCGGTGGTGAGCGGAATAATGCGAACAGCCAGGGAATGGCCGCCGGATTTTTTTTCTTCATAAAGAAGCAGATGCAGTTTGGCCGCGGCGCGGGGGCTGAGATTGATGTTCATGATTTCATCTCCGTCCAGTGAAATTCCAACGGTTCCGAGCAGAGTTCACAAAGAAATATATCAAAAAACAAGGGGTCTGAAAAGAAAGGCATGACCCGGCCTGCATTCGAGTCTGCGTCATTGCGCTAAATCACTAATACAGTCGCTTGCTCCTTGTTTTTATTCAATGTTAATGTAAAAACGAGAAGTTGTTAAATTAAAAAATTTTATTTTTATCTGTCGCCTTGGTATTTAGCCGGTCGTGAAATATCATTTGCCTTTATCGTTCCGAAAGTTCTAAACCGATGTCAGAAGGGGGACGGGCTATGCGTGACTGGAGCCGGGAAGTGATTCGTGCACCCCGGGGAACGAAGCTGACGGCCAAAGGATGGATTCAGGAAGCGGCACTGCGAATGCTCATGAACAACCTTGATCCGGATGTGGCCGAAAAGCCGCAGGATCTGGTCGTTTATGGCGGCATCGGCAAAGCGGCGCGCAACTGGGAGGCATTTGCGGCGATTGTGGATACGCTGACCAGACTGGAAGATGATGAAACGCTGTTGGTCCAATCCGGCAAACCGGTTGCGGTGTTCCGAACGCACCGGGATGCGCCGCGGGTGCTGTTGGCCAATTCCAATCTCGTTCCGGCCTGGGCAAACTGGGAGACGTTCCGCGAACTGGAGCAAAAAGGGTTGATCATGTTCGGGCAGATGACGGCGGGAAGCTGGATCTATATCGGAACACAAGGAATTTTACAGGGAACGTATGAAACATTTGCCGAAGCGGCCCGGCAACACTTTGGCGGTTCGTTGCGGGGAACCGTCACCGTGACGGCAGGACTCGGCGGAATGGGCGGGGCTCAGCCGCTGGCGGTGACCATGAACGGCGGAGTGATCATCGCTGTTGAATGTGACCCCGCACGGATCGAGCGCCGTTTGGCTACCAGGTATCTGGATATGAAAACGGATTCGCTGGATGAAGCGTTGCAATTGGCCCAAGCGGCAAAACGCGAGGGGCGTCCGCTCTCCATCGGATTGTGTGCCAATGCGGCTGAAATCCTTCCCGAGATGGTCCGGCGCGGATTTATTCCTGATCTGGTCACGGATCAAACTTCGGCGCATGACCCGTTAAACGGCTACCTCCCGGAAGGAATGACTCTGGAAGAAGGGGACCGCTTGCGAGAGATCGATCCCGATGCGTATGTGAAGGCGGCCAAGGCGAGCATGGCCAGGCATGTAATGGCGATGCTGGACATGCAAAAACGCGGCGCTGTCGCTTTCGACTACGGTAATAATATCCGGCAAATGGCTTATGAGGAAGGGGTGAAGGAAGCGTTTAACTTCCCCGGATTTGTGCCGGCTTTCATCCGTCCGCTGTTCTGTGAAGGCAAAGGGCCCTTCCGCTGGGTTGCCCTGTCGGGGGATCCCGAGGACATTTATAAAACGGATGAAGTGATCCTGCGCGAATTTGCCGACAATCAGCATCTGGTGCGCTGGATCAAACTGGCGCAGGAAAAAGTGCAGTTTCAGGGGCTGCCGTCCCGCATTTGCTGGCTCGGCTACGGGGAACGGGCAAAATTCGGGCGCATTATTAATGACATGGTCGCTTCCGGGGAGATTAAAGCACCGATCGTGATCGGGCGTGATCACCTCGATTGCGGATCGGTCGCTTCGCCCAACCGGGAGACGGAAGGGATGAAAGATGGCAGCGATGCCGTTGCCGATTGGCCACTGCTCAACGCCATGATCAATGCCGTCGGCGGAGCCAGTTGGGTTTCCCTGCATCATGGCGGGGGCGTCGGAATGGGTTATTCAATCCATGCAGGCATGGTGATCGTGGCCGACGGAACACCGGAAGCGGGCAAACGGCTGGAACGGGTGCTGACCACCGATCCGGGCATGGGCATTGTCCGCCATGTGGACGCCGGTTATGAACGGGCGATCCGGACAGCGAAAAAACACGGGATTCAGATTCCGATGATGGAGTGAGGAACGATGAACCGATGGCTGATTCACGGCGCGAGCCAGCTCCTCACCTTGAAGGGGGCCAGCGACCGGCCGAAGCGCGGCAAGCAGATGTCCGAATTGGGCATCATAGAGCAGGGCAGTCTGGCCATTGAAAATGAGCGGATTCTCGCGGTTGGCAGCAGGGAAGAGGTGGAGCGGGAGGTCCGATTGCGCTGGGGCGGGCTTGACGGGGTCCGGGTGCTGAATGCCGCCGGCAAAGTGGTGATGCCGGGATTGATCGACCCCCACACGCATCTGGTCTTTGCCGGAACGAGGGAATATGAGCTGGAGATGAGGTTAAACGGCCGCACCTATTTGGAAATTTTGCAAGCAGGAGGCGGCATTCTGGCCACCACGGCCATGACGAGAAGCGCGACGGAAGAGGAACTGACGGAACAGACGCTGAAGCGGTTGGATCGCTTTTTGCTCCACGGTGTCACCACGGTTGAAGCAAAAAGCGGCTACGGGCTGACGCTGCAGGATGAGTTGAAACAATTGCGCGTGGCCAGGCGGGTTCATGAGGAACATCCGGTCGATGTTGTTCCCACTTTTATGGGAGCCCACGCGATTCCAGAGGAATATAAGCATGATCCCGAAGAATATGTGCGCCTGGTGATCGGGGAAATGATCCCCCGTGTTGCCGGGGAAGGTTTGGCGGAGTTTTGTGATGTTTTTTGTGAGAAGGGTGTTTTTTCGCTTGAGCAAACGGAACGCATTTTAACGGAGGCCAAAAGGTGGGGATTGGTGCCGAAATTGCATGCCGATGAGCTGGAACCGATGGGTGGCGCTGAATTGGCCGCGCGGATCGGAGCGATTTCCGCAGACCATCTGCTGAAGGTTTCCGATCGCGGGATTCGCGCCATGGCGGAAGCGGGGGTCGTCGCCGTTCTGCTGCCGGGCACCGCTTTTTTCCTGATGGCTCCCTGTGCCCGGGCTCGCGACATGCTGGAAGCGGGTGTGCCGGTTGCGCTTTCCACCGATTTTAATCCCGGTTCATCACCGACGGTTTCGCTGCCGGTCATCATGAATCTGGCTTGTTTAAACATGAAGATGACGCCGGCCGAAGTGATTGCCGCTGCGACGATCAACAGCGCCCACGCCATCGGCAAAGCGGGAGAGATCGGCAGTCTTGAGCCGGGCAAACAAGCGGATATTTTGATCCTGGATGCTCCGAACTACGCCCATCTTTCTTATCACTACGGAGTGAATTTGACTGATTCGGTCTTTAAAAAAGGGGAATTGGTTGTGCAGGGAGGGAGACGATGCGATCTGCCCATCTGAATCCGCCGCCGTTCATCCATCAAACGGGTGGAAGCGATCCCTTTGATCCCAAGGTGAGCGGTTGGATTTTGCCGTGGGATGGCAAAGAGGAAATGGATGTAGGGTTTATCGGGGTTCCGCTTTCGCGTTCCTCGATCAGCGCTTCTGCCGCCAGTGAAGCGCCGATGGCCGTCAGACAGAGCTGGCGCAGTTTTTCCACCTACGATGTGGATCACGATGTAGACCTGTTTCCGCTTAAGGTGCGGGATCTTGGCGACATTCGCATGCATGTGACGGATATTTCGCTGTGCCACCGCCACATTGAACAAGGGATGAAAGACGTCTATGAGGCGACTGCCCGTTTTCCTGATTTTCTGCCGGTGATCATGGGCGGGGATCACTCGATTACCTGCCCGTCCGTGAAAGCTTTTGCGCAGTTTCATTCGGGAAAAAAGATCGGGCTGTTGCAGTTTGACACCCATTTTGATGTGCGGAGCCTGGAGAGCGGGGGGCCGAGTAATGGCACGCCGATTCGCGGATTGATCGAGTCAAGTACGATTCAGGGGGAAAACATTGTGCAGATCGGCATTCACGGTTTTGCCAACGCAGCGGTTTACCGGCGATATGTCGATGAGCAGGGGATTGTCTTTTTTACCATGCGCGAAGTGCGCAGCCGGGGTCTTTCAGCAATTATGGAAGAGGCGGTTTCCCGGTTGAAGGAAAAGGTTGATCTGATCTATGTGACCGTGGATATCGACGTGCTGGATCTTTCCTTTCTGCCGGGATCTCCGGGCCCTTCCCCGGGCGGAATGTTCTCATGGGAGATGTTCGAAGCGGTGCATCGGTTGGGAAAGGAAGAACAGGTAAAAGCACTTGATCTTGTCTGCCTCGATCCGTTTCGCGATGTGGCCGGAGTTTCGGTAAAAACGGCGATGCACACGATTTTATCCTTCCTGTCCGGGGTTTGTCTGCGGCGGAGAGGGGTAGAAGACAGCCTGTGAGTCAGCTTCTCACAGGCTGTTTGTTTATTCCTGATTGGCATATTTTCGCAAGAGGTATTTCAATGTTTTGCCCATGCTGTTTTTCGGCAGCTCGTCAATAAACTCCACGTCATATAACTTGTAATCGGCCAGGTGTTTGCGCGCATGGGCGAGGATCTTGTCCGCCGTGATTAAGGCCCCTTCCTTTAACACAACATAGGCGCGCGGCAATTCTCCCCAGACCGGATGCTTCACACCGACAACGGCCACATCGCTGATTTCCTCCAACTGCATGAGGATGCTTTCCACTTCGGCCGGAAAAACTTTTTCACCGCTGCAGATGATCATATCACGCAGGCGATCGATGATATACAAAAATCCGTCTTCGTCCAATTTGCCGACATCTTTTGTGTAATACCAGCCGCCATGAATCACTTTTTGCGATTCCTCGTTGTTCTTCCAATAGCCGAGAAATACCTGTTCCCCGCGGACAACCACTTCACCGTACTCTCCCGGCGGCAGTTCTTCGCCAGTAACAGGATCGAGAATCTTGATTTCCGTTAAATAAAGTCCTTTTCCCACTGAATGGCATTTATCCAATCCCATGTTGGGCATCCAGTATGTAATCGCACCCGTAAATTCCGTTGCCCCGTAAACCTGATTGATGGAATAGCCCAATTCGTACATACCCTTGATCAGATGGGGCGGCACCAGTGATCCGCCGCAGACGATGCTCCTGAGCGAGGTGGTGTCGCGGTTGCAGCTTTTGGCTGTTTCCAGCATATAAGTCAGCATGGACGGGACGGACATCATGCCGGTGATTTTTTCGGCTTCGACCAGATCCCAGAGCTGAACCGGATTAAATTGGGGAGCCAGAATTAATGTCATGCCGCGAATGATCGCATTGATAATAAACATCATTCCGCTGATATGAAACAGAGGCGTGACAAACAGAAAACGGTCGGCCAATCGCAAATCCAGCGTATTGATATTGGCAAGTCCGGCGGCATAAATATTTTTGTGCGAGCAGACGACGCCTTTTGGTTTTCCGGTCGTCCCGGAGGTATAGATGATTATGGCCGGGTCATATTCCTCAACCGGGAGGTTTGGCTCCGTGTCGGGATAGTAAGAAAGCAAGTCGGCAAAGGAGTCATGGTTTTCATCCCGGTATATGCGGATCGCTTCTTCCAGTTCCGGCAGGTTGCCGATCTCTGCGATTGCCTGCTGAAACGCATGATCAAAAAACAGCAATTTTGCCCCGGAGTCCTGCAAAATCCATCCGATCTCGGCCGGCTTTAACCGCCAGTTGATCGGGACGGCAATCGCACCGATTTTTGCCGCAGCCAGGAAAATGAGGGGAAAAGGATAATCATTGGACAAGAGAAAAGCGATTCTGTCTCCTTTTCTCACATTGCGCTGCAACAGGAAATTCGCCAGGCGGTTGACGAGGGAAGCATATTCTTTATAAGTGATTCGTTTTCCGGCAGAGACGACTGCTTCAAGATTAGGAGTCAAATAAGTTCGACTGCGCAAAAGTTCACCGAGCGTATTCATGAATGGCCTCCATTTAAAATTTGATGAAGTAAGGGGAGGATGTTTGGATCGAGTAATATAATTTAAAATAAATATTTTATGAAATGATCCAAATCCTCTTTTCATAATAAAGAAGGAAAGCGGTTATTTCAATCTTGTGAATAAGGGAAGCGATGCGAAAGATCGCTCTTGTCAATGAAGGTGAATCTCTTCGGAATCATATGGAATTTAATCCTTGAGACATTGCTGACCAAGCATTTGCGGTTGATCGTGTATGTATGAGAAACGGTGTCCGCTTCGGGAAAAAAGTGAACGGACAGGCGTCGTCCGGGGAGAATTCATCGGAATGGCTTGTTTCCCTTCAAAGGGAACTCATGGTAAGATAGAGAAGAATTCATGAAATAGGAGGCTGGTTGTGATGGCAGTAGAACGTCATGGAGCCGTGACATTTAAAGGCAACCCGGTTACCCTCATCGGCCCGGAGCTCAAAGTGGGCGATCAAGCACCGAACTTCACCGTATTGGCGAATGATCTTTCTCCGGTCACCCTGGAGGACAGCAAAGGGCAGGTTCGCATCATCAGCGTGGTTCCTTCCCTGGACACAGGCGTCTGTGATCTGCAAACCCGCCGTTTTAACGAAGAAGCCGCCAAATTGGACGGAGTGAAAGTTCTTACGGTCAGCGTTGACCTTCCATTTGCACAAAAACGCTGGTGCGGTGCAGCCGGAGTGGAAAATGTGCAAACGCTCTCCGACCATCGTGATCTTTCGTTCGGCACGGCCTACGGGGTGGCAATCAAAGAATTGCGCTTGTTGACCCGGGCTGTTTTCGTTGTCGACCAAAATGACAAGGTGGTTTATGTTGAATACGTAAAAGAAGCAACCAACCATCCTGACTACGAAGCACCTGTTCTTGCCGCCAAAAAAGCGCTGGGTCAATAAGTTACATAAAGCGGGAGAATGATTTATGCGCATAAAGGAAGGGGACCCTGTAACAGATGAGGGTCCCCTTTTTAAATCTTGAAAACAAAGGAAGTGAGCGATTTGCAACGTCAGCCTGAACCGCGATTGTTCATTGCCGTTTCCCTGCCTGCCGGACTGAAACGGATGCTGGCAGACTGGTGTGAAAAACAGAGCGAAACTTGGGCTTTCGGCAAATGGGTGAATCAGGAAGACTATCATATCACCCTGAAATTTTTGGGCAATTGCACTCCGCGGCAAATCAGGGAAATAACGGAGGAACTGCGCGGACTGGCAGCGGTTGCTTCCCCCTTTTCCCTGACGCTTGCGGGACTGGGAACGTTTGGCCGCCCTGCCTCACCGCGAATTTTGTGGGCCGGGGTCAGCGGGGATTTGCCGGCTTTGACATCGCTTGAACAAAAGATCGGAAACAGACTGGCTCCGCTTGGCTTTCCCCGCGAAGAGCGCCCATACCGCCCGCATGTGACATTGGCGCGAAAATGCCAAATGCATGATTTTCCGGCCCCGGAACTGTTACAGGCGGCATGGCCGGAGAGACTGACGCAGACTTGGATCGTCCGGGAATTGATCCTGTATGAAACGAAATTGGGAAAACAGCCCATGTATCACGCAATGGCCCGTTTCCCATTCCGCTGATCGCTTATTTGTAGATCGATGAACCGGATTGTTTGAATTCGGCCGCCTTTTCCTTCATTCCTGCTTCTGCAGCTTCTGCCAGCGCCAATCCGTTTTTCTCCGCGTATTCGCGAATATCCTGCGTGATGCGCATGCTGCAGAATTTGGGCCCGCACATGGAACAGAAGTGAGCCGTTTTCGCAGGTTCGGCCGGCAGGGTTTCGTCATGGAACGCTCTGGCCCGTTCCGGATCGAGCGATAGATTGAACTGGTCGACCCACCGGAACTCAAAACGCGCTTTGGACAAGGCGTCATCGCGAATTTGCGCGCCGGGATGACCTTTTGCCAGATCGGCAGCGTGTGCGGCGATCTTATAGGCGATCACCCCTTCTTTTACATCTTCTTTGTTCGGCAGGCCCAGGTGCTCTTTCGGAGTGACATAACAGAGCATCGCGGTTCCGTGCCACCCGATCAGCGCTGCACCGATGGCCGAGGTGATATGGTCATAACCGGGAGCGATGTCGGTGGTCAATGGACCTAATGTATAGAAAGGAGCTTCATGGCAGATTTTCTGTTCGATATCGATATTTTCTTTGATTTTATGGAGCGGTACATGGCCTGGTCCTTCGATCATTACCTGCACGTCATATTCCCATGCAATTTTCGTTAACTCTCCCAGTGTGTGAAGCTCCGCCATCTGTGCCTCGTCATTGGCATCGGCGATCGACCCGGGGCGCAATCCGTCGCCGAGCGAGACGGAAATATCATAGGTTCTCAGGATTTCGCAAATCTCCCGGAAATGGGTGTACAGGAAGTTTTCTTCATGGTGTGCCAGACACCAGGCAGCCATGATCGAACCACCGCGGGAGACGATTCCGGTCACGCGGTTTGCGGTCAGCGGAACATATCGCAGCAGCACACCGGCATGAATGGTGAAGTAATCGACTCCCTGCTCCGCCTGTTCAATCAGGGTATCGCGGTACACTTCCCATGTCAGATCTTCCGGAACGCCGTTCACTTTTTCCAGCGCCTGATAAATCGGCACGGTTCCCACCGGCACGGGTGAGTTGCGGATAATCCATTCCCGGGTATTGTGGATGTTTTTCCCCGTGGACAGATCCATAATGGTATCGGCGCCCCACAACGTCGCCCAAGTCATTTTTTCCACCTCTTCTTCAATGGAGGAAGAAACGGCGGAGTTACCAATATTGGCATTGATTTTGACATGAAAATTTTTGCCGATGATCATCGGTTCGGCTTCCGGATGGTTGATGTTGGCCGGGATGATGGCGCGTCCGCTGGCCACCTCCTGCCGGACGAATTCGGGATCCAGGTTTTCACGGATGGCGACGAATTCCATTTCCGGCGTGATGATTCCTTTTTTGGCGTAATGCATCTGCGTCACCGTTTTACCGGCTTTGGCGCGCAACGGCCGAACATTGGGATGCGGGAATGTGTCGAGCTGCCGGACTTTTTCTTCCGACCGGTATCCGTTGTCGACCGGTTGTACCTGCCGGCCTTCATATTCCTCTACATCGCCCCGCTCCAGAATCCATTTTTGCCGCAGTTTGGGCAAGCCCTTGCGCAGGTCGATCTTCGCTTGCGGGTCGGTATAGAGGCCGCTCGTGTCATAGACGCGAACCGGATCATTCGGGGTTTCCCCGCGCCAGTCCTTGGTCGGGGACAGTGAAATTTCCCGCATCGGAACGCGGAGATCGGGACGTGATCCTTCGACATACACTTTCTTGCTGTTGGGATAAAAGTAGCGGTTCAATTTGCTTTCCTCCTGTTTTGTGGATAGGGTCCACAAGGAGAAAACGGGAGAGGATAAATGAGGGAAGAGAAATAAAATAGCCATACACCAAGCGCGTATGACTGGAAAATGGAGAAAATTTGCGAAAAGGAGATGCAATGATCCCTATTCATCCATTCCTACGCTGGCATTACCCAGATCAGGTTCACCGGTCGGCGGCAGAGTTCTCCGCCCTCTCAGCCTGGCTCACTCCAAGCTCCCGTTTCTCGCATATGGAATTCTACACTTTCAACCTATCACAGAAGGAGGATGGGGTCAATCCATTCCTTTGCCAAAACAGAATGTCACCCAATTGAAAAAAGATTCTCCTTTAAATCGTCCACTTGGATTTTATTGTAAGTTATACTAGAATTAATAAAGAATATAAAGGTCAGAATTTATCACGTATTTGGACAGATGGATGTTTGATCCTCTCACTCAGGCTTTTTAATAACCCCATGAAAATCAAGATCTTTTCTTACATAAAAACATTTGTCTGACACAGCGCCGGAAGAAAAATTTTTTGAAAAATCAGGAGGGGGGATGGCGGCCTGCTGACTGATCAGCAGAAACGCTGGGTCAGGGGGGCGCAACCCGAAAACCATGCCTTTCACAGAACACTTGATTTGGACAGACTTGCAATTCGGCCGGAAAGGGTGACGTTACCGTTGCGTATAGATTGGTTCCATTTGAGAAAAACATTTGATTCTTACGATGCGTCAAGACGATCCTTCCGTTCGCCCTGCCTGGGATTGCTCGATTTTTCCGCTTCGATCCGGGCCGGAGTTACCGTTATATTGGGCCCGAAAGGCGCGGGCAAAACCACGCTGTTGCGTTTAACCGCCATGGTTTCTGTCCCGGATGACGGACGGATTATTTATCAATGGGGTGAGCAAAAATCGTACGTTTGGTCGAAGGGAAATGCGACGGCCGGCTCATCCTTTTTGACGGAGCTGAAGGGAAAAATCAGTTATGTTCCCGTTCACTGCAGATGGGAGACGGACATGACCGTTGAAAAAGCGTTTTTGTATGAAGCGCAGTTGAAGCGCGTGATGAATCCGCGAAGAAAGAGTGCTGAAATCGTGGCCAAATGGGGGTTGGCCGGTTTTCGCCGCTCGTTTGTCAGTGAGCTGTCCGGAGGAGCTTTTAAACGCTTTTTATTGGCTCACAGTTTGCTGGTCGATCCCTCCATCTGGATTTTGGATGAACCGACCGAGGGATTGGATGAATTGGGCAAAAAACTTTTGTGGCGGGAGTTGCGATCCAATCCGCAAGGCCGGATTACCATGATCGCCACGGAAAAGGACATGGAGCTGGCGGAGGCGGCTGATGACTTGATCTTGATGGAGGCAGGGGCATGCCGCCGGATCGGCAAAAAGAAATACCTCGCAGCCAGTGTGCCGGAAGGAACCGTGGCTGCCTGGTACCAGGCGATGCAGGCATTTGCCAACCTGCGCCATTTCCGGTAGCGTCGCAAACCTCAGATTATGGAAAGCAACATACCTGATGAAAAGGGGAGTCAACAGCATGACGAAAACTATCATCCGCGCCCCCGAATCGGGTGAAGAGCAGGAGTGGTTGCGGCGCTTGTGGCAGAAGGAATGGGGCGGAGCAAAGATGGTTTCCAAAGGGAACGTTTTTCATCTGCATGAGTTGTCCGCCCTGATCGCGATTCAGCGAGGGAAGCCGGTGGGAGCCGTCACGTTTGCGATTCGGGCCGATGCGGCGGAGATCCTGAGCCTCAATGCGCTGATCCCAAACTGCGGGGTGGGCGGCAGCCTGCTCCGGGCGGTTGAGCAAAAGGTGAGAGAGCAGGGCGGGAAGCGCATCTGTCTGATCACAACCAACGACAATCTGAATGCTTTGCGTTTTTATCAAAAACGGGGGTACCGGATGGTTGCTCTTTACCCGGGAGCGGTTGACGAGGCGCGCAAACAAAAACCCTCCATTCCGCTGGTCGGAAATGAGGGCATTCCGCTGCATGATGAGATTGAATTGGAAAAGCGCTTGCCGGGAGCAGAGGATTCTTCTCTTTAAAACAGAAAATGCAGCCAATCGCTCATGGCATTAATTGTACCGGGGATGAAAAAAGAGAAGTAAGGGGCCAAGACAAAGTTTCCGAGTGGAGTGACCGCCAGAATGATGAACAGGAGCCAGCCGTACGATTCATATTGATGCATTTTCGCCCGCGTTTCATTGGAAACCAGATCTTCGATGAAGCGATACCCGTCCAGGGGTGGAAACGGCAGAATGTTGAAGAAGAAAAGAAGGATATTGAAATGGACCATGATGGAAAAAAAGGTGGTCATGATGCCGATCATGTTCGGAGTAAGGCTGGCATACCAGGAAAACTGCTGCAACAGGTCCCAGATGAACAGGGACAGAAAGGCCAGGAGAAGGTTGCTCAAGGGGCCGGCGATCTTAATGAGCGGACCGACCAGTTTGCGATTGCGCAGATAAAAACGATTGACCGGCACGGGTTTTGCCCAGCCAAATCCGGCTATGATCACCAACAGCGCCCCGAGCGGATCAAGATGGGCCGCCGGATTTAATGTGAGCCTTCCTTCATTTTTGGCTGTCGGGTCTCCAAAGCGGTAAGCGGTATAGGCATGAGCGAATTCATGGACGGTAAAAGCGATCAGGAGCGTGACCAGGATGAAGGGAAGCTGGGATAGCGGATAGGCCAGCCAGGATGAAAAATTCACAGGGCATCACCTTTTTCGAGATAATCAAAAAGCAGTGCCGAGTGGGTGGCACTGCTTTCATCATAACATTTGGATCAATTCAATGCGATTGCCAAACGGATTTAGAAATTCAAAACGGGCATGCCCGGGGATGGAAACGGAAGGCTTAACCGGGATACCAGGAACGGTGAGCCGTTCTTCCCATGCGCCCGGGTCATCGAAGAGATCATTCCTGACCGGGATTCTTACCCGCTTTAACCGTTGAGGATTTGGCGCAAGACCGTTTGCAAAATACCGCCGTTGCGGTAATATTCCACATCGACCACGCTGTCCAGGCGCACGTCGACATCGAATTCAACCGTGCTTCCGTCCGGTTTGGTCGCTTTCACTTTCAGGGTTTGACCCGGAGCGATTTGATCGTTCAAACCGATGATATCAATGGTTTCTTTTCCGGTCAGGCCGAGCGATTTCCAGCTTTGGCCATCTTTGAATTGCAGCGGGAGCACGCCCATGCCCACGAGGTTGCTGCGATGGATGCGCTCAAAGCTTTCGGCGATCACGGCTTTGACCCCGAGCAGGTTGGTTCCTTTTGCGGCCCAGTCACGGGAGCTGCCGGTGCCGTATTCCTTGCCGGCGATGACGACGAGCGGGGTGTTTTCCTCTTTGTATTTCATCGCCGCATCGTAGATGGACATCACTTGACCGCTCGGAACGTGTTCCGTCACGCCGCCTTCCGATCCCGGTACCACCTGGTTGCGGATGCGGATGTTGGCAAAGGTGCCGCGGGTCATAACACGGTCGTTTCCGCGCCGTGAACCGTAGGAGTTGAAGTCTTTTACGCTGACGCCGTTTTCTTGCAGGTAGCGTCCGGCCGGGCTGTTGGTGGCGATGCTTCCTGCCGGCGAGATGTGGTCGGTGGTCACGGAATCACCGAGGAGAGCCAGGATGTGTGCGCCGGAAATCGGTTTAATCTCTTCCACTTCCGGTGACAGGCCGACAAAGAAAGGCGGTTCCTGGATATAGGTCGATTTTTCATCCCACTCATACAGAACGCCTTTTGGTGTGGGCAGTTGGTTCCAGCGTTCGTTGGCATCAAACACTTTGGCATACTGTTTGCGGAATTGTTCCGCGCTGATGGCGCTGGCCATCACATCGCTGATCTCCTGCGAAGACGGCCAGATATCTTTTAAATAAACCGGCTGTCCGCTCGGATCGTGGCCGATCGGCTCTTTTTCAAAATCGATGTTGACTGTTCCGGCGAGGGCATAAGCGACAACCAGCGGCGGGGAAGCCAGGTAGTTTGCTTTCACCAGCGGATGGATGCGCCCTTCAAAGTTACGGTTACCGGAGAGGACAGAGGCGACGGTCAGGTCGTTTTCCTCAATCGCTCTGCTCACATCATCAGAGAGAGGGCCGCTGTTTCCGATACAAGTGGCGCAACCGTAACCGGCCACGGTGAAGCCGAGTTTTGCCAGCGGTTCAATCAGGTTCGCCTTGGTCAAATAGTCGGTTACGACTTTGGAACCGGGGGTTAAGCTGCTTTTCACGTAAGCAGGTACGCTCAGGCCTTTTTCGACCGCTTTCTTCGCCACCAAACCGGCGCCGACCATCACGGACGGGTTGGATGTGTTGGTACAGCTGGTGATGGCTGCAATCACAACCGAGCCTTGTTTCAGTTCATAAGTGGTTCCGTCGGGACGGGTAACGCTGACCGATTTGCTGATTTCCTGGTCGGACAGGCCGAATCCGCGCTCATCAATCGGTTTGCGCAAGGTTTCATTCCAGGATTCTTTCATTTTGCTCAGCTCAATGCGGTCTTGCGGGCGTTTTGGTCCGGACAAGCTTGGAACGACGGTCGACAGGTCGAGTTCGATCGTATCGGTGTATACCGGATCAGGTGTTTCATCCGTACGGAAGAGGCCTTGTGCCGTGTAGTATTCTTTTACGAGCCGCACGAGGCTTTCATCGCGCCCGGTGTTGCGCAGGTAGTTGAGCGATTCTTCGTCAACCGGGAAGAAACCGATCGTGGCACCGTATTCCGGAGCCATATTGGCAACCGTCGCACGGTCGGCCAGGCTCAGATTGGACAGACCGGAACCGTAGAACTCGACGAACTTGCCGACAACGCCTTTTTTGCGCAGCATTTCGGTGACGGTGAGGGCGAGGTCGGTTGCAGTGGCTCCTTCAGCCAGTTTTCCGGTCAGTTTAAAGCCGATCACTTCTGGGGTGATGAAGTAGAGCGGTTGCCCGAGCATGCATGCTTCGGCTTCAATGCCGCCAACGCCCCAGCCGACAACGCCGAGCCCGTTGATCATGGTGGTGTGGGAGTCGGTACCGACAAGCGAATCCGGGAATACCACTTTTTCGCCGTCCACTTCCCGGGTTACGGCCACATTGGCCAAATATTCCAAGTTTACCTGGTGGACGATGCCGGTTGCCGGAGGAACAGCGCGGAAGTTATCCAGGGATTCGGCAGCCCAGCGCAAGAGTCGGTAACGCTCTTCGTTGCGTTTGAACTCCAGGTCCATGTTGTACTCCAAAGCATCGCTAGTTCCGGCTTTATCGACCATCACGGAGTGGTCGATGACCAGATCAACGGGAATGAGCGGGTTGATGCGTTTGGGATCACCGCCGACGCGCGCCATGGCTGAGCGCAGTGCAGCAAGGTCCACAACGGCCGGTACCCCGGTGAAATCCTGCAGCACGATCCGCGCGGGTTTGAAGGCGATTTCTTTGTCGGAACGCTTTTCTGCCCAGGTGGCCAATTGTTCGATATGTTCTTTTGTTACGGATTTTCCATCAAATTGGCGTACGGCTGCTTCCAGCAGCACTTTAATGGAGAATGGCAATTTGGAGACAGAGCCGACTCCTTGTTCTTCCAATCCGCTTAAACGGTAGTACACATATTCCTGATTTTCAACGGTCAGTTTGGAGCGGACGTTGAACAAATCCTTTGCCATGCGGGCAACCTCCTTTGCGGGTTGGTTTCGTCTGGTGAAACAAGGTTCTAAATTCGATACCATTATACAATGGTTTTGAAATATTGTATAGGCTTCCACTTAAAAAAAATGAGAAAACAATGGAAAAAAGCAGGCTTTGATCAACCAGGAGCGGGGGCTGTCACTCCAACATCCGGAAAAAACCATTCGCTTCTTTGGCGCAACCCGGAGACGAAAGCCGGGAATCTTGTGCGGCCTGCAACAATATAAGCGGTTTTCCCCGACGGACATCCCCTGTCTTACTATATGTGTGGTGAGCAGCGGTTTAGATCATGACAAGGTTAATGACTCTTATAAAAACTTCGGCCGGGCTTCGGCTTCTCTCTCAGGAGGAAAAGGAGAAATACCAAACCGAGTGAGACAAGCAACAGGCAGCCGATCATTTCGGTCACCCCGAACCAACCAAACCGGCTCCAGAACCAGCCTCCCGCTGAACCCGCCAGACTGGAACCGGTGTAATAGAAAAAGAGATAAAGGGAAGATGCTTGTGCTTTGCTGGCGGCAGCAAGTTTTCCCACCCCGCCGCTGGCCACGGAATGACTGCCGAAAAAGCCGAAAGTAAAAATTGCGACCGCGATTATTTTGCTGATGAGATGGGGATAGAGACTGAGTCCGTCGCTGATCAGCATCAGGAAGATTCCAAAGCCCAAAACTTTCGCCTGCCCCCATTTGTCGGCAAGACGGCCCATCCAGGCCGAACTGAATGTTCCGGTCAAATAGACGATGAAGATCAGGCTGACGGCAAAAGAACTCAAGTGATAAGGCGAGGCCATTAGATCGTAACCGATATAATTGTACAGGGAGACAAAACTGCCCATCAGGGCAAAACTGATTCCGTATAATAAGAGCAAACCCGGATTTTTCAAGCAATTGACCAGGGAAAAAAACAAGCTGCGGAGCTTCAGCCGTTTTGGATGGAAATGAGCGGTCTCCGGCAGGTGTTTCCAAAACCAACAGCTGAGCAACAGGTTGAAGAGACCCATGCAGGTAAGAGCCGTTTGCCATGAAAACAGATCGGACAAAATGCCGACGGCGATACGCCCGCTCATTCCGCCAATGGAAGTGCCGGCGATGTAAATGCCCATCACCCGCCCCAGGCTTTGGGGATGAAACTCTTCATTAATATAGGTCATGGCGATCGAGGGTAGACCGGCCAGTGCTGCTCCGGTCAGCGCCCGGAAGATGAGCAGGAGAGTGAAATTGGGCAGAAAAGGAAGCAGCAAAGCGAGAACCGAAGAACAAAGAAGCGACAGGTTCATCATTTTTTTTCTGCCCCAGCTATCGGAGAGAGAAGCCGCCAAGAGCATGAAGACGGCGAGCATCCCCGTTGACAGTGATACGGATAGACTTGCGGTTACGGGCTTTACGTGAAATTCATGTGAGAAAAGGGGTAAAAGAGGCTGGGTGCTGTAAAGGATGGAAAAACTTACGAATCCCCCGGCGAAAAGGCAAGTCAGCGCTTTGGCAAAGGCGGGGGATCCCGGAACAATTTTGTTCAATGTTTATGCCTCCTTCAAGGATGGAAAACATTCATCTTTCTTTTTGGTGCAACCTGAAGGTGGAAACGGGAGCAAAACCGGAGAGGGTGGGCATACCAAGGCCCGGCTTGAAATATAAAAAAAGGGGGCATCTCCCCTCTTTCTCTTATCGTAGCGCTATCCTTTGCTGGTCGTAAAATTTCATTTTTGCATTAAATCAATGTTTTTCTGTTATTAAATGAACAGAAAGAGGGATCGGGATGGAATGGCAACAGCTCGAATATTTCAGGGTCGTCGCCCGTCTGGAACATTTCACACGCGCCGCCGAGCAGCTTGCGATCTCCCAGCCCGCGCTCAGTCGCTCCATCGCTGCGCTGGAAGAGGAAATCGGCGTTCCCTTTTTTAAACGGGAGGGAAGATCAGTGCGCCTGAACCGCTATGGACATCTGTTTCTTCAGCATGTGGAGCGGGCGCTGGCTGAGATTGAAAAAGGAAAAAAGAAAATCGACGATCTTCTTAATCCGGAGAGGGGACTGGTCTCACTCGCTTTTTTGCATACGCTGGGTGCGCAGCTTATTCCGTCCTTGCTGCGGGAATTTCGAGAGGCCAATCCCTTCGTTCGCTTTCAGCTTTACCAGAATTCAGCCCAGCATATTTTGACACAGCTGGAGGCGGGGGAAATCGATTTGTGTTTTACCTCCCCCCCGGTGCGGCGTCCCGGTTTCGGCTGGGTGGATTTGCTTGAGGAGAAACTGGTTCTTCTGGTTCCGCGACACCATCGTTTGGCCGGGCGAGGAACCGTTCGTTTGGATGAGGTGGCAAACGACCCGTTCATCTGCATGAAACATGGATACGGATTGCGCTCAATCACCGAAAACCTGTGCCGGGAAGCCGGTTTTCGCCCGCAAGTCGCTTTTGAGGGGGAAGAGGTGACAACCGTGGCCGGATTGGTCGCGGCGGGACTGGGCATCGCTTTGATCCCGGAGGTTTCCGGACTGAATCAGGAAAAAACTGTTTGTCTGGAAGTGAGTGAACCCCGTTGCCGCAGGATGATCGGGATGGCCTGGCGGGAAGGCGGATTCATGCCGCTTCCGGTCTTGAAATTTCGGACGTTTGTGATGCAGCGCTTGGGGTGAACCATGTTTGCACGATATTTTTATTTCATCTTTTAGCCTGGAAGAGTATAATGTTTGAAAAACGAAATAAGTTTCATAGAATGAAACGCGGAGGGGCTAAACCTTGAGTGAAGCGAAAAAAGCAACAGTGCGGGCAGCCGAGCGGGCTTTGGATATATTGTTGTGCTTTGCAGATGCATCCCAACTCGGAATGATGGAGATCGCCGAGAAGACGGGACTGAATAAAAGCACGGTCTTTCGCCTTTTGGCTACATTGGAGGCAAAGGGATTTGTAAAACGCGATCCTCAGTCGGAGAAGTACCGCCTCGGTTTTCGCGTCTGGGAGCTGTCGGCCAATCTTGATCAGTCCGATGACCCGGCTGTGCTCTTCTTGCCGGAGATGGAGCGGTTGCGTGATGAACTGGATGAAACGGTCAGTTTATATATTCGCGACGGAGGGGAGCGCGTGCGGATTCAGGCGGTGGAAAGCAGGCAGGCGATCCGGCGCGTGGCTCCGGTTGGGGCGCGGATGCCGCTTGCCGTTGGTGCTTCCAGCAAAGTCCTCATGGCATATGCCGGGGAAGAAGCGGTATCCAAATTACTCTCTTCCCCCGACTGGCCGGAAAATCTCGAGCGTGAACAGTACCTTGAACAATTGCAGAAAATCAGGGAAGAAGGGTTTGCCATCAGTGTGGAAGAACGGGAAGCAGGAACCGCTGCCGTTTCCGTCCCTGTTTTTTCCAAGCGGGGCGATTTGGTGGCTGCTTTGGCCGTATCCGGTCCGGTTTCCCGCATGAATATCGACAAGATGATTCAGTTTGTCCCGCGGATGAAAGAGGCGGCGGTGCAAATGGGCAAAATGATCCGCTCGTAGGCCGGAAGAGAGAATGGGAAAAAAGACATTGGCTGATACTATGGATGCAAGCCTCAGGAACAAGGAGGAAAAGTTGATGCTTTTTTCCCCGGAAGAGATGAATTTTCTTTCCACAAGACTGGAAGAAGAAGCAGTCCGGTTGCGTCAGGGGCAGTCTGATGAGCTTGCGGCGACCCCGGAAGAGAGGCAACGGGAATTGCGCCTGATCAGTGAATTGCAGCGGAAACTGCGCGATTTAAAGAGCGAGATGACGCAGGAAGAGAAAGCGTTGGTGGCCCGTTTGGCCCGCGATGAAATCCATCATATTCATGGGCACGGGACCGGCGTTTATCAATCGATCTTGCAAAAAGTAGAGCAATGAAGGATGATTCCCCGCCGAGGTGTGGGGATTTTTCTTGTGAAAAGGAGGAAGGACCGATGGGGAAATTCAGCGGTCAAGTGGTGATTGTCACCGGGGCAGCCCAGGGAATCGGCAGGGCTGTTGCCGAGGGTTATGCGCGTGCAGGGGCTAAGGTGGTCATGGCTGATCTGAACCGGGATCTGTTGCTCAAAGCAGCAAGCCGCCTGCAATCGTTGAATGGAGAAGTGATTGCGGTGCCCGCTGATGTGCGCAAAGAAGAGGAGATTGTCCGATTGGTGCAAAAAGCCGTTGATGCCTTCGGAACGGTGCATATTTTGATCAACAATGCGGGGGTATCACGTTGGAAATCGCCTTATGACCTGACGGCCGAAGAGTGGGATGACGTGATTGACACCAATTTGCGCAGCGTCTTTTTATGCTCGCGCGAAGCGGCAAAAGTGATGCGAACGCAAAAGAGCGGCGTGATCATCAACCTCGCTTCAACCCGCGCACTCATGTCTGAACCCAACACAGAGGCTTATGCCGCATCCAAAGCGGGGATCGTCGGGTTGACCCATGCACTTGCCATTTCATTGGGCCCGGACGGGATCAGGGTGAATGCGATTGCCCCGGGCTGGGTTGAAACGGGTGATTACGGAGCGTTGCGGGCGGTTGATCATGAACAGCACCCGGCAGGACGGGTGGGGAAACCGGAAGACATTGTAAAAGCCTGTTTCTACCTGAGTGATCCCGAAAATGATTTTGTGACGGGGATTCAGCTGGTGGTCGACGGCGGAATGACGCGCAAAATGATTTATGAAGAGTGATGAGAGTCCCGGGGATGTTGGTCCCGGGACTTTTCCCATTGCCATCACGCCCTTTCGGCAGGTTACGCTGGCAACCGGGAGTGGCAGGATCAAGGGGATACCGGTGGTTGATTTTCCCTCTCTCCTATCCTCAATCTACCTTGCCGGATCGCAAAAAGCAACGTTAAAATTAAGCAATAGTAAGTGTTTATTGTTTTTATTGGTGATAAATGCTTAACTTTGCTTAAAAATGCTTAAACGGAGGCGAATCATGTACCAGGAGGAACGAATGCTGGGGATATTACAATATTTGAGAGAACACGGCCGGATCCGCGTACAGGACATTTGCGAGCAATTTAACGTCTCCCGCGACACGGCGAGAAGGGATCTGGTCAAATTGAGCGAGCAAAAACTGATCATCCGAACCCGGGGTGGCGCGGTTCTCCCTACCTTGAACCAGGAAATTGAAAGTTATAAGGAACGGCTGGATCTGAAAGGGGAGAGCAAAGAGCGAATCGGGAGGGAAGCGGCGAAGTGGATTCAGGATTATGACACGATTCTGCTGGATACTTCCACGACGGTTCAATATGCCGCCCAGGCAATAACGGCGCAAAACATTGTGGCGGTCACCAATTCGATCGACATCGCCGATATCCTGTCCGCGAAACCGGGAGTGAAGATTCACGTCTTGGGCGGGATACTCCATGCGCGGGACCGCTATTTGTACGGATCGGAGACGACCCGAAAGCTGCAGGAATATAAAGTGAACAAATTTTTAATGGGCGCGGGCGGAATTACCGATGAAGGCATTTTTTTTAAAAGCGAAGAGGACGGGCAGGTTGTGCGGGAAATGATCCATCGCGCTGAACAGGTGATCGTGCTCGCTGATCATACAAAATTCGGGAAGCCCTTGTTTTACAAAGTGTGTTCGCTGGACCAGGTTGATTTTTTGATTGCCGACCGGATTCCGGAGCGTTGGAAGCCGGTGTTGGACAGATTGGAGATCGAAGCGCTGGAGACAGGGGAAGGACGGGATTAATATGGAGAAACGCGGGCAAGCCTGCACCCGGTCTGTATCGTCAGGAAGAACTGCAACGGCATTGCCCGCACACGGAGGTGACTGCTTTTTTGTTATTCGTCCGGGAGAATTTCAAACTTCTGGATTAACAGCCTTCTCATTTTTTTCAGTTGTTGCTGGTGCCATTCGTCCTCATAGTTTTTTAATCGCTTGTAAGTATCAAGCAGGGCAAATTCAATGATGGCGCATTCTTCGGCATCAAAGATGCGCATATAGGAATCATCCGTCAGCTTCTTACTCATCATTTCCCTCCTCCTTTTTCATTTTCGACAAGGAAAAGGGGAATTAGCCGCTCGATTTTCCTGTCCCGGAACCTGGCAGGTTGGTTTGTGTTTTGATTCTCCGGCTTGGCGCTCAAAAATAAGGAATCAACAGCTGAAAAGTCGGTTTTTTATCTGTATGCGGATGTGAACCCGCTTATGACCGGGGAAATATTTGTCTTTCCCGCACCGTTCCAGGCGCAGGTTTCGCAAAAATAACATAAAAATTCAAGCAGAATCAGGATTATAATGAAAAAAGACGCTTGAGCGCGACATGGCCGATCCGGCATTTTGATGATTCCACCAATCCACACGCTTGATGGCAGACAGATAAACAGAACTTATTGGGGGTTTTCACAATGGGTGAATCAATTGACGAAATCCGCGTCGTTGTAGGGGCGGGAAAAACGATCAACAACCCGGGCTGGATTCACACTAATGAACATGAATTGAATTTGCTGAAACCGGAAGATTGGGAAGCGCGATTTGCTGAAGAATCGATTACGGCCATTTTGGCGGAACATGTGTGGGAGCATCTGACTTTTGAAGAAGGAGTGAGGGCTGCCCGTATTTGCCGCCGTTTTTTATTGCCGGGAGGATGGATTCGCTGTGCCGTGCCGGACGGGTATTTTCAAAACAAAGAATATCAGCAACTCGTCAAATCGGGGAGAGCGGGAAATGCGGATAACCCGGCTGCTTTGCATAAAATCGTCTACAATTATCAATCGTTCACCCGGATGTTTGAGGAAGCCGGTTTTTTGGTGAAGCTGCTTGAATACTGCGATGAAAACGGTCATTTTCATTATGTGGACTGGGATCCCCTCGATGGTTTTATCTACCGCTCCCGCCGCTTTGATCACCGCAATCAGTCGGGTGAGCTGAAAAGTGTTTCCCTGATCGTCGATGCGGTAAAGCCGTTTTGAACCGCTGATTGCAGGCAACCCTTACCTTTGAATTCCACGATATCTGCCCGGCTTTTCCGAAACGATGGCCGGGTTGCTCTCCGCTCTTTTGAATCCCTGATTTTCCCTTTTTTAAGACCGATCTTGTGAAACAAGGCGAATTTCGCTATGATTTTTGGATGTGCGGTATTGTCTGTCCGCGCCTGCTTTTGATAGCATGGGTTTAGTCCGGATCCTGAGCGAAACGCTTTTCAGATAGAGAAGAGGTGCGTTCTTTTGCAGAAAGAACGATTGACGGAAGATCCGAAACTTCCGATGGTCGAAGTATTTCAAACAGTGGAAGGAGAAGGGACGAAAGCGGGGTATCCGACCACGTTCGTACGGGTGTACAATTGCAATCTGCGCTGTACGTGGTGTGATACACCCTACAGTTATGCCCCCGCCAAACCGGAGTACTTTGCCACGGTATCAGAAATTGTCGGGCAGGTGAGGGAATACGGCAATCGGCACATCTGCCTGACCGGGGGTGAGCCGCTGATGCACGGGAATAAGTCCCTTCTTTTGATGGCGGCCCTTGCCGGAATCGAAGAGGTGGATGACGTGCATGTGGAAACCAACGGCGCCATCCACCTCGGGCCTTTTGATGAATGGCGCAATAACAACGGAAAAATCGGGCAAAAGGTCCGGTTTATTTTGGATTACAAACTGCCGGCCAGCGGAGAAAACGACAAGATGATTGAAGAGAATTTTGCCTTTTTGCGTGACACGGATGAGGTGAAGTTTGTGATCGCTGATGAGGAAGATTTTTGCCTGGCGGCGTCCGTGGTAAAGGAAAAAATGAAGAAGGGCGTCCCGCTGTTCAGCCCGGTCTGGGAAACGATGAAACCGGACCGTCTGGTGGATCTGATCCTCGAACAGCGATTGACTAAGGTCAAACTCAATTTGCAGATTCACAAAATCATTTGGGACCCCGATGCGCGGGGCGTTTAAGGGGGAGAAAACGCATGAGCAATCGAGCGGTTGTCGTATTGAGCGGCGGTTTGGACAGTACCACGTGCATGGGGATTGCCAAAGAGGCAGGCTATGAATTGTATCCCATCACTTTTTATTACCAGCAGCGGCATGACAAAGAAGTGGAGCATGCCAAAAAAGTGGCGGCTTTCTATGGAGTGGAACAACGGCATAAAATCGTGAACGTTTCCTTTTTGGGGGATATTGGCGGCAGTGCCCTGACCGACGAGGCGATCGAGGTGCAAACAGGCGGAGTGCAGGATGGGATTCCCGACACCTATGTGCCGGCGCGAAATTTGATTTTCTTGTCACTGGCGACCGCTTATGCCGAAGTGATCGGGGCGGAAAAGATTTATACAGGAGTGACTGCGGTTGATTACAGCGGTTATCCGGACTGTCGGCCCGAGTTTATCGCTGCGATGACGGAGACGATTAATCTTGCGACCAAAATGGGGGTTACATCGGAGGGAAAATTGAGCATTGAGACACCGCTCATTCATTGGTCCAAAGCGGAAATCATCAGGCGCGGCTTGGAACTCGGCGTACCGTATGAACTGACCACTTCCTGCTACCTCGGCGGGGAAGAAGCCTGCGGGGAATGCGACAGCTGCCTGCTCAGGCTCAAGGGTTTTGCGGAAAACAACGCAACTGATCCGATCCCCTATAAAAAAATTCCCTCACAATTCAGGTGATGAACGATGCGCGGCAAGTATACACTCGTCAAGCATTTCTGGATTTCCTGTGCCCATAGCGTCCCGGGTGCGGGCAAGTGCGAACGGATTCACGGTCATAACTACAAAGTGACTTTTTGCGTGGAGGGGCAGGAACTGGACGAGCAGCATATGTTGATTGATTTCCGTCAGGTAAAGCATGCATTGGAAAAAAAATATGACCATTATCTGCTTAACCAGTTTCCCGAATTCGATCCCGAGCAAGGAGGGGCTGCCCCCACTACGGAAAAAGTGGCTGAAGTCTTTTTCTCGATCATCGATGGCCTTTGCCGGCAAAAGAAAAACCAGCCGCTGGTCAAATGGGTCGAAGTGCAGGAAACGAATGAAGCCTATGCGCGTTTTGAGCGTTTATGATCATGTGTGGAGGAAAGAACATGAACGAGCAAAAGAAGGAAGACTTGAATCTGCATTTGCTTGGCAGCAAGACGGACTATGAATTTGAATATAATCCCGGTTTGCTCGAAGCGTTTGATAACCGTCATCCGGACCTCGACTACTTTGTCAAGTTTAATTGCCCGGAATTTACCAGCCTTTGTCCGATTACCAACCAGCCCGATTTTGCTACAATCTATATCAGTTATGTTCCGGATCAAAAGCTGGTGGAGAGCAAGTCGCTCAAGCTTTATCTCTTCAGCTTCCGCAATCACGGGGACTTTCATGAAAACTGTGTGGTTGTCATCATGAAAGACTTGATTAAAAAATTGGATCCCAAATATATCGAAGTCTGGGGAAAATTTCTCCCGCGCGGCGGGATCAGCATTGATCCTTATGTCAATTATGGAAAACCAGGGACAAAATGGGAGAAAATTGCGCAGGAGCGCTTGGCCAAGCACGACCTCTACCCGGAGCGGGTGGATAACCGGTAAGGAATATACAGCTGGCGAACACGATAGAAGCGCGGGTGTACCTCTGATCGACCATTTGAAACGCTGGGAACGAAGGGGTGCACCCGTTTTCACAAAAAAACCTTAACGAATTTGTTTTTCAAATGAGAACCAGAAACATGTAAAACATTTCTGATTATTGTTTGCTGAATTTGATTATTTTTCTTATACTTTGGTTAAGAAAAAACCCTATAAAGTATAGAGGTGTGTTAAATCCATGTCTTCACAAGGCGAGCACTGGCTCCAAAAGAGGTTTGGCACCGAAAAACGGGCCAACACATTTTATGAAAATCAGATGCTTGATCACCTGTCGCCTGCCATGCAGGATTTTCTCCTGAAACAGGAAATGATGTTTCTTGCCACAAGCGACCGCCAGGGGAATTGCGATATGTCCTTTCGTGCCGGTAAACCAGGGTTTATACATATAATAAATAAAAAAAACGTGATATACCCGGAGTATCGTGGAAATGGTGTATTGGCAAGCCTTGGGAACATGTTGGAAAATCCGCATATCGGAATGTTGTTTATCGATTTTTTTACCCACAGAATCGGTCTGCATATCAACGGGACAGCGGGAATCATTGAAGATGAAGCACTGACGCGATGCATTCCGAGACCGATTGCGCTTCATCTGCAGCAGACAGTGGAAAAACAGGTGGAGGCTTGGGTTTTGGTGAAAATTGACGAAGCTTATATTCATTGTTCCAAAAACATTCCCTTGCTGAAAAAGGTGGAACCGGCTGTGCAGGCAAATCAAATGTCCACGGCCAGCGGGGACTTTTTTGGGACAAAGATGTACAAGCAGCAAATGACGTGACAAAGGCCTCAAGCATGATTGGTAGACTCTTGCTTTGAAAATGGGATAAAATAGATGCGAAGGAGGGATGACAGTGTCCATGAACTTTTATGTCCAACAAATGCAAGCTATGGTTCAACATATGCGTGATGAGTTGACCAACGTCGGATTTAAGGAATTGCGCACACCCGAAGAGGTGGATGCAGCCTTGACCGGCGAAGGCGCAAAAGGAACGGCCCTGGTGGTGGTCAACTCCGTTTGCGGATGCGCAGCCGGCCTGGCCCGCCCCGCAGCTGCCTTTTCGCTGAAACACGATAAAGTGCCGGATCATTTATATACCGTTTTTGCCGGGCAAGATCGGGAAGCAACCGCCCGGGCACGCGAGTATTTTGAAGGTCAACCGCCTTCTTCCCCGTCTTTTGCCCTTTTAAAAGACGGCAAGTTGGTGCATATGATTCACCGTCATGAAATCGAGAATGTGCCGCTGGAAGAGATCGCTGCCAACCTGACGGCTGCTTATGACCGGTATTGTGACTAATTGCAGAATGACGGCCCTTGAACTCCCTCCCAATTCTGAGGGAGTTTTTTCTGTGAAATAGCGGCGGGGGATGCCACGCCCCTCCCGATTGTGTCCAGCTTTCATCCCTGTTTTTCTGCCGGTGAGAAGGTGTCATTTCTTTGGCTGATGAGCGGCAAGGGTGCATTTCTCTTCATCGATTGATTACAATGGTAGAGAGAGGAGAGATGGCGGGGAATGGAAATCATCGCTGGTTTGTTGCTGGTGTTTTTCATTGGAATGAGCATCGTGGTCAATGTTCTCTATCGGTTGGCCAAGAGAAAGAAACACCGGCTTTTATACGTTTTGCCCGATCTTGGCATGCAGGATCATGGCGAAGAGTTTCGGGGAAACTTCCGGGCATTGTTGCGCCACTTGGAACAATCGCTTTCCGAACGCTATGTGGAACGGGTTAAGGAACGCGTCATTCGCGAACACCAAATCAGTCTGACTGAATGGGAAAACCGCTGGTTTGAATGGAAACGTTATTTGATCATGGCCGCGCTCCTGAAAAGTGTTCCGATGTTCAGCCGGGAAGTCGATGAAATCTGGCACGAAAAATTGATGTTTACCCGCGAATATGAGGATTTTTGCAGACGTTACCTTAAAACGGCATTGCACCATGCCCCGAACAAAACGGATGCGCCTTTTAATCCGCAAGAACGCGCGTGGTTCGATCTCGTGTATGTCCTGCTGTTCAAACCGACCCGGTACAGTTTGCAAACCTGGGGACCCTTCTTGCGACACTCGTTATCCAGGGAATTCCTCGAAGAATTCAAAAAGGAAGACGAGGATCGGTTGGCAGAGAAATATTTCAACACTCGGGCGCAAAATGATCTTCCCGGAGCTGGAGTGCTTGTTCGCCATTTGATTCAATACATAAAAAAACTGCTGAGAGAAGTTGAACATCACGCTTTCCGATTTGGCACGGATGTTGATTCATTTCGGAAGAACGCCGCGTTTCAGCCGCAAAACAAAGATTTGGCTCTTTCAATGGTTAAGGGTGTCATCTTTTTGTCCAGTTATTTTCCGGAAAGTTTTCGCCAGCGTTACCAGGAGTTGTTTGGCAAAGATCCGGGGTCGGAGGATGAGCTTGGATGTTTTGCCGCTTCAGGCAGTGACGTGGAAACAGCGGACGGAAAAAAGGAGTTTTTGGATTAGCAACCATCCGCAGGGGGCCGAAGCCTCTGCGGATGATTTTTATGTAGATCACTCTGTGCCAAAGAAAGTTTGCAGGGCACGGGGCAGGTCCCGTTGCCAGAAGCCCCAGGTGTGGTCTCCCTCATCTTCAATGTAGTGAACTTGCGCGTTTTTTTCCTTCAGGCTGCGATAAATTTCGCGATTGCGCGCAACGAGATCGAACGTGCCCAGATGCGTGGGAACGGCCGTTTCCGATGTTCCGACCGATTGATACAGTTTAAGGCGGGAGAGCGAAGGCTGACGCAGGATTTGCTCAGTCGTCGCTTCCATGAACGCGCCGGATTGGGAGAGCACTTGGTCACATACCTCGGGATAAGTCAAGGCGATATGCAGGGAGACTGTTCCGCCGAGGGAGGAACCGCCGATCACGAGATCCTCTTTTTTCCGGCTGGCGGGATACTTTGTGCGAATCAAAGGGAGAAGTTCTTCGACGATCATGTTCATGTGAAGCGGCTGACGCTGGCCGATGGGTGAGTATTCCGACGTGCGTTTTTCCTTTTGCACGGGTACGGCCGCCATCATGAACGGTATGATTTTTTTCTGCTCCATCATGCGGGTGGCCTGGGTTACTATCCGGCCAAGATTAAAGTAATCCGGCCCGTCATGCAATACGAGCAGAGGATATTCTCCGTTTTTCTCTTCGTCGTCGGGAAGATAAACCAAAATTTCTTTTGTTTCACCCAGATGCTTGCTGTTCAATTCTTCTCTTTTGATGATCCTTTTCAATGTGATTGGCTCCTTTTCCCTTGGTGTAAGACGATTGTACCCATACTATACCTTATTTTTGCTTTATTTACCTGTTGATTATTTATATCACTTTCTTGTATATTTATACTGTTGGTATTGATAGTTTAAAGGTATTTGTGTTCAGGACTCAATAAAATATACAAGAAATCTGTCATTTCTAACGAGTGCGGAAAAATATTGCTTTGCGTTTTTTCAAAAAAATTATAAAATCGAGTTAGAGGGAAATGGCTATAAAAAAAGGGGAGGTCGTCTGTTGAATACGAGTCAAGAGCAGCAAGGACAGCTGAAACAATCGATGAAGAGCCGCCACTTGTTCATGATTGCCCTCGGTGGAGTGATCGGAACGGGCTTCTTCCTCAGTACAGGCTTCACGATCGGACAGGCGGGGCCGTTAGGTGCGGTATTATCTTATATAATCGGCGGAATCTGCATGTACCTGATCATGTTGTGCCTGGGTGAATTATCTGTGGCGATGCCTTCTGCAGGATCGTTCCAGGATTATACCACCAAATTCATCGGGCCGGCCACCGGTTTTGCCGTCGGATGGATGTATTGGCTGGGCTGGGCCGTGACAGTGGCGCTGGAACTCACGTCGATCGGGTTGACCATGAAGCACTGGTTTCCCCATGTCTCGATTTGGGTATGGTGCTTAATCTTTGGAGTCGTGTTATTTGTTGTAAACGCTTTCTCGGCCAAGGGATTTGCGGAGACCGAGTTCTGGTTTGCCAGCATCAAAGTGATTACCATCATTTTGTTCATTATTTTGGGCGGGGCTGCCATGTTTGGATTCATCCACCTGAAGGGTGGAGAAGCGGCTCCCTACTTGAGCCACTTTACTCAGGACGGGTTGTTCCCCAATGGGTTTATCAATGTGCTGGTTACGATGGTGGCCGTCAATTTTTCCTTTCAGGGGACGGAATTGATTGGGATTGCCTCCGGGGAAAGTGAAAACCCGCAAAAAACGATCCCGCGCGCCATCCGGCAAACGGTGTGGAGAACGATTTTGTTTTTTGGACTGGCTGTTTTTGTTTTATGCGGATTATTGCCGTGGAAACAGGCTGGGGTCATGGAGAGCCCGTTTGTGACTGTACTTGATAAAATCGGCATTCCATATGCTGCGGATATCATGAATTTTGTCATCTTGACGGCACTGTTATCCGTGGCGAACTCGGGCTTGTACGCAACGACGCGGATGCTGTACGCCTTGTCCAAAAACGGTATGGCCAGTCCGGTGTTCGGCAGGCTGACCAAACGGGGTGTTCCGTTTAACGCTTTGATTTTGAGTATGGCAATTGCTTGCCTTTCCCTCCTGTCTTACAAATTTGCTGAGGATACTGTCTATATGGTGCTTCTTTCCATCGCGGGAATGACGGCGATTCTGGCATGGATGTCCATTGCTGCATCGCAGTTTTTCTTCCGGCGCCGTTACCTGGCCGAAGGCGGAAAATTGGAAGCACTCCATTTTAAAACGCCGCTTTATCCGGTTGTGCCGATTCTTGCCTTTCTCATTAACCTGATCGCTTTGATCAGCCTGTGGTTTGATCCGACGCAGCGGCCGGCGATCGAATACGGCATTCCGGCATTTATTCTTTGTTATATCCTGTATTTCCTCTTTTTCCGCAAAAAGAGCGAGGCCGCGAGATTGAAAATGGAAACGAAATAAAGATGTGCGGGCTTCCATGTGTTGAGCATGGGAGCTTTTTTTCTGTGAAAGTGTGTATTTTATATCTGAAATATGCAAAGTTTTGACCCAATAATCATAATAGATTTAAAATATAGAGGGATGATTTTATTCAGAAATGGAGTGATCTTTCGATGCACAAGCCAGTATGGTTTCCAAAACAAGAGCAAATGGAACAGACACGCTTGTATCGATTTATGAAACGGCTGGGGTTTCGGGACTATGACCGGTTTTATGAACAATCAATCAAGAATATCGCCTGGTTTTGGGATGAAGTTGTGAATGATCTGGGCTTGCGATGGATGATGCCGTACCGGCAAGTGTTGGATATGTCCGATGGCATCGCCTGGACCCGCTGGTTTGTCGATGGAAAGATCAACATTTCCGATAACTGCCTGGACCGGTTTGTCGAAGAACCCGCTGCCCGGCATCGCCTGGCCCTCATCTGGGAGGGAGATGACGGGACGACGAAAAAATACACCTACCGCGACCTGTGGCTGGAAGTGAACCGGCTGGCATGCGGATTGAAGAAATTGGGGGTGGCTGCGGGGGACTGCGTCGCTATCTACATGCCGATGATTGCCGAAAATGTGATAGCCATGCTGGCGGTTGCCCGGATAGGCGCTATTTTTACTCCCTGTTTTTCCGGATACGGAGCTGAAGCGGTGGCAACCCGGATTCAGGGCTGTCAGGCGAAATGGCTGATCACGGCTGATGGCTATTTGCGCCGGGGAAAAGTGGTTGCGATGAAAGAGGAGGCGGATCGGGCTGCAGATTTGTCGCCGAGTGTGGAGAAAGTGGTTGTGGTCAGCCGGCTGGGAAGAGATTGTCCGTGGAACCCGGACCGGGATGTGAAGTGGGATCAATTGACTGCAGAAATGAAAACGCTTTCTCCTGCGGTGACGGACGCGAATGACCCGTTTATGATTATCTATACCTCCGGAACAACCGGCAAACCGAAAGGAACGGTCCATGTACACAGCGGATTTCCGCTCAAAGCGGCCTTTGATGCGGGTTATGCCTTCGATGTGGGACTGGGGGACATTCTGTTCTGGGTGACCGATATGGGTTGGATGATGGGGCCGTGGATGGTTTTTGGCACTCTGCTGTTGGGAAGCACCATGCTCGTATTTGAAGGTACGCCGGATTATCCGACTCCGGGACGTCTCTGGGAATTGACGGAAAAACACGGCGTTACCCATCTGGGCATTTCTCCCACGCTGATTCGTGCGCTCATGAAACATGGCACATCGTGGTTCAGCCAGCGGGATTTAAGCAGTCTGCGCGTGTTCGGTTCGACGGGGGAACCCTGGAACCCGGAACCTTGGCACTGGCTGTTTGAACAAGTGGGAGGAAAGCGGGTTCCCATTTTCAACTACTCAGGCGGAACCGAAATCTCTGGCGGAATTTTGGGCAACCATTTCTTCAAGCCGATCGTTCCCTGCGGTTTTGCCGGACCGCTGCCCGGAATGGACGCCGAGGTGTTTGATGATCAGGGAAAAACGGTTCGGGGCGAGGTGGGCGAATTGGTGTTGCGGCAGCCGTGGGTAGGCATGACCAGCGGATTTTGGCAGGATGCCAGACGCTATGAGGATACCTATTGGTCGCGCTGGCCCAAAACGTGGCTGCACGGGGACTGGGTCATTGTCGATGAGGGGGGGCAGTGGTTCATCACCGGCCGTTCCGATGATACATTGAAAATCGCCGGAAAACGTTTGGGACCGGCGGAGATGGAATCGGTTCTGGTCGATCATCCGTCCGTGATTGAAGCGGCAACGATCGGGGTTCCGGATGCCGACAAAGGGGAAAGCGCCGTCTGTTTCGTTGTCGTACGCGGCGACGGGGAGGAAGTTCAGTCGCTGACAGAAGAGCTGGTCCGATTCGTCGGAGAGCGGATGGGAAAAGCATTAAAACCGAAACGGGTGCATATCGTGGACGAACTGCCGAAAACGCGTAACGGCAAAATCTTGCGCCGGGTCATTCGTGCCGCCTATCTGGGGGAGAATGCAGGGGATCTTTCATCGCTGGAGAATGCACACGCAGTTGAAAAAATTCGCCGGTTGGCCGGTGTGTGACGGACGGGGGAGAAGGAAGAGGAGGCATCCGCCCGGGGTGATCCTCTTCCTGTTTTGTTTCTTCAAATCATGCAAGTCGACACCTTGCTTTAATTTATACTATTTTTTAAAATAAATTATCTTCAAAAGACGGGGTGCGGGGAACATGGTAAAATGTTGATGGCCTGTGGGGACAAAAACAAGGTTGGCGATGCGAATAAATACATAGGGAGAGGTGTCGGTATTGCATGTTTCGGGGAACAGATTTGGAAATGCGCGTGTTACAGGTGCAAGAAACGCACTCTCCTGAACAGAGAGACGAACTATTGCGTGAACTTGAACCGCACGTGCGCAGAATTGCATCACGGATCTGCAGAAGGGTTGTTACACCTCATGATGATGAATACATGATTGCTTATCGGGCGATCGATGAAGCGATCGGGAGATATAATCCCGAACATCGTGCCACCTTTTTATCATTTGCCTACAAGGTCATCCAGCGCCGGCTGGTAGACTATTTCAGGCAGGAAGGCAGGCATCAACGCTCGGTTCCCCTCTCTGCGCCGGGTGCACGTGAAGAAGAGACGCATAATCAAGAGTTAGTCGCTTTGTCGTTTGAAAGACACAAAAAAGAAGAGACAGACCGATTGCGCCGTTTGGAGATTGAAATTTTTATCCGTTCTTTGGAAAAATACGGAATCACGTTGGAGGAATTGACGAAAAAGAGTCCGAAACATCGGGATACACGGGAAAGTTTGTTGCAAGTTGCCAAAATGTTAGTATCGGACAAAAACTTAATGCAAAAGTTTTTATCCCAGAAAAAGACAGAGAAAGATCTGGCAAAAACACTCGGTTTGCACAGACGAACGCTTAACAGACATCGAAACTACCTTATCGCCCTCACCATTGTTGTGGTCGAAGATCTTACCCTGATCCGCAGTTACATTGGGTTATAGGGGAAGAAGGGAGGTTGGACTGATGCGAAAAGGGATCATTATGGAGGTTCAGGCGAAGCACTGGATCATTTTAACCACCGATGGTGAATTTGTTAAAGTTCCAAAAACCAATGATCTTTCCCAGGTTGGAGAAGAAATTTCCGTTCAGACATCACCCGTGAGAAAGCAGAAGCGCGCTGCATGGATTGCGGCCATTTCTGCTGCGGCTGCGGCGATGCTCGGAACTTTTTTTATTCTGTCCTCGGCGGCACCCGACAAAGCCTATGCCCAAACCTATGTGTATCTTGATGTAAATCCGAGTGTTGCCATCGCTTTAAATAAAGATAGAAAAGTGGTCAAGGTTGAACCGCTGAACAAGTCGGCGGAAAAGCTGCTGAAGCAGGCTGATTTCCATGGGGAAAGCGTCGACGATTTTGCTGTTCAGTTTTTGGAAGCAGCGCGAAGAAACGGATATCTGCACAATCAAGACCAAGTGGTGCTGTCAGGGATTAAAGAGGAGAAAGAGAGCGTCTCCACGATCAATTCCTTGAAAAAGGTGATCAGTGAGGAGAGCGAAGACCGACATCTCGGTTTGCATGTGCACACTTTGGCCATGCCCAAAAAAGTGCAGACAAAAGCGGCGAAGAAAGGTTTGTCGCCGGCGAAATACGCTGTCTGGGTGCTCGCGAAGAAAGAAGGAAAAGAGCTTCCGCTGGAAGAGGTCAATGATACGCCGATCGAAGCTTTGGCCAATGATATCAAACCGGTATCCGAATTGTTGAAAAAGCCTTCTGCTACGGATTGGAATTCGATTATCGATGACGGTTCGGAAACGGATGGGCAAACCCCGCCAAAAGACCAGCCCACGGAAGAACCGGCGGATTCCAATCAGAAATTGAATGGATCGGGAAATCAGACACCCACCGATAACGAAAGTCAGCAGAATACTCCCGATCAGACCAATCAGCCGACTAAAGCCAATCCGGGAACTGACACTTCCACATCAAACAACCCGGGTTCTGCTACGACCAATGTGGAAGGCAACACCCAAACCGACACGGGAACTTCAACTGGGTCAATGACGCAGAGTCCATCAGGTTCCCAGTAGAGATAAACGGTCACAGCGATACCGACAACCTTTTTGTGACGCTCGCTTGTTTGTTGCAAGCTGACACCTCCCGAAACAGCTTTCAACAGTAATGAGAGGAGCCATGGGATGAAAGGAATCGGGATCGTTCGCAAAGTAGACCATTTGGGACGCATCGTTTTACCAAAGGAATTAAGAGATTTGATGAGCATCAATCCCCACGATGGGGTGGAAATTTTTGTGGATAACAATGCGATTGTCCTGAAAAAATATAACCCCAGTTGTATTTTGTGCGGAAGTTCTTACAATCTCTTCTACTTTCGTGACAAGATCATTTGTGAAGAATGCATCTCAGAAACAGCGAAATATGTGTTGGCGAAACAGCCGCAAAAGACCGTTTCACACAAATAAGCGCCTGGAAAAGGGCGCTTTTTCTGTTGAGCGAAGCATGTGGATGCCGGGAATTTCCTGTCTTTACTGCTGTGCTGCTGTACATGAAGGAAATGACAAACAACCGCTTGTTTGGTAAAATAAAATCGTATGATCAGAAAAGAGATTATTTTTATAAAAGATTAAATGTAACCGCTTTCTAACAGAAAAGGAGGAACAAGCCGGATGGACGAGCCGCTGATTCTGGTAGAACGGGAAGGCAGGGTCGGGATTGTCCGCCTCAACAGACCCCGCGTGTTAAATGCATTAAACACATCGTTGATGAAAGAACTGGCAGACGTGTTGGAAGAAATGGACAGGGATGAGAACATCGGCTGCATCATCCTTACGGGTCAGGGCAAGGCGTTTGCCGCCGGAGCGGATATCAGTGAAATGGCCGATGCTGCTCCTTTCCAATTTGTCGGAAACGCCTATTTCGCCGATTGGCAGCGGGTCCGCCGGGTGGAGAAGCCGCTCATCGCTGCGGTGGCAGGCTATGCTTTAGGCGGCGGAAATGAATTGGCCATGTGCTGTGACATCATTATTGCGGCGGAAACCGCCCGTTTTGGGCAGCCGGAGATTTTGCTTGGGGTGATTCCGGGAGCGGGTGGAACGCAGCGGTTGACTCGTTCGGTCGGCAAGGGGAAGGCAATGGAGATGATCTTGACCGGCGATCCGATTACCGCGGAGGAGGCATTGGACTGGGGCTTGATCAACCGCGTGGTTCCTCCGGAACAATTGGAACCGGAAGCGTTGAGCCTGGCGCAAAAGATTGCGGAAAAGCCGCCGCTGGCGGTTAAAATGGCGAAACAGGCGATTCTAAGGGCGCAGGAAATGTCGCTGGAACAGGGACTTCACTTTGAACAGCTGGCGTTTGGCATGCTGTTTTCCACCGAAGATCAGCGTGAAGGCATGAATGCATTTATAGAAAAAAGAAAAGCGCAATTCAAAGGAAAATAGGAGGGGACGTAATTGAGTGAACGCACGGTTCTTTTGCAGAAAAAAGAGGGGGTCGGAATTCTTACGCTAAACCGGCCACAGCTGTATAATGCGATCAATAACCAGCTCAGCCGTGAGCTTCTGGAAAAATTGACAAAGGTAAAAGAAGACAGGGAAATCCGCGCTGTCATTTTGACCGGATCAGGGAAAGCGTTTTGTTCTGGACAAGACTTAAACGACCGTTCCGCCATGCAAAAAAAAGGAGAGCTGATTTCACTCGGTGACAGCGTGCGCAGCCGTTATAATCCTCTGATCAAAACGATGGTCGGGATGGAAAAGCCGATCATTGCGGCTGTCAACGGCGTGGCGGCCGGAGCCGGAGCAAGCCTCGCTTTGGCCTGCGATTTTCGTTTGATCACGCCGAAAACAAAGTTTGTCGAAGCGTTCGTCAGGATCGGACTGGTTCCGGACAGCGGCTCGAGCTACTTTTTGCCGCGGCTGGTCGGGCTGGGAAGGGCGCTGGAAATTGCGATGACGGGACGGGATGTCGAAGCGGAAGAAGCCGTAGCGATCGGACTGGCGAACCGCTTGGTTTCCGAAGATCAGTTGATGGACGAAGCTTTTGCCTTTGCGCGCAAGCTGGCGGAGGGGCCGACGGTGGCGATCGGATTGACCAAACAGGCGATTTACAAGGGGATGGAAGGAAGTCTGGAAGAGGCTCTGGAATCGGAAGCCGTTCTGCAGGAGAGAGCGGGGCAGACACGGGACTTTCTCGAAGGGGTACAAGCTTTTGCAGAAAAGAGGAAACCTTCGTTCAAAGGGGAATAAACGCACACCCCTTCGTTTGGGTCATATGATGAAGCAGGTTGGAGATTTTCAGGCTTGTCTGATCGCTTCAAGCTGGAAAAATGGGGATGAGAGATATGGGAAGCATGAAAATCGATCAGGGAAAAAATCAAGAGCGTGAAGATCAGGCGATGATGCGCGATATTTTTGATCTCATGGATCAGCACGGACACGAGCAGGTAGTATTTTGCCGCCACCGGCCGACCGGATTAAAGGCGATCATTGCCATCCATAACACGACACTGGGCCCGGCGCTGGGCGGTTGTCGCATGATCCCGTATTCCTCCACGGATGAAGCGCTTGAGGATGTGTTGCGCTTGTCCAAAGGGATGACGTATAAATGCGGTTTGGCGGATGCCGATTTTGGCGGGGGGAAAATGGTGATCATCGGGGACCCCCGGACTGATAAGACCCCCGAATTGTTCCGGGCGGTGGGCCGTTTTGTCGAAGGATTGAACGGGCGCTTTTTGACGGGAACGGACATGGGGACTTATGCGGAGGACTTTGTTCATGCCGCCAAAGAATCGAAGGCGATTGTCGGTCTGCCAAAAGAACACGGCGGCAGCGGGGATACCTCGATTCCTACGGCGTTCGGTGTTTTGCAGGGAATGAAGGCGACGGCGAAGTACCTTTGGGGATCACCTGAGCTGCGCGGGCGCAAAGTGGCGGTCCAAGGAGTGGGAAAAGTGGGATACCGCCTGGTTGAACTGCTCGTTGCCGAGGGGGCAAGGGTGGTGATCGCGGATATCAACGAGGAGCGTTGCATGGAATTGGCAGAAAAGTACGGAGGTAATGTGGAATTGACCGGAGTGGATACAATCCATCGCGTGGAGTGTGACATTTTCGCCCCCTGCGCCCGCGGTGGTGTGGTGAACGATGAAACGATCGACCAGCTTCGCTGCCTGGCGATTGTCGGTTCTGCCAACAACCAGCTCGAAGAAACGCGTCATGGCGATTACCTGCATGAAAAAGGAATTCTCTATGCCCCTGATTATCTCGTCAATGCGGGCGGATTGATTCAGGTAGCCGATGAAGTGGAGGGTTACGAAGAGAAACGGGTTCTGGCCAAGACGAAAGCGATTTATGACATGTTGTTAGCCATTTATGAACGTTCGCATGCCGAGAATATTGCCACGAGCAGGGCAGCCGATCAACTGGTGATGGAGCGCATCGAGAAAGTGGCGGATCTTCGCCGGATTCTGCTCGGTTTTCATTTGTCGGAAAGAGGGAGGTAGGGTTTGTGCTTACTGACCAGCGTCAAGAAAATCTCGTTCAATATCTCCTGCCGGACGGCACGCTGTCGGGACGGGGGATGGAGATATGGACACGGCTGAACCGGGAGACGAAACTTCGATTTTACCGCGAGATGACGCTCGTCCGCATGTTTGACCGCCGGGCGATTTTGTTGCAGAGGCAGGGGAGGATCGGCACCTATGCGCCGCTGGAGGGCCAGGAGGCGGCACAGATCGGCAGTGCGATGGCGCTGAAGGAGGAAGACTGGATTTTCCCCAGTTATCGTGAACACGGGGTAGCGATGATCGCCGGAATGCCGATCGCCAATATTCTGCTTTATTGGATGGGACGGGTGGAGGGATGCAAGCCGCCCGAAGGGGTTCGCTTGCTTCCGCCTTCCGTTCCCATCGCCACTCAGATTCCGCATGCGGTCGGGGCGGCTTGGGCGGCAAAACTGCGCAGAGAATCGTCGGTTGCTGTTGCCTATTTTGGAGATGGAGCCACCTCGGAGGGCGATTTTCATGAAGCATGCAACTTCGCAGGCGTTTTTCGCGTGCCAGTGATTCTCTTCTGCCAGAATAACGGCTACGCCATCAGTGTTCCTTTTTCGCGCCAATCCGCGTCGGAAACGGTGGCGGAACGGGCCGCTGCCTATGGGTTTCCGGGAGTCCGCGTTGACGGCAATGATGTGCTTGCCGTTTATGATGTGATGACGGAAGCGGTGAAACGGGCCCGGTCAGGTCAAGGGCCGACCTTGATTGAAGCGGTAACCTATCGCAAAGGTTCCCATACCACAGCCGATGATGCGAAACGCTACCGTCCCGATGCAGAAGTGGCAGAGTGGGTGCAAAAGAAAGACCCGCTCAAGCGCTACATTCACTTGTTACGAGCGGAAGGCCTTCTGAATGAAGCAGAGGAAAAAGAGTGGGAACAGGAGTGCAAGCGGCGAATCGATGAGGCGATCCGGGAAGCGGAAAGCCGTCCTCCCGCCCCGCCCACCCATCTGTTCGCACATGTGTATGCGCAGCTTTCTCCCAATGAAAGGCGGCAACAAAAGCAATTGGAACAGGATAAGGGGGGAGTAGGATGACGAAGATGACCATCGTGCAGGCGATCTGTGACGGAATGCGCGTCGCCTTGAAGACCGACCCCAGTGTAATCGTTCTCGGGGAAGATGTGGGCAAAAACGGAGGGGTATTTCGGGCGACGGACGGATTGTGGGAAGAGTTCGGCGATGAGCGCGTGATTGATACGCCTCTCGCGGAAGCGGGGATTGTCGGAACGTCGATCGGCCTGGCGGTCAACGGGTTTCGACCGGTGGCGGAAATTCAGTTTATGGGTTTTATCTATCCCGCTTTTGAACAAATCGTCACGCATGCCGCCCGCCTGCGCACCCGGACACAGGGAGTGTTTCCCGCCTCGCTGGTCATCCGGGCCCCTTACGGAGGCGGAATTCGCGCTCCCGAACTGCATTGCGATTCGACAGAAAGCTTGTTTGTGCATATTCCCGGTCTGAAAGTCGTCGTGCCTTCCACCCCGTCCGACGCGAAAGGGCTGTTGCTCGCAGCGATCAAAGATCCGGATCCGGTCATTTTCCTGGAGCCGATGCGAATTTATCGCTCCGTCAAAGAAGAGGTCCCCGAGGGCTGGTTCGAAGTGCCGCTTGGAAAAGCGCGACGGGTGAGAGAAGGGGATGATCTCAGCGTATTTGCTTGGGGGGCGATGGTGCCGATTGCGGAAAAAGCGGCCCGGGAGTGGGAGCAAAAAGGGGTCAGCTGTGACGTTATCGATTTGCGCACGCTCTATCCGCTGGATGAAGAGACGATCATCGAATCGATCAAAAAGACCGGCAGAGCCGTCATCGTTCATGAGGCTCCGAAAACGGCGGGCCTTGGCGCCGAACTGATTGCCCTGATCCAAGAACACGCCTTTTTGTATTTGGAGGCTCCGATCGCCCGCGTGACCGGATATGATGCTCCGGTTCCGATGTTTGCTTTGGAAGACCATTTTCTTCCCGGAGTGGAGCGCGTTTCACAAGCGATCGGTCAGGTTGCATCATTTTAAGAAAGCGAGGAGGGAAATGGGATGTCAGTGGCATTTCGCTTGCCGGATATCGGTGAAGGCGTGGCAGAAGCGGAAGTGGTGCGCTGGTTGGTGGCGGAAGGAGAAGAGGTGGAAGAAAATCAGCCTGTGATTGAAGTGCAGACTGATAAGGCTGTGGTCGAACTGCCTGCCCCCGCGGCCGGACGCATTGCCAGCCTTTGCTGGAAAATCGGGGATGTGGTTCCGGTGGGAGAAGTATTATACAGGCTCGCAGGTCAGGAGGAAGAGAAACCGGATCCGCCTCCAACACCGGGAGCTTCCGGCGGGGACGAAAAGAATCTGCGGGAGGCGACAGGGGCAAAGAAGCGGAAAAGGGTGTTGGCCGCGCCGTCCACCCGCCGTCTGGCACGGGATTTGGGAGTTGATTTGCTGCAAGTGGAGGGGACAGGCGTTCACGGCAGGGTGACTGATGATGATGTGAGGAAGGCAGCCCGATCGAATCAGTTGTTATCCGCCGGCGAAGACGGGCAAACCGGGATTGTCGATGCCCCTTCGCATGCCCGGGAGTGGGTGGAAGAATCCCTCACCCCCACCCGTCGCAAGATCGCTGACCGGTTGTTGTTTTCGGTGACGCGCAAACCCCACGCGACCCACTTTGATGAGCTGGCCGCTGACGGATTGGTGGAGTGGCGCAAGAACCGGCTTCACGACCCCGAAGGGCCCCGTCTGACCTACATGGCGATTCTGGCCAAACTGGTTGCCGTCACTTTGAAACACCATCCTCATTTCAATGTCCATTTTTTGGAAGAGGAACAGAAAGTAAGGCGTTTTTCTTCCGTTTCTCTGGGGATTGCCACCGATACGCCGCGCGGTTTGCTGGTTCCCGTAATCCATCAGGTGGAAAGAAAGAGTATGGAGAGAATCGCTGAGGAATTGGGACAATTGACAGAGTGGGCGAGAGAAGGAAAACTTTTGCCCAAGCATATGAAAGGGAGCACATTTACCATCAGCAACGCCGGTGCGCTTGGCGGCAGCTGGGCTACACCGATTATCAATCCCCCGGAAGTGGCCATCCTGGCTATTCATCCCATTGAACAAAAGCCGGTCGTTCGGGAAGGCGTTCTCACGGCTGGCTGGCAAATGAATGTTTCGCTCAGTTTTGATCATCGCGTCCTGGATGGGGCGGATGCGATTCGCTTTACAAAAACCCTGGGAGAATATGTTTCCGACCCTGGCAGGCTGGTGAAAGAGTTAGTGTGAAAGCCGGTAGAATCAACCGGCTTTTTTTCATGGCTTGCGAAAATATCAGGAAGAAGAAGGATGGTTTACAATAATAAGGAGAAGCACCAGGTGTGTGATTAAACAAACACTGGAGATGTGCGCCTGAGCCTTTTTCGATGTGTCATTTTCCAGGAAGGAAGAATGGCGAGATGAGGAAAATACGAATCAGGACAGCGGTGAATGAAGATGTTCATATGATCCGGGGACGCTTCTGTTTTTTTCGCAGTCCTTTATCTTTTTGTTGTTACATTGTGGACGGTCTGTTAATCGACACCGGGCCGGTTCGTGCAAGATCAGAACTCCTTCCTTATTTAACTGATAAAAATCCGCGCCAGATTGTTCTCACTCATTTTCACGAAGATCACGCCGGCAACGCCGATTTTTGGGCCGCTTACTTTCGCATTCCCTTGTACCGGTCACCTGAGACAAAATCGGAATTTGACCGATTGGAAATGCCAGCTTACCGTCGGATCATCTGGGGGAATAAGCGGGGGGAAATGGGGGGCGTCGATGTACCCGAATGGCTGGAGACGCCGAACCATCGATTTCGGATTGTTCGCACCCCGGGGCATTCACCTGACCATATTTGCCTGCTCGAAGAAGAGAAAAAATGGTTGTTCGTAGGTGATTTATTTTTGGGAACCCGCCTCGATTACGGGATGAAAGGAGAATCGGTTCCCCGGATGATCGATTCGATCAAGCGGATTCTGACTTTCCCGGTCGAAACCGTTTTTTGCGGCCACGCAGGCATTGTAGAGGACGGCCGTTTCAAATTGGAAAAGAAGCTTCGTTTTTTGGAAGGGTTACAGGAGAAAACGCTGGAATTTCATGAGAGAGGGTTGGATGAAGCCGAGATCGCCAAAAGATTGCTGCCTTCCAAGCAATGGGTATCCTTGTTTACGGGCGGGGAGATGTCGCCGGTTCATCTCGTTCATTCGATTGTGCGTGAGAGAATGAACGGCCGTTGAGAAAAAGATGACGAAAAGTTGTATTTTGCTTTTTTCTTTTCCCAGTGAAAGCATAGTATGGTATAAGCAGAAGAAGAGGATTCTCAATGATGGGAGGGAAGAAATGGAACGCAAAACGATCAGAGGGTGGGCTGCCGTCCTTGCCTGTTCGATGTTGCTCAGCGGTTGCAGCTATTTATCACTGGCGGGCGAGCCAGACAAAAAAGAGGCTGATTTTAAACCGCCGATTTCAAGCACGGATGCCAAATTGATCGTCCGGGATCATGGACAGGGCCTTTATGCATCCAAGCGTTATAATGTGCAGAAGCTGCGGGCAGCGTTGCAGACTTTCCCGAAAAATTTGAAGGCGGAAGAGATTTATGGCCGGTTGCTGGCACTGTTGGGGGAAAACTATGCAGAATATGAAGAGCAATTTACGAAATTGGAGAATCCTCAATACAAGGCGACTTTGCTCCGTTTAAAATCCGAGGCTGAGCCGACTGCTCTAAAGGATGCGACAAAGCCGAAAATGAAGGAGAATGTTGTCATTCTTCTTGATGCAAGCGGGATGATGGCAGGAATGATGAACGGGGAAAGCAAAATGGCCCTTGCTCGTCAGGCCATTAAACAATTTGCGGCCAAACTTCCCAAGGAAACGAAAGTGGCCCTGCTCCTTTACGGACAGACCGGTTCAGAGCAAACCAAGAACCAGGCTCCTTCCTGCGGGAATGTTGAGACAGCGTACCAATTGTCCGCTTATGATGCTAACCGCTTTGACCAGGCTTTAAACGGAGCTCAGCCTGCCGGCGGAATACCGCTTGCCTTGGCGATCAAACAGACAGCCCGCGCATTTTCTGAAAAGCCGGGGGCCACAGGCAAGAACCGGATCTACATCGTCAGCGGGGGAAGCGATACCTGCGGTGGAAACCCTGTTGCCGAAGTGAAGCAATTACATAAATCCAATCCACAAACGATCGTCAACATCATCGGGCTCAGTCTGGATGAAAAAAGCCGGCAGACATTGGATAGCGCCGCGATTGCCGGGGGAGGCACGTTTGTGCCTGTCATGGATGAGCAGGGACTGAAAGAGGCCTTTTCCCGTTTTGCCGGCGAATTGGATGCTGAAAATGAAAATTGGTACACAAAAACGCTGCAAGCGATCAATCAACAATATACCAGTGATAATCAAAAACTGGATGAGACTTACCAAAGCATGGATGCCCGCGTGACACTGGAAGACAGGCATTTGAATGAAGCCTTGGACGATTTGTACCGCATGAAGAAAATCGATCTGAATCACTGGCGGGATACGGGCGATCTGCTGGATGAGCGCTGGTACAATTTGCGCACCTATGCCAAGCAGAGGTACAGTGATGTGGGCGGGAAACTGGATCAGGAATGGGTCGCCCAGAACGATGAAGTGAACCGGTTATGGGTGGAAAATGGAGGGGAAATCGCCGAACTCAAACGGATTTCTCACATGACAGTCTCTCTTCCCAATCCTAAATTAAACCTGCGCTACGGAACGCCGATTATTGCCCGGATGCCCCGTGTCATCCGTTCACCGGAATAAAGCACCGGGAATGACTGGGCGGTACTGTTTCCGAGTCTCTCGGCTTGCAACAAAAAGAGGGCTCCTTGGGAACCGTCTGGTCGTTGATCAACAATAACTTGTTTTGTTGGCCAAAGGAGTTGCAAAGCCCTTTGGCCGTTGTTTTGGAAGAAAAAATTTTTACCCATTTAACAAACATAATTGTTTATAAAAGTTTGTTAAATGGGTAAAAATGTGGTGCCACAATCATTCAGAAAAATAAGGAGGTTTTTCTAATACTGAAAAATAAGGTGGTTATGATTACCGGGGCGTCACGGGGACTGGGGAGGGCTTTGGCACATGCCTTTGCCGAACAGGGGGCTTCACTGGCGCTCACCGCCCGTACGGAAGCAAATCTGAAGCAAGTGGAAAAGGAGCTGCAAGCTTACTTGGTAAAAGTATTGGCCATGGCAGGAGATATGTCCTCCCCGCGCGATGTGGAACGGTTTGTGGCGACAGCGGAGGGCGAATTTGGGCAAATCGATGTTTTGATTAACAACGCCGGAATCTTTGGTCCGAGTCCGAGTCCGTACTTGCTCGACTTTCCCGAGGAAGATTTTATGGAAGTCTTGCGGGTTAACGTCATGAATCCGTTTTTGGTTACCCGGCGGGTACTGGCCGGGATGCTCGCGCGCGGAAAAGGGTCAGTGATCAATGTCACATCGGAAGCAGGCCGGATTGGTTATGCCGGATGGGGAGCATACGGCATCTCCAAGTTTGCCCTGGAAGGAATGACGCAAACCTGGACCGATGAGGTGGAGGGCAGCGGAGTCAGGGTAAATGCAGTCGACCCCGAGGAGATGGATACGGAGATGCATGCCCTGGCCGTACCGGATTGCGATTATGAATTGGCTGATCCGCGTGACAGGGTAGGTGTTTTCCTCTATCTTGCACAGGATGAGTCCAGTCATGTCAATGGCCAACGGCTTCATGCACCCACATTTGCCGGGAAAGAAGGGGATCAACGATGGCGGCTCCGATCCAATTTGTTCTGCCACCGGTTTTAAATGCCTCCAGCCTGCCGGAACGGAAGGGAATCCGGCGGGATCATGTGAAATTGATGGTTTCTGACCGGCTTACCGGAAAATCCCGACATACCATCTTCTTTCAGCTTGATCAATACTTGTCCCCGGGCGATGTGCTGGTGTTAAACAACAGCCGTACAATTCCGGCTTCGCTTAAGGCCAATTGGATTCGTCGGGATGAGTGTCTAAAGAGGGGAATGGAGGTTCGCTTGGCCCGCAGAAAAGATAAGTCAATCTGGGACGCATTGTTGGTGGGAGGATCGGTGATGCCGGGGGACCTGCTTGAATTTTCGCCGCGGTTATTGGCAAAGGCGATTTAGACTCGCCCGCCTTTTGTCACGTTGGATTTCAACCGGCAAGGGGCTGCGCTGTTGGAAGAAATCTACGCACTCGGGGAGCCGGTCCATTATGAGTATTCCGCCGAATCATGGCCGCTCGATTATTATCAAACCGTATACGGTAATGCGCCGGGTTCGGTTGAGCTTCCATCGGCCGGCCGAGCGTTTACCTGGGAAATGCTTTTTCGCTTGCAAAGGAAAGGGATAAAAATTGCCTATCTAACCCTGCATACTGGGTTGAGTTACTTATTTGACGATGCGGAGCGGGTTCAACCGGAGGGAAATTGTGAATTCTATGCAGTCCCGGAAGAAACGGCAAGAATCATTCAGGAAGCGAAAGAGAGAGGGAAACGAGTGATTGCAGTGGGAACAACAGTGGTGCGGGCGCTTGAAAGTGCAGCCTTGTCAGGGGGGATTCAAGCGGTCGGCGGATGGACTTGTCTGCGCATCGACCAAGAGACCCAGTTAAACGTCGTCCGGATTGATGACGGGATTTCATGAGCAGGAAGCTTCCCATCTCGATTTGCTGACCGCCTATTTTTGACCAATGATCTCAATGCGGAAGTGAACAGGATGCAAAAAGAAGGTGTAGAGATTGCCCAAGAGATCAAAACATGGGACATCGGGCTGAAGAATGCTTTTGTGCTGGGGCCGGACGGAGAGTGGATCGAGTTGGTTCAGATTTTGGGCTGATCGATGATGAAGGTCGAAGCGGGCAGGTTCAAATTCCCACCCGCTAAATTTTTTATAAAAAAGGCTTGCATATTTTTTGAACCAGTGATATATTATTTCTTGTCGCCGAGAGGATCGGCACAACTGAGAGAACGCACCTTGAAAATAAGATATGGAATAAGGCAAATGACGAAATGGTCATTCGTCAAGTTGCATCACCGGGAGAGAAACCGTAGCAGGTTAAGCTACTAAGGGCACACGGTGGATGCCTTGGCGCCAGGAGCCGATGAAGG